>NZ_CATYRA010000002.1:0-429278 GCF_958411575.1 uncultured Bacillus sp.
GCAATTGGCTGTTTAAAAGGTGTTTTGATCCCTGTCTCGAAAACGGGGGTCAGTCTCTATTTTGGGGCCTTTTTCTTTTTTATCTTCTCACTTGATAGGCGAAATGATAAAGGCTGTTATCTGTGGATACCAATCTCGAATCTTCTGAATAAACTCTGAACGGGATGATGTCATAGTAATGAACGGAAACTGATGTGTAATACGTGTAATACCCTGCAGCTGGCCCCAAATACATTGGAACCTCAAATGTTCCATGTGCATCGGTTATTCCTGAAGCTGTTTTTGTTGTATTTCCGACCTTCGTATCTGCTTCAAACCTTACTGGCGCGTTTGGCACCGGCTGTCCGTTTTGGTCGAGTAATTTGCCGTTTATTGTAATATTGTACTTGACTCGCCAAAATTGACCTTGTCCGTAATTGATTTTACCGTAAACTCCTCCATCTGTGCTGATATTTGTGATTGAAGCCTTATAAGGCACCTCAGCAGCGTCTGCCTGCTGTGCCGGGAAAATGATTGTAAATATGGTTGCCAAACACAGCATAAACAATAAACCGATTTTTTTCATAAGATATCCTCCTTTAAAATAGGGTCCATATACAATATCGGAATAAAATGGATGGTATTTAGCGTATTTTGGAAAAGGCAATCGATCCTTTGACAAGATAAAAACTTGACAGTCTCGATAAAACCGTGTAAACTAAGTTATCGTAAAGGGATTTGACTTAACAAAGGGGAGAGCTCAAATGTCACTCGAAAAGACAACGAGAATGAACTATCTGTTTGATTTTTATCAGTCGTTGTTGACGTCAAAACAGAAGAGCTATATGTCGCTTTATTATTTGGACGATTTCTCCCTAGGCGAAATAGCCGAAGAATATGAGGTTTCAAGACAAGCTGTTTATGATAACATCAAACGAACAGAAGCGATGCTTGAACAATATGAAGAAAAGCTGCTCCTTTTGAAAAAGTTTCAGGAGCGTAAAGAGATGTTTAATAAGCTGAAGGAGCTTGCTTCCGGATCAAAAGAAGAGGAAGAAATTACAGCTCTGATTGAAACGCTTGAGAAATTAGATTAGGAGGCGGCAAACTATGGCATTTGAAGGATTAGCCGACCGACTGCAGCAGACGATTTCTAAAATCCGCGGAAAAGGGAAAGTCAGCGAACAAGATGTAAAAGATATGATGCGTGAGGTTCGTCTTGCGCTCCTTGAGGCTGACGTTAACTTTAAAGTAGTCAAGGATTTTGTCAAAAAAGTAAGTGAACGCGCTGTAGGCCAAGACGTCATGAAAAGTCTGACGCCCGGCCAGCAGGTCATTAAAGTTGTTAAAGAGGAACTGACTGAGCTGATGGGCGGCGAAGAGAGCAAAATCGCCGTCGCAAAAAAGCCGCCGACTGTTATTATGATGGTCGGTCTCCAAGGTGCCGGTAAAACGACAACAAGCGGTAAGCTGGCGAATCTGCTGCGCAAAAAGCATAATCGCAAACCGATGCTTGTTGCTGCCGATATTTACCGTCCAGCCGCTATTAAGCAGCTGGAAACGCTCGGCAAACAGCTTGACATGCCTGTTTTCTCTCTTGGTGATCAGGTTAGTCCTGTAGAAATAGCGAAACAAGCTATTGAAAAAGCCAAGGAAGAACATTATGACTATGTCATTTTGGATACGGCTGGCCGTTTGCATATTGACCATGAACTGATGGATGAACTGACTAACGTGAAAGAAATCGCGAATCCGGAAGAAATCTTCCTGGTCGTCGATTCAATGACCGGTCAGGACGCTGTGAATGTTGCCAAAAGCTTTAATGAACAGCTCGGTTTAACCGGTGTTGTGTTAACTAAGCTTGATGGAGACACACGCGGCGGTGCTGCGCTTTCTATTCGTGCGGTCACAAACACGCCGATTAAGTTCGCTGGTTTAGGCGAAAAGCTTGATGCATTAGAACCGTTCCATCCTGAACGCATGGCATCTAGGATTCTCGGTATGGGCGACGTGCTGACATTGATTGAAAAAGCACAGGCCAGCGTCGATGAAGACAAAGCCAAAGAGCTGGAACAAAAAATGAGAACGATGAGCTTCACATTGGACGATTTTCTGGAGCAGCTCGGGCAGGTCAGAAACATGGGGCCGCTTGATGAGCTTCTGCAAATGATGCCGGGTGCAGGTAAAATGAAAGGCCTAAAAAACATCCAAGTTGATGAAAAGCAGCTGAATCATGTGGAAGCGATCATCAAATCAATGACTGTTCTTGAAAAAGAACAGCCGGATATCATCAATGCCAGCCGGAGGAAGCGGATTGCGAAAGGAAGCGGGACATCCGTACAGGAGGTCAACCGTCTGCTTAAGCAGTTTGACGAAATGAAAAAAATGATGAAGCAGATGACAAACATGTCTAAAGGTAAGAAAAAAGGGTTTAAGCTACCTTTTATGTAATCGGTTATACATGATAAAACCGTTGTTAAGAAAAAACACTTTACAAACACTTTTATCATTGTTAATATACTATCTTGTTGAAATATTTTCGGAGGTGCTAGTAAAATGGCAGTAAAAATTCGTTTAAAACGTATGGGAGCAAAAAAATCTCCTTTCTATCGTATTGTTGTAGCAGATTCTCGTTCACCGCGTGACGGCCGTTTCATCGAAACAGTCGGAACTTACAACCCGGTTGCAAAACCAGCGGAAGTAAAAATCGACGAAGAGCTTGCTCTTAAATGGCTTCAAACTGGAGCGAAACCATCTGATACAGTTCGCAACTTGTTCTCTAGCCAAGGAATCATGGAAAAATTCCACAACGCTAAACAAGGCAAGTAATGACTGATCAACACTTGGAAGATTTGATTGTCCGAATTGTGACGCCGCTTGTTGATCATCCAGATGACATTCGCGTCATAAGAGAAGAAACCGATCAAAAGATTGCGCTGCGCTTATCTGTCCATAAGTCAGATACCGGTAAAGTTATCGGAAAGCAAGGCCGGACTGCAAAAGCGATTCGAACAGCTGTATTTGCAGCTGGCGCACAGTCTTCTAAGAAAGTTCAATTTGAGATATTTGACTAAAAGGGAGAGGGCCGGCACCTCCCCTTTTTTTACACGCAAAAAAAGGGTAAACTGATAGAAGCTTAGGCAAAATAGAAAAAGCCTGAGCCAAAAAAGTTTTAAAAGCGGGGAGCTTGGTGCGATGCAAATTATTCACCGTGTAGCCGTTATGCAAGTCTTAACCGAGCGCAGCAAGGAAAAGCTTTTAGCTTCTTTTGCCGAAAAGAAACAAATGCTTGAACGAGAATGCAGCCAGCTCTATTTTCAGCTTAGAAAACATGAGAAAGAACAGCAAAACCCAGAAATGATTGAACAATTTAAAAAGGCAATAGAAAAGCGAAAAGATAATATAAAAATAATCGATTTTCAAATTGCTCAAGTACATACGTTGCCGCTTGGCAGTGAAATGAAAGAAAAGGAAGTCGATGCGCTGCTGACGATTGAAGCCGGGGATGACTGGCATGAGAAAACAGCAGCAAATACCATCGTCATAAAAGACGGAAAAGTAATTGAAATTCGCCAGAGGTGATCATATGACAAAGCGATGGTTTAATGTAGGTAAAATCGTAAACACCCACGGAATCAAAGGCGAAGTGCGGGTGATTTCGAAAACAGATTTTGCCGAAGAACGGTATAAGCCGGGCAACACGCTGTATTTGTTTATGGACGGCAGTAACGAACCAGTGGAAGTAACAGTAAACACGCACAGGCTGCATAAGCAATTTCATCTGCTGCAGTTTAAAGAAAGACAAAGCCTGAATGAAGTAGAGAAACTGAAAAACGCAATCATTAAAGTGCCTGAAGAAGATTTAGGAGAGCTGAATGAGGGAGAATTTTATTTCCATGAAATCATTGGGTGCGAAGTATTTACCGAAGACGGTGAACTCATCGGAAAGGTCAAAGAAATTTTGACGCCTGGAGCTAATGACGTTTGGGTTATCGGGCGAAAAGGGAAAAAAGACGCACTCATTCCTTACATTGAATCAGTGGTCAAATATATCGATGTCAGCGAAAAGAAAATTGAGATTGAACTCATGGAAGGATTAATAGACGAATGAGAATCGACTTTTTGACGCTGTTTCCCGAAATGTTTGAAGGTGTGCTTGGCTCATCAATTCTTCAAAAAGCCCAAGACAAAGATGCGGTGCAGTTTCAGGTCGTGAATTTCCGGGAGTATTCTGATAACAAGCACAATACTGTTGATGATTATCCTTATGGCGGCGGCGCAGGCATGGTTCTGAAGCCTCAGCCTGTTTTTGACGCGGTCGAGGATCTGACATCAAAGGCAGCTGCTGCTCCGCGTATTATTCTCGTCTGTCCGCAAGGTGAGCGTTTTACCCAAAAAAAAGCCGAGCAGTTAGCAAAGGAAGAGCATTTGCTGTTTATTTGCGGCCACTATGAAGGCTATGATGAACGCATTCGCGAACATCTGGTGACAGATGAAATATCCATTGGCGATTTTGTTCTGACGGGCGGTGAGCTTCCCGCAATGATGATTGCAGACAGTGTGGTCAGACTGCTCCCGGGTGTGCTGGGCAAAGAGGCTTCCCATATTGAGGATTCATTCAGCACCGGCCTTTTAGAACACCCGCATTATACAAGACCGGCAGATTACAAAGGTTTAAAAGTGCCTGAAACACTTCTATCAGGAAACCATGCAAAAATCAAAGAATGGCGGAATAAAGAGTCGATCAGAAGGACCTATGTAAGACGTCCGGATCTTTTGAAAGACTACCCGCTTACAGAACAGCAAAGAAAATGGATTTCTGAATGGGAAAAAGAATAGATTTTATTGCATAGGCTATGAAATTGTGATAAGATACTACTTGTGGCTTAAGCGGGCTCATCCGCTGCAAGCTTGAAAACGATGTTCCGCTGTGCCGGGTTTTGTGGCCAAGAGCATCTGTTGGAAGGAGTTGAAAACGATGCAAAAACTAATTGAAGATATCACAAAAGAACAGCTTCGTACTGATCTTCCTGCGTTCCGTCCTGGTGACACTTTACGTGTACACGTTAAAGTTGTTGAGGGTAACCGTGAGCGTATCCAGATCTTTGAAGGTGTTGTGATTAAGCGTCGTGGTGGTGGAATCAGCGAAACGTTCACAGTTCGTAAGATTTCTTACGGTGTTGGCGTTGAACGTACTTTCCCTGTACACACACCAAAAATCGCGAAAATCGAAGTTGTACGTTACGGTAAAGTACGCCGTGCTAAGCTTTACTACCTGCGTGAACTTCGCGGAAAAGCGGCTCGTATTAAAGAGATCAGACGATAATGATAACGAACGAAAAGAGCTTGTTACCTGTAACAAGCTCTTTTTTTATACAGAATTTGAAAATGCCGGACAGGCATCGTAAAATACATAAAGGACAACAAAGAATTATACATACTGAAGAGATAAAGGCGGTGTTCGTTTCACATGACAATTCAATGGTTCCCGGGCCATATGGCAAAAGCAAGAAGGGAAGTAACCGAAAAATTAAAATTAATCGATATAGTATACGAATTGGTAGATGCCAGAATTCCAATGTCATCAAGAAACCCAATGATTGAAGATATTCTAAAAAATAAACCGCGAATTATGCTGTTAAACAAGGCTGACAAAGCGGATGCGGCAGTTACACAGCAGTGGAAAGAGCACTTTGAGAACCAGGGGATCCGCTCCTTGTCCATTAATTCTGTAAACGGACAAGGCTTAAATCAAATTGTCCCGGCATCAAAAGAGATCCTTCAAGAAAAATTTGACCGGATGAGGGCAAAAGGTGTGAAGCCGAGAGCAATTCGCGCTTTGATTATCGGCATTCCAAACGTTGGGAAATCAACGCTTATCAACCGGCTGGCAAAGAAAAATATAGCAAAAACGGGAGACAGACCTGGTATTACGACATCTCAGCAGTGGGTCAAAGTCGGGAAAGAATTAGAGCTATTGGATACACCGGGGATTTTATGGCCTAAATTTGAGGATGAGCTTGTCGGCTTGAGGCTGGCTGTCACCGGGGCTATTAAAGACTCGATTATCAATCTGCAGGACGTGGCTGTGTTTGGTCTTCGTTTTCTCGAAGAACACTATCCTGAACGGCTAAAAGAGCGTTACGCCCTTGATGAGATCCCAGAGGACATTGCAGAGCTATTTGATGCAATAGGTGAAAAGCGCGGCTGTCTCATGAGCGGAGGGCTCATTAACTACGATAAGACGACTGAAGTCATTATTCGCGATATCCGCACTGAAAAGTTCGGCCGGCTGTCATTTGAACAGCCGACTATGTAAAGGCGCGCAGAAATGCGGGTCTTTATTTTTTCGTGACCGAACCGATACATACAGTAAGGGAGAAGAGAAAGTGAATACATTAACCGTAAAGGACATTAAAGACCGTTTGCAGGAAGTGAAGGATGAGCAAGACCCATTTCTTGCCCAATGCGAAAACGACCCGAGAAAAAGCGTTCAAACGCTTGTAGAGCAATGGATTAAAAAGCAGGCGAAAGAAAAAGCGCTGAAAGAACAATGGGTGAATATGACTTCCTATGAAAGACTGGCAAGAAACAAAGGATTTCGCTTGATTGCAGGTGTAGATGAGGTCGGCCGGGGGCCATTGGCAGGACCCGTTGTCGCCAGCGCAGTCATCCTTCCAGAGGAATGTGAAATACTTGGGCTGACAGACTCCAAAAAGCTCTCAGAAAAAAAGCGTGACGAATATTACGAGCTTATTATGAAAGAAGCACTGGCAGTCGGAATAGGAATTGTAGAAGCCTCTGTCATTGATGAAGTCAATATATATGAAGCTTCAAAGATGGCAATGGTGAAAGCGATACACGATTTGTCAGATACACCTGATTATTTGCTTGTTGACGCAATGACGCTACCGGTCGGCATAGACCAGTCGTCAATTATAAAAGGCGATGCTAAAAGCGTGTCTATTGCAGCAGGTGCGTGTATCGCGAAAGTGACGAGAGACCGGATGATGAGCGCTTATGCCGAAACATACCCTATATACGGCTTTGAAAAAAATAAAGGCTATGGGACAAAAGAGCATCTCGAAGCTCTCGCAGCACACGGCCCAACTGAATTGCACCGCAAAACTTTCGCTCCTGTTCAATCTTTCAGATAAACCGATGGACAAGGAGGCACCTCTTTAAATGAATATACGAAATGATGTGCAAAAGGCGCTGCAGCACCTTTTTGGAAATACAGCAGTCCCACAGGAAACATCAAATGTTAGCGAAGCGCTAAACGGGGAGAAGCGTCTCCTTTTAGGAAAAGTGCTTCGTTTATTAGGAGATCAGCATGCGCTGATTCAAGTCGGCAACCAAACTGTCCAGGGAAAACTTGAAACTCAGCTTCGTCCTCAGGCGTACTATTGGTTTTCCTACGAAAAAACAACAGCAGAACAGACAGGCCGTCTTCAGGTCGTTCAAAGCTTTGACCAAAATCCCAAATCCATTCAGGATGCAGCTGGCAAACTTTTAAATGCCATTTCAGTAAAACCTTCAAACGCCGCTCTCATGATGACTGGAGCGATGCTGAAGAGCAAAACACCTGTAACAGAAAATGATATCAAAACAGCTGTCCGCTGGATGGAGACGCTGCCTGCGCCAGATACAAAAAAAGCGATTGAAACTGTTCTATTCGCTTTAAAGCGTGAGCTTCCCATTCACCCCGAGGTTTTGAGCGGTGTTCACGCTGTGAAATCGCCTGTTCCGCTGCATCAGCATGTATCCCGTCTGCTTCAGGCAATCAACCAAAACCCTCAGCAGAGCCAAATGACGGCAAAGCTAAAAGAAGCAGTTACAGCACTTTTTAATAGTGAAATTGATGTCCATGCAGAACGTCTGATTGATAAGCTTATCTCGCTAACGGACAATACCAAAGCACCTTCTCCAGGCAACACAGCTGGAAACAGGGAGCTTAGCGCACTATCTGGTTCCTCCGGTAAGGCTGGCTTATCGCTCGTAAACGACATAGCGGAACAGAGTAGCATACAAGGAGAGTCTGGCAAAACAGCAGCAGACATTCCAATCAAAGAAGCCCGTCAGCTGCTGACAAAGCTGACGGAATCTGCTGAAAAAAACAGTCTTCACATTGTGAAAGAAGCAGCAAATTGGATTAAAGCGGCTGCTTCATCGGGTGATAGTAACTCACCTGCAGCTTCAGCTGTTTTTCAGGCGGCACAAGTCACAGATCGGGAAGCCGAAGTCTTTTTAAAGGCTGTTCAGCAGGCGGCACCTAATTTGGCGGACAAGGCAGATGTTCTTTCTTTCTTATCCAAAGTGAAAACGGCAATCGGCGCAAGGGACGAGCTTGCATTCATTAAAGCGTTAGAACAAGGAAGCGCAGTCACACCTGACGAAATACAATCCATCAAGCTGGCTCTTCATGCCGCAAGAGCGTCGCATGAGGTATCTGAACCTGTCAAACAGGAAGCCGATCAGCTTTTTCATAAATTAAACGGCCAGCTTTTCATGCAGCAGGACCATCCGTCATACAGCCAAATTGTAATGTCATTTCCGCTGTTTTCGAAGTCAGGGGTTCAGGACATGACGGTTCTGTTTAAAGGAAAGAAGGAAGCGGATGGAAAGCTTGATCCTTCTCATTGCCGCCTTTTGTTTTTGCTGCAGCTGGATACGTTAAAAGAAACCGTCGTTGATTGTTTGGTACAGCAAAAAGTTATGACTATTACAATTGAGACTGATTTCGAGCTTCAGGCTGCGATCGATCCGATGGTGCCTGCGCTGAAACAGAATCTGAAGGAAATGGGATACAGCCTTTCAGGTGTCAACGCTAAAAAAAGGATTCACTTCGAAAAGAAGGCTGCAATCGATCAATATATAACAAGCATCAGTGATCAGGAAGTGGATGTGAAAGTATGAAAGAGCAGACGCCGATCAGAAAAGCTGTGGCTCTCCATTATGACGAACAAAAAGACAAGGCGCCAAAAGTGATTGCGACAGGAAAGGGCCATGTAGCCGACAACATTATCAAAGAAGCGAAAAAGGCAGGGGTCCCGATTCAAGAAGATCGGACTCTTGTCGAATTAATGCGCCATTTGACTGTAGATGATCAAATCCCGGAAGCTCTTTATGAAACAGTAGCCGAGATTTTTTCGTTCATTTACAGATTGGACGAAAGCGTAAAAAATAAAAAGTAGCTAAAATATTCCCCATCCTCCGTTTGAAATTTATGTTTTTAATAAAATAAAAGTTTGAATGTTTAGAAGGATTTTAAGATTTTGCATCGAACTCTAGACAATTCTTCCAGTATTATTATAGAATGAAAGCGCAGTCTATTTTAGTTTTGTTACATAAGTTAGGAGGATGGGAAATGAATATCCATGAGTACCAGGGAAAAGAAGTCCTCAGAAAATATGGGGTATCTGTTCCTGAAGGTAAAGTGGCTTTTACAGCAGAAGAAGCAGTTGAGAAAGCAAAGAACTTATCCAGCTCGGTTTATGTCGTAAAGGCTCAAATTCATGCTGGCGGTCGAGGCAAAGCTGGTGGGGTAAAAATAGCAAAATCATTAGATGAAGTGAAAGCGTATGCCGAAGAACTATTAGGGAAGACCCTAGTTACACATCAAACGGGTCCGGACGGCCAAGTAATAAAACGCTTACTTATTGAAGAAGGCTGCGATATTAAAAAAGAATACTACGTGGGGCTTGTGCTTGATCGCGCCACTTCTAGAATCGTTCTGATGGCTTCTGAAGAAGGCGGAACGGAAATCGAAGAAGTAGCGGAGAAAACACCGGAAAAAATCAAGAAAGTTGTCATTGATCCGGCTGTCGGCCTCCAAGGCTATCAAGCTAGAGAAATCGCATTCGCTATTAATATTCCAAAGGAGCTTGTGGGAAAAGCTGCTAAATTTATGCTTGGACTATATAAAGCGTTTGTTGAGAAAGACTGCTCAATCGCCGAAATCAATCCGCTCGTTGTTACTGGCGATGGAAATGTGATGGCGCTTGATGCGAAATTGAATTTCGACAGCAACGCGTTGTACAGACAAAAGGACATTATGGAATACAGAGATTTGGATGAAGAAGATCCGAAAGAAATCGAAGCGTCCAAATATGACTTAAGCTACATTTCTCTTGATGGAAATATTGGCTGTATGGTAAACGGCGCGGGACTTGCAATGTCCACAATGGATATTATCAAGCATTATGGAGGAGAACCGGCCAACTTCCTTGATGTGGGCGGCGGTGCAACTGCAGAAAAAGTCACGGAAGCATTTAAAATCATTCTTTCTGATCAAAACGTTAAAGGGATTTTTGTCAACATTTTCGGCGGCATTATGAAATGTGATGTCATCGCAGAAGGGGTTGTTGAAGCGACAAGACAAGTCGGTTTAACATTGCCGCTTGTCGTCCGTCTTGAAGGTACAAACGTGGATCTAGGGAAGAAAATCCTTAGTGAATCAGGATTAAATATTACATCTGCGGAATCAATGGCTGACGGCGCGCAGAAAATCGTATCCTTAGTTTAGGAAAGAATGAAAGGCAGGGGACCAGATAATGAGTGTTTTTATTAATAAAGATACAAGAGTTATTGTACAAGGGATTACAGGTTCTACCGCTTTATTTCATACGAAGCAGATGCTCGAATACGGCACAAATATCGTAGGCGGTGTAACACCTGGAAAAGGCGGAACTGAAGCGGAAGGTGTTCCTGTATTTAATACAGTGGCTGAAGCAGTTCAAACGACTGGTGCTAACGCGTCTGTTATATATGTGCCGGCACCGTTCGCAGCTGATGCCATTATGGAAGCGGTAGATGCGGAGCTTGATCTCGTGATTTGTATCACAGAGCATATTCCGGTTTTAGATATGGTGAAGGTCAAACGCTTCATGGAAGGCAAGAAAACGAGACTGATAGGGCCCAACTGCCCTGGTGTCATCACGCCTGAAGAATGTAAAATCGGCATTATGCCTGGATATATCCATAAAAAGGGTCATGTAGGCGTTGTATCACGTTCAGGAACATTAACATACGAAGCGGTGCACCAGCTGTCAGAAGCAGGTGTAGGACAATCTACAGCTGTTGGAATCGGCGGCGACCCTGTAAATGGAACAAACTTTATTGATGCTTTAAAAGCGTTTAACGAAGATCCTGACACACACGCTGTCATCATGATTGGCGAAATCGGCGGTACTGCCGAAGAGGAAGCGGCAGAGTGGGTAAAAGCCAACATGACAAAACCGGTAGTCGGTTTTATCGGCGGGAAAACAGCACCTCCAGGGAAGCGCATGGGGCATGCAGGCGCCATTATTTCCGGTGGAAAAGGGACAGCTGATGAAAAAATCAAAACGCTTAATGCATGCGGAATCGAAGTTGCAGAGACACCTTCTGTAATGGGCGAAACCTTAATTAAGGTGCTGAAAGAGAAGAACTTGTTCGAAACTTGCAAAACGCATTAATAAAGAAGGGGCAGCCGTCAAGGCTGTTCCTGCTTTTTCTGTCAAAAGGAGGTCAATATATTGGATCAGGCCGCTGCCTGTTTAATGATTTGCAGAATCAATCAATTATTATCCCCATCCCTTCTATTAAAATGGTGGAAAGCTGATCCGTCTATGTCGCTGACTTCACCCGTGTTAGAAACTGTTACTCGAGGTAAAATAAAGGCAGCTGCATTAAAAAATAAAATAGAAGAACAATATCCAAAGCTTCAGCGTGTACTTGCTGCTTACCATGAGCAAGGAATTAACCCCATCCCGATTTCTTCAAAGCAATATCCTTTCTGGCTGAAAACCATTTATGATCCCCCCGCCGTCCTGTTTGCAAAGGGTGATTTGACCCTTCTTTCTAAAGGGAGGAAAATTGGAATTGTAGGGACAAGAAATCCAACAGCTTATGGGATACAAATTGTCAATCATCTTACAAAAGAGCTTTGCCGTAAAAATTGGGTGATTGTCAGCGGACTGGCGTCTGGGATAGACGGAATGTCCCATGCTGCAAGTATTAAGGCGAAGGGGCGGACAATCGGCGTCATTGCGGGCGGATTTCAACACATATATCCCCGGGAAAACCTTCAGTTAGCAGATCATATGGCTAAACACCATATCCTTCTGTCAGAGCACCCACCTGAAACCAAACCCCAAAAATGGCATTTCCCTATGAGAAACCGTATCATTAGCGGATTAAGTGAAGGCGTTATTGTCGTGCAGGGCAAAGAAAAAAGTGGTTCGCTGATTACTGCATATCAAGCACTGGAACAAGGAAGAGAAGTATTTGCCGTACCCGGCTCATTATTTGATCCGTACGCAGGAGGTCCTATAAAACTGATCCAGCAGGGGGCTAAAGCCATATGGTCAGCAGAGGATATTTTCGAGGAGCTTCCTGAGAGAAACGTTCAATATACGGAACCCTTTTGAATTATCGTTTGACAAACGGCATTGTAATATTTAATAATAGTGAGGATTTAAAGTTGCATATTGTTTTCTATTTAAATAATGACGTTCATCATTAAGAATGGAAATGTTGAAAGCCAAATAAAGACAGCTGCAAAACAAAATTGAAATACTTGAAAAGAGAGAGAACACCTCTTGAGGGGGATGAAAATGTCTGATTATCTAGTCATCGTGGAATCGCCCGCTAAGGCGAAAACGATTGAACGTTACTTAGGTAAAAAATATAAAGTAAAAGCATCAATGGGACATGTCCGGGATCTTCCAAAAAGTCAAATGGGAGTTGACATAGAACAGAATTTTGAACCGAAATATATTACCATTCGAGGTAAAGGACCGGTGTTGAAAGAGCTGAAAACAGCTGCGAAAAAAGCCAAAAAAGTGTATCTCGCAGCCGACCCCGATAGAGAAGGGGAAGCGATTGCATGGCACTTGGCACACAGCCTTGAGTTAGATCTCAATTCTGATTGCCGTGTGGTGTTTAATGAAATTACAAAAGATGCCATTAAGGAATCGTTTAAGCATCCTCGCATGATCAATATGGATTTAGTGGATGCACAGCAGGCGAGACGTATTTTAGACCGGCTTGTCGGATATAAAATCAGTCCTATCCTATGGAAGAAAGTCAAGAAAGGGCTTAGCGCAGGCCGTGTTCAATCCGTTGCCCTCCGTTTGATTATTGACCGCGAAAAAGAAATTAACGACTTTAAGCCGGAGGAATATTGGACAATTGACGGTACGTTCTTGAAAGGACAGGAAACGTTCGAAGCGAGCTTTTTCGGAAAAAACGGCAAAAAACTTCCTTTAAAAAGTGAAGCCGATGTAAAAGACATTCTTTCTCAGCTCAAAGGCAATAAATACACAGTTGAAAAAGTAACGAAAAAGGAACGCAAACGTAATCCGGCCTTGCCTTTTACCACTTCCACCCTGCAGCAGGAAGCGGCTCGCAAGCTCAATTTCAGAGCGAAGAAAACGATGATGATTGCACAGCAATTATATGAAGGAATTGATCTTGGAAGAGAAGGAACGGTCGGTCTGATCACGTATATGAGAACGGATTCAACCCGTATTTCAAATACGGCGGTGGATGAAGCCGCTGCATTTATTGATCAGGCATACGGCAAAGAGTTCTTAGGCGGCAAACGAAAGCCTGCGAAAAAGAATGAAAATGCTCAGGACGCTCACGAAGCGATTCGCCCGACATCAGTTCTCAGAAAACCAAGTGAATTAAAAGCAGTACTTGGCAGAGATCAAATGAGATTGTATAAATTAATTTGGGAGCGCTTTGTTGCCAGCCAAATGGCACCTGCTGTTCTCGATACAATGAGTGTCGACCTGACAAACAACGGTTTGACTTTTCGTGCAAATGGAAGTAAAGTCAAGTTTTCCGGGTTTATGAAGGTGTATGTTGAAGGAAAAGACGATCAAATGGAAGAAAAAGACCGGATGCTGCCTGACTTACAGGAAGGCGATACGGTATTATCAAAAGATATAGAACCGGAGCAGCATTTTACCCAGCCGCCTCCGCGCTATACTGAGGCCCGTTTGGTTAAAACGCTTGAAGAACTCGGGATCGGCCGTCCGTCCACTTATGCTCCGACCCTTGATACGATTCAGCGGCGCGGGTACGTTGGACTGGATAATAAACGGTTTGTTCCCACAGAATTAGGGCAGATCGTGCTTGAGCTGATCATGGAATTTTTCCCCGAAATCATTAACGTTGAGTTTACGGCAAAAATGGAAAAAGACCTTGATAATGTTGAGGAAGGCAATATAGAATGGGTACAGATTATTGATAACTTCTATACCGATTTTGAAAAGCGTGTGAAAAAAGCCGAATCAGAAATGAAGGAAGTTGAAATTGAACCAGAATATGCCGGAGAAGATTGTGAATTGTGCAGTTCTCCTATGGTGTATAAAATGGGCCGATACGGTAAATTCTTAGCTTGCTCCAATTTCCCCGATTGCCGAAATACAAAGCCGATTGTCAAACAAATCGGTGTGAAGTGTCCGAGCTGCGGTGAAGGAAATATTGTTGAACGAAAATCGAAAAAGAAACGGGTATTTTACGGCTGTGACCGTTATCCGGACTGTGAATTCGTTTCCTGGGACAAACCAATTGAACGAAAATGCCCGAAATGCGGAAAAATGCTCGTCGAGAAAAAACTCAAAAAAGGCATACAAGTCCAATGTGTGGAATGCGATTATAAGGAAGAACCACAGAAGTAGCGGTGAGCAGGGTCTTGCTCACCTTCTTTGTGTGTTAAAAGAAGGCCTTGAATAATAAACTAGGAGATGTGAAAGATGAACCAACAAACAGTGAATGTAATCGGAGCCGGACTCGCAGGAAGTGAAGCGGCGTGGCAGCTTGCCAAACGAGGGATTCAAGTCAATCTATTTGAAATGCGCCCTGTTAAACAAACGCCTGCGCACCATACAGATAAATTTGCCGAGCTTGTGTGCAGCAACTCTCTGCGTTCCAATACGCTTGCTAACGCTGTCGGTGTATTAAAGGAAGAAATGCGGGCGCTTGATTCAGCCATCATCGCGGCTGCTGACGAATGTTCGGTGCCTGCCGGCGGCGCTCTCGCAGTAGACCGTCATGAATTTGCCGCAAGTGTGACAAATCGGGTGAAAAATCATCCAAACGTAACTGTTATTAATGAAGAAGTGACTGGAATTCCTGAAGGTCCTACCATTATCGCAACGGGTCCGTTAACATCTGAATCGCTGTCTGCACAGCTGAAGGAGCTGACTGGCGAGGACTATTTGTATTTTTATGACGCAGCGGCGCCAATTGTAGAAAAAGACAGCCTTGATATGGATAAAGTGTACTTGAAATCTCGTTATGATAAAGGTGAAGCGGCATATTTAAACTGCCCGATGACAGAAGAAGAGTTTGACCGTTTTCATGAAGCATTAACATCAGCAGAAACAGTCCCATTAAAAGAATTTGAAAAAGAAATTTTCTTTGAAGGTTGCATGCCGATTGAAGTCATGGCAAAACGGGGAAAGAAAACAATGCTTTTCGGACCGATGAAACCGGTTGGTTTAGAGCATCCTGTTACAGGAAAACGTCCACATGCTGTCGTTCAGCTCAGACAGGATGATGCAGCGGGAACACTCTATAATATTGTAGGGTTCCAGACTCATTTAAAATGGGGAGACCAAAAGGAAGTTCTCAAATTGATTCCAGGACTTGAAAACGTAGAAATCGTCAGATACGGCGTGATGCACAGAAATACTTTCATTAACTCTCCAAGCCTGTTAAAACCGACATATCAATTTAAAAACCGCAGTGATCTATTCTTTGCAGGCCAAATGACGGGAGTAGAAGGATATGTGGAATCCGCTGCCTCAGGACTGGTAGCAGGTATTAACGCGGCTAAACTTGTTTTAGGAGAAGAGCTTGTCACTTTCCCTCAGGAAACAGCAATAGGCAGCATGGCTCACTATATTACAACAACAAACCAGAAGAACTTCCAGCCGATGAATGCAAACTTTGGGCTTTTAAAAGAATTGCCTGTTAAAATTAAAAATAAAAAAGAGCGTAATGAACAATACGCGAACCGTGCGATCGAGACAATTCAAACAATTTCGAAAACAATATAGGTATTGATTGCAACCTGAACGCGATTTGTGATACCATTTAAAAGCCCTTCCTGGGGAGGTATTAGGCATGGAGAATGTTAAGAATTTCGTAAAGTTATTCGTTGAATATTTACAAATTGAAAAAAATTATTCACAATATACTATTGTGAATTATGTGGATTCAATTGAAGAATTCGAGACTTTCCTGCGCGTTCAAGGTATAAATGGATTTGAAAAAGCTGTATATCAAGATACTAGGATTTTTTTGACAGAAGCCTATGAAAAAGGTTTATCGAGAAGAACAATAAGCAAAAAGATATCTGCATTAAGAAGCTTTTATAAGTTTCTGATGCGGGAAAAACTTGTTGAAGAAAATCCGTTTCAGCTTGTTCATCTGCCGAAACAAGAGAAACGGATACCAAAGTTTTTATATCAAAAAGAGCTTGAAGAGCTGTTTGAAGTTTCAGATATAAGCCAGCCGACCGGAATGAGGGATCAAGCGCTGTTAGAGCTTCTCTATGCCACCGGAATGAGGGTCAGTGAATGCTGTTCCATAACTGTTAACGATGTTGACTTATTTATGGACACTGTGCTTGTTCACGGTAAAGGCAAGAAGCAGCGCTATATCCCCTTTGGGTCTTACGCCCGCGAAGCGTTGAAGGTATATATGAATAGCGGGAGACAGTGCTTGCTGATGAAAGCAAAAGAACCTCATGATCTATTATTCGTAAATCAAAGAGGCGGACCGCTTACAGCCCGAGGCATCAGGCATATTTTAAGCGGGCTTGTTCAAAAAGCGTCTGGCACTTTACATATCCATCCGCATATGCTTCGACATACGTTCGCCACTCATCTGTTAAACGAAGGAGCAGATTTAAGAAGCGTTCAGGAACTGCTTGGGCATTCCAATCTGTCTTCGACACAGATATACACGCACGTTTCGAAGGAAATGTTGAGAAACACATATATGTCTCACCATCCAAGAGCTTTTAAGAAAAATTAAAGGAGGCCCTTTATGTCATCTTTTCATGCGACCACAATATTTGCCGTACAGCATAAGGGAAGAAGCGCTATGTCCGGAGACGGCCAAGTGACATTTGGTCAGGCTGTTGTCATGAAACACACTGCAAGAAAAGTGAGAAAACTGTTTAACGGCAAGGTTCTTGCCGGGTTTGCAGGATCTGTTGCAGACGCTTTCACATTATTCGAAAAGTTTGAAGCTAAGCTTGAAGAATATAACGGCAACTTAAAACGGGCAGCTGTTGAGCTTGCGAAGGAATGGCGTAGCGATAAAGTGCTTAGAAAGCTTGAAGCCATGCTGATAGTTATGAATCAGGATACTTTGCTTCTCGTATCGGGAACAGGCGAGGTGATCGAACCAGATGACGGCATTCTCGCGATTGGATCAGGAGGCAATTACGCTCTGGCAGCCGGAAGAGCTCTGAAAAAGCATGCCGGTGACAGCATGTCTGCAAGTGAGATTGCTAGAGCCGCGTTAGAAACAGCAGGCGAAATCTGTGTTTACACGAACGATCAAATCATACTGGAAGAGCTTGAATAGAAAGGACTTGAGGCGCATGGAAAAACAACCGTTAACACCAAGACAGATTGTAGATCGGTTAGACCAATATATTGTCGGTCAGCAAAACGCGAAAAAAGCTGTCGCCGTGGCATTAAGAAACCGCTATAGAAGAAGTCTTCTGGATGAAAAGCTGAAGGACGAGGTCGTTCCGAAAAACATTTTAAT
Source organism: uncultured Bacillus sp. (assembly GCF_958411575.1). Taxonomy (NCBI): domain Bacteria; kingdom Bacillati; phylum Bacillota; class Bacilli; order Caryophanales; family Bacillaceae; genus Bacillus; species uncultured Bacillus sp. Next base: position 17,761 of record NZ_CATYRA010000002.1, read on the forward strand.
GATGGGGCCTACTGGCGTTGGGAAAACTGAAATTGCAAGACGAATTGCCAAGCTTTCAGGTGCGCCATTTATCAAAATTGAAGCAACAAAATTTACTGAAGTCGGCTATGTAGGCAGAGATGTTGAATCAATGGTCAGAGACCTTGTGGAAACTTCTGTTCGGCTTATCAAAGAAGAGAAAATGAATGAAGTAAAGGAGCAGGCAGAAGAAAATGCAAACAAACGCATTGTTCGTCTGTTAGTTCCTGGGAAGAAAAAACAATCAGGCGTTAAAAATCCGTTTGAGATGTTTTTTGGCGGCAGCCAGCCGAACGGCGAAGATGAGGCGGAGAGCCAGGAAGAAGCAAACATTGAAGAAAAAAGAAAACGCATGGCGCATCAGCTGGCTTTAGGAGAGCTCGAAGACTACTATGTAACAGTAGAAGTCGAAGAACAACAGCCTTCTATGTTTGACATGCTGCAGGGCTCGGGTATGGAGCAGATGGGCATGAATATGCAGGATGCGCTGAGCGGATTAATGCCAAAGAAAAAGAAACGACGCAAAATGACAGTCAGAGAAGCCAGAAAAGTCCTGACGAATGAAGAAGCAAGCAAACTCATCGATATGGATGAAGTCAGCCAGGAAGCTGTTCAGAGAGCAGAAGAGAGCGGAATTATCTTTATCGACGAGATTGATAAAATTGCAAAAAACGGCGGCGCGTCATCTTCTGCCGATGTATCTAGAGAAGGCGTTCAGCGCGACATCCTCCCAATCGTTGAGGGTTCTACCGTTGTTACTAAATATGGTTCGGTAAAAACTGACCATGTGTTATTTATTGCAGCAGGAGCGTTTCATATGGCCAAACCATCTGATTTGATTCCTGAACTGCAGGGGCGTTTCCCGATTCGTGTAGAATTGAGCAAACTCACGGTAGACGACTTCGTGAGAATTTTGGTTGAGCCGGATAATGCACTGCTGAAACAATTTGCAGACAGAAGGTATATCTCTTGAATTTTCTGACGAAGCTATTCATAAGATTGCTGAAGTTGCTTATCATGTGAACCAGGACACAGATAATATCGGTGCGAGACGCCTTCATACAATACTTGAACGCTTATTAGAAGATCTGTCGTTTGAAGCTCCTGATGTAACAATGGAGAAAATAACGATTACACCACAGTATGTCGAAGAAAAGCTCGGAACGATAGCAAAAAACAAAGATTTAAGTCAATTTATTTTGTGAAAAATTTAATAAGAGGAACGTTTAGGAGGATTATTTATCATGGCTTTATTACAAAAAACACGAATTATTAACTCCATGCTGCAAGCTGCGGCAGGGAAACCGGTAAACTTCAAGGAAATGGCGGAGACGCTGCGGGATGTAATTGATTCCAATATTTTCGTTGTAAGCCGCAGAGGCAAACTCCTTGGATATTCTATTAACCAGCAAATTGAAAATGATCGTATGAAAAAAATGCTTGAGGATCGTCAATTCCCTGAAGAATATACGAAAAATCTATTTAACGTCCCTGAAACATCTTCTAACTTGGACATTAATAGTGAATATACTGCTTTTCCTGTTGAGAACAGAGACTTGTTTCAAGCTGGTTTAACAACAATTGTACCGATCATCGGAGGCGGAGAAAGATTAGGAACACTCATTCTTTCACGTTTACAGGATCAATTTAATGACGATGACTTAATTCTCGCTGAATACGGCGCTACAGTTGTCGGTATGGAGATCCTGAGAGAAAAAGCAGAAGAAATCGAAGAGGAAGCAAGAAGCAAAGCTGTCGTTCAAATGGCTATCAGTTCTCTTTCTTACAGTGAGCTTGAAGCAATTGAGCACATTTTTGAAGAGCTTGACGGAAACGAAGGTCTTCTCGTTGCAAGTAAAATCGCTGACCGCGTCGGGATTACCCGTTCTGTTATTGTGAATGCACTCAGAAAGCTGGAAAGCGCGGGTGTTATCGAGTCAAGATCATTAGGAATGAAAGGTACTTATATCAAAGTCCTAAACAATAAATTCCTAATCGAATTAGAAAATCTAAAATCTCATTAATCACGCAAAGAACCCCCTCTTAAGGGGTTCTTTTTTGTTTCAAATAAAGGAAATCAATAAGCTTTATTTCCTGGGTTGAAAGTCTTTCTTTGTAATAATTTTAATAAATCTCATAAATGTCTTTAAAAAGGCTCAAAAATGACGAAAAGATTATAGAAAAAACAGAAATTCTGCTATTTTCAGGCTTATATTAAGGAGGAAAATGTAGTTCTAACAATCTAGGACTATATACCTAGTTATAAAATAGATAATTGTGAGGACATTTTTTTACACGATCTTCATAGACTTTATGCCTGTTATTTCTTACAATAAGCATATAGTTTTACAATTCTCGACAAGGATATTGAGGGTGAAAAAAACTGAAATGGAGGTAAGTGGATTTGAGCTTATTTTCTGGAACGATACAAAATCTTGAAAATGCCTTGGGCAGAGCGGATATTAAGCAAAAAGTCATAACTAATAATATCGCCAATATAGATACACCGAACTATAAGGCGAAAAAAGTCTCTTTCCAAAATTTATTAGATCAAGAATCCTCTCGTCTTGAAGCGATAAAAACAGACTATCGTCATATTGATTTTTCTGGAACTGATTCGAATTATTCAATTGTAACGAGCGGAGATACATCGTATCAGCAAAATGGAAACAATGTTGACGTTGACAAAGAGATGACAGAATTGGCACAAAATCAAATCAACTATCAAGCATTAGTTGAGAGAATGAACGGTAAATTTAATTCGCTGAAGACCGTATTAACAGGAGGAAAATGATGACAGCTTTTCATAGCTTAAATGTTTCAGCATCTGCTTTAACAGCTCAGCGAGTCAGAATGGACGTTGTATCGTCTAACTTGGCAAATATGGATACGACAAGAGCTAAGCAGGTGAACGGAGAGTGGATGCCTTACAGAAGAAAAATGGTTTCCCTTCAGTCAAAAGGTGAATCGTTCTCTTCCATTCTCAATTCTCAAATGAGCGGAAGCGGCAATGCTGGAAACGGTGTAAAAGTTTCTAAAATTACGGAAGATGATTCAGAATTTAATCTTGTCTATGATCCGACAGACCCTGATGCAAACGCTGAAGGATATGTACAAAAGCCTAATGTTGATCCGTTGAAAGAAATGGTTGACCTTGTCAGCAGCACAAGATCATATGAGGCGAATGTCACAGCGATGAATGCCACAAAGGGAATGCTGATGAAGGCGTTAGAAATCGGAAAGTAAGGTGAATGAATGTGATTAATGCAATTTCTCCTTTTCAGGTTCAAAATACTCAAAACACTCAAAATGCAACAAATCAAGTAAACAATAGCCAAAAAACAGATTCTTCAAATCAAACAAGCTTTTCGGAGCTTTTAAAAAACTCTATTAGTTCGTTAAATGAGTCCCAAGTAGCTTCTGACAACATGACTAATGCCTTGGCTGCAGGAAAAGATGTAAATCTTGATGAGGTCATGATCGCCGCTCAAAAAGCAAGCATCTCTCTAACTGCAGCAACAGAGTTCCGCAATAAAGCTGTGGAAGCTTATCAGGAGATTATGAGAATGCAAATGTAGGGGGTCTGACGATTAAGAGAAAGAGTGGAATGACCGGGGGTTAACATGAATCGTACTCTAATGCAAATGAAAAACAAAACGAGTGAGTTTTGGAAAAATAGATCTAAATTACAAAAGATTTTAATGATTAGTGCTTTAGCGGCAATTATTATTATTGGAATTATTATTAGTGTTTTTGCTTCAAGTTCTAAAATGGCACCGCTGTACAAGGATTTGTCTGCCGAAGAAGCAGGGCAAATCAAAGAAGAACTGGATGCAAAAAAAGTGCCAAACGAACTTTCGAATGGCGGTACAGTAATTAGTGTTCCAGAAGATCAGGTTGATTCTTTAAAAGTGCAGATGGCTGCAGAAGGACTCCCCAAAACTGGATCAATTGATTATTCATTTTTTGGGCAGAATGCCGGCTTTGGTTTGACAGATAATGAGTTTGATATGGTGAAAGTGAAAGCCACACAGACAGAACTGTCAAATTTGATCAATGAAATGGACGGTATCAAAAATTCAAAAGTAATGATTAACCTCCCGAAAGACGCAGTGTTTGTCGGTGAGGAGCAATCTGCAGCATCTGCATCAATCGTTCTGCAGATTCAGCCGGGCTACACACTTGAACAAAGCCAGATCAACGGATTGTATCATCTGGTATCGAAAAGTGTACCGAACCTAAAAGAAGATAACATCGTCATCATGGACCAAAATTCTACATACTACGACAAATCAGACAGCGATGCAGGGTCCTACGCGGATAGTTATTCTTCTCAGCAGGGAATTAAGTCCCAAGTTGAAAAAGACATTCAAAAACATGTTCAGTCACTGCTTGGAACGATGATGGGACAAGATAAAGTCGTTGTCTCCGTTACAGCAGACATTGATTTCACTAAAGAAAATCGCACAGAAGACATTGTCGAGCCTGTTGATAAAGAAAACATGGAAGGCATTGCAGTCAGCGCTGAAAAGGTATCTGAAACATACCAGGGTGACGGTGCTGCCAACGGTGGAACTGCCGGAACCGGCGACGAAGATGTAACAAATTATGAAGCTGACGGTGAAAATACCGAAAGTGGGAACTACGAAAAAAGCAGCAATAAAATCAATTACGAGGTTAACCGAATCCATAAAGAAATCGCTGAAAGTCCTTATAAGGTCAGAGATTTAGGGATTCAAGTAATGGTAGAGCCGCCTGATGCCAAAAATACAGCGTCGCTATCAACTGAAAGACAGGATGATATACAAAAAATCCTCTCAACTGTAGTCAGAACATCACTAGATAAGGATGCAACACAAAACCAGAACCTTTCTGATGAAGATATTAATAATAAAATTGTGGTCTCCGTTCAGCCATTTGACGGGAAAGTCAACTTGGATACAAATACAGAAAAATCTTCAGGTATCCCGCTGTGGGCATATATCGTAGGCGGTGTTTTAATCGCAGCGATCATTGTTCTGATCATTATGCTTGTCAGAAAGAAACGGGCGCAAGAGGATGAATTTGAGGAATATGAGTATGAAGTTCCTCAAGAACCAATCAATTTGCCTGATATCAATGAAGAGGAAAATGAAACAGCGGAAACAGTCAGACGAAAACAGCTTGAAAAGATGGCGAAAGACAAGCCGGAAGATTTTGCAAAACTGCTGAGAAGCTGGCTGGCCGAGGATTAGGAGGAATTAGAAATGGCGAGACGTGATCAAGATAAGCTTACAGGAAAACAAAAAGCAGCCATTCTCATGATTTCCTTGGGGTTAGATGTGTCAGCTTCTGTATATAAGCACTTAACCGATGAAGAAATTGAAAGGCTTACCCTGGAAATATCAGGTGTTCGAAGTGTCGATCATCAAAAAAAGGATGAAATTATAGAAGAATTTCATAATATAGCCATTGCGCAAGATTATATTTCTCAAGGCGGCCTAAGCTATGCGAGACAAGTTCTTGAGAAGGCGCTTGGAGAGAATAAGGCGGAAAACATTCTAAACAGGCTGACTTCTTCTTTACAGGTTAAACCATTTGATTTTGCCAGAAAAGCGGAGCCCGAACAAATTTTGAATTTTATACAGCAAGAGCATCCGCAGACGATGGCTTTAATCTTGTCTTATTTAGATCCTGTGCAAGCTGGGCAAATTTTATCCGAGCTGAATCCTGAAGTGCAGGCTGAGGTTGCGAGAAGAATCGCGGTCATGGACAGAACGTCACCTGAAATTATTAATGAGGTAGAACGGATTCTGGAACAAAAATTATCTTCTGCCTTTACTCAAGATTATACACAAACAGGCGGAATTGAAGCTGTTGTTGAAGTGTTAAACGGGGTAGACAGAGGAACAGAGAAGACGATCTTGGATTCATTGGAAATTCAGGATCCCGATCTGGCTGAAGAAATTAAAAAGCGGATGTTTGTCTTCGAAGATATTGTTACACTTGATAACCGCGCAATTCAGAGAGTCATTCGCGATGTTGAAAACGACGATCTGCTCCTTTCATTAAAGGTTGCAAGCGAAGAAGTCAAAGAAATTGTATTCAACAATATGTCACAGCGTATGGTTGAAACCTTTAAAGAAGAAATGGAATTTATGGGCCCTGTACGCTTGAAAGATGTAGAAGAAGCTCAATCAAGAATTGTAAGCATCGTCAGAAAGCTTGAAGAAGCCGGTGAAATTGTGATAGCAAGAGGCGGAGGGGACGATATTATTGTCTAATATCATTAAACAAGAATCATCTTTTTCTCCACAAAAGGAAAGAAGAAAACTCTCTGTCCAAGAGGTGCGTATTGATCATTCTCACCTTTTGCAGGCTGAAGAGAACCCAGAAGCGCTTATGGCCCGGGTGAAAGAGGAAGCTGACCGGATTTCTGAGCAGGCAAACAGCCATATAGAAAATATTCGCCGTCAAATTGAGCAGGAAAAAAATGATTGGGCGGCTGAAAAACAGAAGCTGATTGAGGAAGCAAAAGCCGAGGGCTTTGAACAAGGTGTGGCATTAGGAAAAGCTGAGACGCTTCAACAGTATGGCGAGCTGATCGATCAAGCAAACAGCATAATTGAAATGTCCAGAAAAGCTGTTGAGGATAAGCTTGAAAACGCTAATGAAGAAATCGTTGAGCTTGCCGTTGCACTAGCTAAAAAAGTTTGGCAGCAAAAATCTGATGATAAAGAGGCTTTTCTCCTGCTAGTGAAACAGGTCATAAACGAAGTAAAGGAATATGACGATATATCAATATATGTGGATCCATATTACTATGAGACAGTCTTTCAGCAAAAAGATGAAATCCAGCAGCTGCTTTATAAAGAATGCCGGCTTGGCATATATGCTGATGAAAAAGCTCCAAAAGGATCCTGTTATATTGAAACTCCTTTTGGCAGGGTAGATGCGAGTGTTGACACACAATTGATGCAATTGAAAGATAAACTTCTGACAGCGCTGGAAGCGGGGGCAGCTGAATGAAGACACAGAGTCTGATAGATTGTATAGAAATGACGGACTCGTATAAACGGTACGGAAAAGTCAAGCGGGTGATCGGCCTGATGATTGAATCAAAAGGGCCTGCAAGCTCAATTGGCGACGTGTGCCTGATTTATGCAAAAGGGCAATCTGGGAACGTCATTAAAGCTGAGGTTGTCGGCTTCCAGGAAGAAAGTATTCTCCTTATGCCTTATTTAGAGGCTGCAAGCATTGCACCCGGCAGCATTGTAGAAGCCACTGGTGAATCTCTTCGGGTTAAAGTCGGAGCCGGACTGATCGGACAAGTCATAGATGCTTTTGGAGAGCCGCTTGACGGCAAGCTTTTGCCGAAAGGGCTTTCGCCTGTATCGACGGAGCAATCACCGCCTAATCCGATGAAACGGCCGCCTATCCGTGAAAAGATGGGAGTCGGAGTCAGATCAATTGACAGCTTGCTGACAGTCGGTAAAGGCCAGAGGATTGGCATTTTTGCAGGAAGCGGTGTCGGAAAAAGCACATTAATGGGGATGATCGCCAAGCAGACAGAGGCAGACTTAAACGTCATTGCACTGGTGGGGGAACGCGGGCGAGAGGTTAGGGAGTTTATTGAAAAAGATCTTGGGGATGAGGGGCTGAAACGATCGATTGTAGTCGTTGCCACCTCAGATCAGCCAGCATTAATGAGATTGAAAGCGGCATATACAGCAACGGCAATTGCTGAGTATTTCCGCGATAAAGGCCAAAATGTCATGTTTATGATGGATTCTGTTACAAGGGTGGCAATGGCGCAGCGAGAGATTGGACTGGCCGCCGGAGAGCCTCCGACGACAAAAGGCTATACACCTTCTGTGTTCGCTATTTTACCTCGTTTATTAGAACGAACTGGTGCAAATGAACACGGAACCATTACCGCGTTTTATACAGTATTGGTAGACGGGGATGACATGAATGAGCCGATTGCTGACACTGTTCGCGGAATTTTAGACGGACATATTGTATTGGACAGGGCTCTTGCCAATAAAGGCCAGTTTCCTGCAGTTAATATACTAAAAAGCATCAGTAGGGTGATGTCAAACATATCGACAAGGCAACACCTAGATGCAGCAAATAAATTCCGTGAACTTTTATCGACATATCAAAATTCAGAAGATCTCATTAATATCGGAGCTTACAAAAGAGGATCCTCAAGAGAAATTGATGAAGCGATACAATTTTATCCGCAACTTATTCAATTTTTAAAACAGGGAACAGACGAATCAGCACTATTGGAAGAAAGTATTGCTGCATTAACTAGTTTGACAGGAAATGAGGAATAAACGTGGCTTATCAATTTAGATTCCAGAAGCTGCTGGAACTAAAAGAAAATGAGAAAGATCAATCCTTATCCGAGTATCAGCAATCCGTTTCTGAATTTGAAAACGTTGCTGAAAAATTATATGAGAATATGAGCAAAAAGGAATTGCTTGAACAAGATAAGGAAAAGAAATTGAAAAGCGGCATGAGTGTACAAGAAATGAGGCATTACCAGCAATTTGTCTCGAATCTTGAAAATACGATTTATCACTATCAAAAGCTTGTGATTATGAAAAGAAATCAAATGAATCAAAAACAAGAAATTTTGACAGAGAAAAATATTGAAGTGAAAAAGTTTGAAAAAATGCGTGAAAAACAGTTTAAAATGTTTGCTATTGAAGACAAAGCTGCTGAGATGAAAGAAATGGATGATATTTCGATTAAGCAGTTTATGATTCAAGGCCATTAGGAGCGAATGTAATGTCCGGCAAAAAGAAAGAATCAGGTAAGTTCCGTTCGGTTTTGCTTATCATTATCCTTCCGCTGATGTTTCTACTAATCGCAGGGGGGATTGTTCTTTGGGCTGCTGGTGTCAATGTTTTAAAGCCGATACAGGAAGCTGCGGCAAAAACGCCGGTTCTAAAAGAATTGGTTCCTGAAACCGAAAATAAAAAAGACACAGCATCAAATAAGGATAGCAGTAATACGGCAGCTCTGGAAAAGACCATTAAGGATCAAAAAAGTGAAATCAGTATATTGAATAAAGATTTAGAAACGAGTAAATCTGAAATCGACAGACTCAATCAAAAGATCCGTTCACTTGAAAAGACGGCGGAGGATCAAAAAAAGTCATCAGAAGATAATACTGAAAATGCATCAGGCTCGAATTCTTCTTCTGAAAATGACAAAGTGATCAGTGTATATAAAAGTATGGACAGCGGAAAGGCTGCTAAAATTATTGCCCAATTAAAGGAGCAAGAAGCGCTAAAAATATTGAATGGCCTAAGCAAAAAGCAGCTTGCTGACATATTGGCGAAAATGACTCCTGAGCAAGCAGCAACTTATACAGAAAAAATTGCTGCCAGCCAAGAATAGGGGGATTTAAGGTGAAGCTGCTTGAATTTGCGGGACCTTTGCTGCAAACTACAGCGGGGACTGTGGCTAAAACCATGAAAAGCAACCAGGGAGTTTTTCAAAACTGGCTTATGTCTGAGACCGGATTGAAGGAACTCTCAGAACAAGGAAAGGGAACTCCTGATTCCAGTGATCAGCTTTTAGCAGATGCGCTTAAAAAAATCAGTGATTGGCTAAATGCAAGTCCTGAAGATCAAGACAAACAAAAAGCGGAACTTCTGCAAACATTAAGCAAACTAACAGGGAAGCAGTTGGATGAAACCGCTCAGCAAATGCTGCAGAATCTGTTGCAAGCAGTTGAATCAAAAATGTCCGAAGGGACGGATCAATTACTCGCAGAAGTGAAGAAAACCATTTCAGAAGGTAAAACGGCTCTGGTTGCCAATGGTTCTGCTGCTGACATTAATGGAGAACTGAAGTTTGATACAGAGCGACCAAATCAGGAGAATGAAGTATCTGAGGGTGATAAAGAACTTGTCCTTATCCAGATGTTCATTAGTCAGCTGCTAGAAGGGAGTAAGCTGTCTGACCGCGGGAATGGCAATGAAGCTCATGTCATTTATCAGAATGGAGATCAATTTCTTTCTGCATTAGAAAAAAAGGGCGTATCTCAACAGCTGATTCAGGATCTTAAACAGCAAATATTCACTAAAGATGAGTCAAGTTCAAAACTTTATTTGATGACAGCGTCAGAGCTGAAAAGCTTTCAAAGCTTAATGGAACAAATGTCTATGCTTCCTCAAAAAGGGACTAAAGAATGGAATTTAGCTGAAAGTCAGCTGAAAGCTTTCTTGTTATCGAAATCATCCGAATCATCGCAAGACTTTGAAAAGCGTGCCCTCGCACCGCTCTCGCAAAGTTCATCCAGTAAAATTGCACCGGACGCATCTGGAAGTAATCAGCCTGTAGATAGTAAATCAGGACTCCAAATGCTGTTTTCAGGGTACCGGAGCATAGGAGGAATTCAAGCACTTGATCTGCAGCAAATGTCATCTGATTTACCGGCTGCCGAAACAAAAACGGTGGCTGATCAAGTGATCAATGCATGGAAGCAGATGAAATATACGCCATTCGGCAGATCGACGGGAAGTTTCACCATTCGGCTGAACCCTGAACATTTAGGATTTGTCACAATCAAGCTGACAAATGAAAATGGGATGTTTCAGAGTAAGATCATTGCATCGAGCCAATCAGCAAAAGAACTGCTTGAACAGCATCTTCCTCAGCTGAAGCAATCATTGCCGAATATGGCCGTCCAAATTGACCGTTTTACTCTCCCGGTTCAAAGCGGAGATCAGCCGATATACGGCCAGCTTTCTGATGAACAGAAACAGCAGCAGGAGGGGCAGAGACAGCAAAGACAGAAAAAGCAATCAAATGATTTCGGCGATCTCCTCGATGAAGTGTCGATGGTTGAAATGGAGGAAGAAGAATGACTTCTATAAGTTCAGAATATAAACTGCCTGAAAAAACAAGCACTGTGACGACTAGCAATAGCAGCTTGGGGAAAGATGAGTTTTTAAAAATATTAATGACCCAAGTCCAAAACCAAGATCCGCTCAACCCGGTTGATGACAAAGAATTTATCAGTCAGATGGCGACTTTTTCAAGCTTAGAGCAAATGATGAACATGAATAAGACCATGACTCAATTCGTTGAAAATCAAGATCCGTTTACTTCGTATGTTGATTGGTTGGGAAAAGAAGTATCTTGGACTGATGGTCAAAGTACAACAGATAAAACTGGCACTGTAAGCTCTGTTAAACATTCTAAAGGGAGCTATTATCTCATTCTTGATGATGGGACCGAGATCAATCCGTGGAATGTAATGTCTGTAGCACAGTCTTCTAAATAAAAAAATCTGGGGGAATTTATTATGTTACGTTCACTTTATTCTGGAATCAGCGGTATGAAAAACTTTCAAACAAAGCTTGACGTTATCGGCAACAACATTGCCAACGTGAATACAGTAGGATTCAAAAAGAGCCGTGTTACCTTTAAAGATATGGTAAGCCAAACGATTGCCGGCGGTTCTGCAGCTGGTGCAACTATAGGCGGTACGAACTCTAAGCAGATCGGTTTAGGTTCATCTTCTGGCACAATTGATACAATTCATTCAACAAGCGCAACACAAAGCACAGGAAGAACACTTGATTTAGCGATTGACGGCGATGGTTACTTTAGAATTGATACAGGCGACGGAATAGCTTATACAAGAGCAGGAAACTTCTATTTAGATAATACTGGAACGTTGGTTACAGGTGATGGCTACCATGTATTAAATATGAATGGGGGAACAATTCAAATTCCTACTGATGCGCAAAGCTTTAGTATTGGTTCTGATGGAAAGGTGTCAATTGTTGATGCGGGCGGTCAAACGCAAGACGGCGGACAAATCGGGATTGTCACTTTTGCAAACAGTGACGGTTTGGATAAAGTCGGAAGTAACTTATACCGTGAGTCTTTAAACTCTGGGACTGCCAGTGCAGCCAACCAGCCTGGTGATGGAGGTACAGGTTCACTTAAATCAGGATTTCTCGAAATGTCTAACGTTGATTTAACTGACGAATTTACTGAAATGATTGTTGCCCAGCGCGGATTCCAATCAAACTCAAAAATTATTACAACATCTGATGAAATCCTTCAAGAACTGGTTAACCTTAAACGTTAAGGAGGGAGGGGAGGCGAGTAACCGCTTCTCCGCTGTTTTATGATTAAAGTAACCCGTTTGAATGGGCAGCCCTTTACACTGAATGCGCTATTTATTGAACAGATTGAATGCTTTCCGGATACTACAATCACTCTTTCAAACGGTAAGAAGTTTGTAGTAAAAGAAGATGAAGAAGCTGTTCTGGAAAAGATCGCATCTTTCTACCGAAAAATACAAATATTTTCAATGGATCAAGGAATAGAGGAACCGGAATGAAGAAAAAATTAATGATCATTTTACTAATTATTCTTATCGTAATTGGTGCTCTCGGGGCGGCGGCTTATTTTGTTTTAGGCGGAAAGTCCGAAGAAAAAAGTGAAGCGAAAAAAAGTATTGATGAAATCGTTGCATCTTCTGTTGATGTAGAAGAGATCACAACAAATTTAAAGTCTGATAACATTATCCGGCTTGCTATTAAACTTGAAACTGACTCTGATAAATCAAAAGAAGAACTTGAAAAACGTGATTTTCAAGTGAAGGACGCTGTCATATCACTGCTTGCTGATACGAATGCTAATGAGATTGAGGGAGACAAGGGAAAAGAAACCTTTAAGAAGGAACTAAAAGAAAAATTAAATAGCTACCTCCAAGAAGGAAAAGTAGAAAAAGTGTATATTACCTCCTTTAATCTGCAATAAACAATAATTTGACAGAATACGGAGGTGAGGAAAATGTCAGGAGAAGTTCTCTCCCAAAATGAAATAGATGCGCTGCTTTCTGCAATATCAACCGGTGAAATGGACGCTGAAGAGCTGAAAAAAGAAGAAAAAGAGAAGAAAGTGAAAGTTTATGATTTCAAACGTGCGCTGCGGTTTTCCAAGGATCAGATCCGCAGTCTAACGAGAATTCATGACAATTTTGCAAGACTTCTTACTACTCACTTTTCTGCTCAGCTCAGGACCTATATTCACATATCTGTCAGCTCTGTTGACCAGGTCCCTTATGAGGAATTTATCAGATCCATCCCGAACATGACGATTTTGAATCTGTTTGACGTCCATCCGATGGAAGGTAGGATTATGATGGAGGTTAACCCGACAATTGCATATACGATGATGGATCGGGTAATGGGCGGAATTGGAATCAGTCATAATAAGGTAGACAGCTTGACAGAAATTGAAACAAAAATCATTTCTAATTTATTTGAAAATGCACTGGGAAATTATAAAGAAGCTTGGCAGTCAATTGCTGATATTGAACCGGAAATGACTGAGTTTGAAGTGAATCCGCAATTCGTTCAGATGGTATCTCCTAATGAAACAGTCGTGGTGATCTCACTCAATACCCAAATCGGTGAAATCAGCGGTGTCATAAATCTCTGTATCCCGCATATCGTCCTCGAGCCGCTCATACCGAAGCTTTCAGTCCACTATTGGATGCAATCAGATAGAAATGAGCCAAAGCCTGAGGAAACAAAGTCGCTTGAAAAACGTATCATGACAGCACAAATACCTGTCGTGGCCGAGCTCGGCACATCTGAACTGACAATAGAAGAGTTTTTAAGTTTAGAAGTCGGAGACTGCATAACTTTGGACAAATCAGTCACGGATCCTCTTACTGTATTGGTCGGAGATAAGCCGAAATTTTTAGGACAAGCCGGCCGGGTGAATCGAAAACAGGCAGTGCAAATTTTAGATCACGACATAAGAGGTGAACAAGATGGAGAATAATAGATTATCTCAAGATGAGATTGACGCGCTTCTTAACGGCACAGGCAGCACGCTGGATGAGCCAGAGGTTCCGGAAGTACATGACTTATCGGAAATGGAGCGTGATGCGATCGGTGAAATCGGAAATATTTCATTCGGCAGTTCTGCGACAGCACTATCAACGCTTTTAAATCAAAAGGTCGATATTACGACTCCGAGCGTAACTGTCATTCCTAAAAGTAAAATCAGCGATGCGTTTCCTGAACCGTATGTAGCGATTGAAGTAAATTATACGGAGGGCTTCAGCGGCAGCAACCTGCTGGTCGTGGAACAAAATGACGCGGCCATCATTGCTGACTTAATGATCGGGGGAGACGGAAAAGGCGCCGACCCTTCACTGGGTGAAATCCATTTAAGTGCGGTTCAAGAAGCGATGAACCAAATGATGGGATCGGCAGCTACATCAATGTCTACTGTATTCAGCAAAAAAATTGATATTTCACCGCCTCGGGTTGAATTGCTCGATGTCACTGAAAAAAAGGGAACTGACCGTATTCCTGATGATGAAATGCTGGTGAAAGTTTCTTTCAACTTAAAGGTGGGAGAATTAATAGACTCCAGCATTATGCAGCTTTACCCGCTGACATTTGCGAAAGATTTAATTTCAAGCCTTATGAATACAGGAAATGCAGAGGAAGAAACAACGCCGCAGCCTGATGTTACATATGAGCAGCCGAAAGAGCCTGTGACGCCAGAGCCGCGTATTGAACCACAGCAGCAACAGCAGCAGCCGCCAAAAAGGCAGGGAACACCGAAAAAAGCAGCGCCAGTTCAGGTTTCACCGGTTGAATTTTCCGCGTTTGATCCAAACGAGGCTTCACAAGCCCCTATTCACAATCTGGATATGCTTTTGGATATCCCGCTTTCGATCACTGTTGAGCTTGGCAGAACGAAGAGAAGTGTAAAAGAAATTTTGGAGCTTTCTGCCGGAAGTATTATTGAGCTTGATAAATTAGCCGGGGAGCCGGTAGATATTTTAGTTAATCAGCGTATCGTTGCCAAAGGCGAGGTCGTTGTCATTGAAGAAAACTTCGGAGTAAGAGTCACTGACATTTTAAGCCAGGCAGAGCGCATTAATAATTTAAAATAACGAAACACAAGGAGAGAGATAGATTATGGCACACAGAATTTTAATTGTAGATGACGCAGCATTTATGCGAATGATGATTAAAGATATTTTGGTAAAAAACGGTTTTGAAGTAGTGGCGGAAGCTGAAAATGGAGCACAGGCAGTAGAAAAATATAAAGAGCATTCTCCTGACCTCGTTACTATGGATATTACGATGCCAGAAATGGATGGTATTTCAGCATTAAAAGAAATTAAACAAATTGATGCACAGGCAAGAATCATTATGTGTTCTGCTATGGGACAGCAATCAATGGTTATCGATGCTATTCAGGCAGGCGCCAAGGATTTTATCGTAAAACCTTTCCAGGCAGACCGTGTGCTTGAAGCAATCAACAAAACATTAAGTTAAAGGGTGTACGACTGTTGAAAAAGAGTCAATATTTCATTGTTTTTATTTGTTTTTTCGTTTTATTCAGTGTACATCCGATTGCTGCTGCGGCGGCAGACTCTGATAATTCAACTGTAAACGAATGGTTTCAAAAGAAAGATGAAAAAACTGCAGATAAATCAGAGCAAAAGGAAGAAAAAACAACACAAACTGCTGATGAGACGGAGGGAGCGGCTGCTCCTTCTGTCTCAGCTTTTGATTTTGTGAAGATGATTTTCGCTTTATTGTTTGTTATCGTGCTGATTTACGGGCTGGTTAAGCTCATGAACAAAAGAAATCGGCTCCTAAAGCCTTTTCAATATGTTGAAAATATTGGCGGCACATCGGTCGGCCAAAACAGATCCATCCAATTGATCAAAGTCGGAAAAAGTGTGCTCGTCGTCGGTGTAGGAGAGACGATCCAGCTGTTAAAAGAAATTGAGGATGAAACAGAGATTGAAGTGATTCTCAGCCAGCATGAAGAGGCAATGTCAAGCAAAATAGAGTGGCAAAAGTTTGTGAAGCCGCTGAAGGGTTCTGAACATCAGCCGCAGCAAAAACTGCCTTCATTTTCAAAAGCATTAAAAGAGCAGCTTGAAGAGTTAAAACAAAACCGTTCTGAAGGAAAGAAGAAAGGCCCACGTCATCATGAATGAGTTTATAAATATTTTCAGTTCAAGCGATCCGGAAAACGTAAGTTCAACTGTTAAATTACTATTATTGTTAACTGTATTTTCAGTGGCGCCTGGAATATTGATTCTTATGACTTGTTTTACTCGCATCGTCATTGTTCTGTCATTTGTCAGGACTTCACTGGCGACGCAATCTATGCCGCCAAACCAGGTTCTTATCGGACTTGCGCTGTTTTTAACATTCTTTATTATGGCTCCTACTTTTTCAGAGATTAATAAAGAAGCGCTGACCCCATTGATGGACAACAAAATCAGCTTGGACGAAGCGTATTCGAAAGCTGAGGAACCGATTAAAGAATTTATGAGTAAACACACAAGGCAGAAGGATCTGGCGCTGTTTATGAATTACGCGAAAATGGATAAACCCGAATCATTAAAAGATATTCCGCTAACAACAATGGTTCCCGCTTTTGCCATATCGGAGCTCAAAACAGCGTTTCAAATAGGTTTTATGATTTTTATCCCATTTTTAATTATAGATATGGTAGTGGCGAGCGTCTTAATGTCTATGGGAATGATGATGCTCCCTCCAGTTATGATTTCTCTGCCCTTTAAAATATTACTTTTTGTTTTAGTAGACGGCTGGTATTTAATTGTGAAATCTTTGCTTCAGAGCTTTTAGGGTAGGTGCTAAACGTGAGTTCAGAATTTGTAATTTCTATGGCGGAAAAAGCCGTATACGTAACGCTGATGATCAGCGGGCCATTATTGGCTATCGCTTTACTGGTCGGTTTAATCGTCAGCATATTTCAGGCGACAACTCAAATCCAGGAACAGACTTTGGCGTTTATTCCGAAAATCGTGGCGGTTCTTCTGGCCCTGATTTTTTTTGGTCCATGGATGCTGTCCACCATTCTTTCATTTACAACAGAGCTGTTTTCTAATTTAAACCGTTTTGCAGGGTAATGTAGAGATGAATTCAATTATTGACTTATTTCCTGCTTTTTTATTGGTTTTTATTAGAATCTCTGCTTTTTTTGTAACGATTCCGCTATTCGGACACCGAAATGTTCCAGCAGTTCATCGTATTGGATTTGCTTTTTTTCTCGCGGTCATTTGTTTCAGCACCATTGATAAACCTCCCTCTTTGGAGATAGATGGGCAATATATGCTCTTGACGTTTAAAGAAGCTTTGGTTGGCCTCTGTCTAGGCTTAATTGCTTATATGATGATTGCTGCAGTACAGATTGCCGGCTCGTTTATTGATTTTCAAATGGGTTTTTCAATTGCGAACGTTATTGATCCCCAGACAGGTGCACAAAGTCCGTTAATCGGCCAGTTTATCTATACGATGGCACTTTTGTTTATGCTGAGTGTCAATGCCCATCATTTACTACTGGACGGTATTTTCTACAGCTTTCAGTATATTTCAGTTGATCAGGCATTTCCGAATTTCGGCGATGAAAAGTTTGCTTATTTTATCGCGAAAAGCTTTAATGCGATGTTTATTATCGCTTTTCAAATGTCAGCGCCGGTTGTGGCTAGTTTGTTTCTTGTTGATTTAGCATTAGGTATCGTGGCTCGAACTGTTCCGCAATTAAATGTATTTGTGGTCGGTCTGCCTTTAAAGATCGCTATCAGTTTCATCATGCTCATTGTGTGTATGTCCGTTATGTTCGTCGTTGTGCGGAATGTCTTCAGTTTAACGATTGAAACGATGCGGAATCTTTTAGCATTGGTCGGTGTTTCTTAATGAAGCTTAGAATTGACCTGCAGTTTTTTGCGGGAGAGAAGACAGAGAAAGCTACTCCGAAAAAACGGAAGGATACGCGAAAAAAAGGACAGGTTGCCAAAAGCGCAGATGTTAATACTGCCGTTTCTTTATTAGTGATATTCCTTTCGCTCATTGCGATTGGGCCGTTTATGAGGGACAGGCTGCTGTCATTTTTAGAAACATTTTATACCGAGTCGCTCACAATGAAGCTCTCAGAAGCAAATGTTCATACACTGTTTATCAGCTTATTAAAGGATACTGCCTTTGTGCTTGCACCGATTATGCTTGTCGCTCTTGTCGCTGGGGTCGTCAGCAACTATATGCAGGTTGGGTTCTTGTTTTCTGCTGAAGTGATACAGCCTAAGCTTGAAAAGCTGGACCCGATCAAAGGCTTTAAACGAATATACAGTATGAGGGCGATTGTAGAGCTAATTAAATCCATATTGAAAATCACCGTTGTCGGTTTTGCGGCTTTCGCTGTGCTTTGGCTGCATTATGGAGAAATTCTCCGGCTCCCGCTCCTGACACCTGAAGAGGCACTTTCTTTTGTTTCAAAACTCACCTTGTGGATGGGGCTGAGCGGTGCAGGGGCTTTGTTGTTACTTGCTGGTCTCGACTATTTATATCAGAGATTTGACTATGAGAAAAATATCAAAATGTCAAAGCAGGATATAAAAGATGAGTACAAAAAATCTGAAGGAGACCCGATTATCAAGTCTAAAATTAAACAAAGACAGCGGGAAATGGCGATGAGGCGGATGATGCAAGAAGTTCCCAAAGCAGATGTCATTATCACAAACCCGACCCACTATGCGATTGCCTTGAAATATGATGAAGAAAAAATGGACGCTCCTTATATTGTTGCAAAAGGTGTCGACCACCTGGCGTTAAAAATCAGGAAAATTGCTAAAGAGCATGATGTCATGATGGTAGAAAACAGACCGCTTGCCCGTGCGTTATATGATCAGGTAGAAATCGACCAGGCAGTGCCGGAAGAATTTTTTAAAGTCTTGGCAGAAATTCTGGCTTACGTATATAAAACAAAACAAAAAGTATATTGAATTTTTCGATTTAAAAGGAGAGAAAAAACAGCATGTCAACAAGAGATTTATCCGTTTTAATAAGTGTTGTCCTCATTGTGGCGATGCTGGTGATTCCATTTCCTCCATGGCTGTTAAGTATTTTGATCATTATTAATATTTCTCTTGCATTGATCGTGCTTCTTACCACAATGAATATGCAGGAAGCGCTTCAGTTTTCGATTTTCCCGTCACTGTTGCTGCTTTTAACCTTATTTCGTTTGGGCTTGAACGTCTCAACTACCCGTTCTATTCTTTCACATGGTGAAGGAGGAAAAGTCGTCGAGACTTTCGGAAATTTCGTTGTCGGCGGAAATGTATTAGTTGGACTCGTTGTATTTATCATCCTTATTATTATTCAGTTTATCGTCATTACGAAAGGTGCTGAACGTGTTTCCGAGGTTGCAGCAAGGTTTACGCTGGATGCAATGCCAGGGAAGCAGATGAGTATTGATGCTGACTTAAACGCAGGGATGATTACCGAACAGGAAGCGAAGCACCGCCGCGAAAAAGTGGCAAGAGAAGCAGACTTTTATGGAGCAATGGACGGTGCCAGTAAATTTGTAAAAGGCGACGCGATTGCCGGAATCATCATTGTGATGATCAATATTATTTTTGGTATCGTGATCGGAATGCTTCAGCAGGGGATGTCCATTCAAGAGGCCGCTTCACAATTTACGATGCTGACTGTAGGGGATGGAATTGTTTCGCAAATTCCGGCGCTGTTAATTTCTACAGCTACGGGTATTGTCGTGACAAGGGCTGCATCTGAAGGAAACTTAGGGCATGACATTACAGGTCAGCTGTTTGCTTATCCAAAGCTTTTATACGTCGCAGCATCTACGATTTTGCTTCTTGGTATTTTCACTCCGATTGGCATTTTTCTGACGGGGCCGCTTGCAGGACTGCTTGCTTTCGGCGCTTATATGCTATCTAAATCAGGTAAGGAAAAAGAAGAAGTGGAAGAGATTCTCGAGGAAGAGGCTGAGGTTGACGATCTTAAAAGCCCTGAAAGCGTTGTTCAGCTTCTGCACATCGATCCAATAGAGTTTGAGTTTGGGTATGGTTTGATACCGCTTGCTGATGCCAATCAAGGCGGTGATTTATTAGACCGAATTGTCATGATACGCCGTCAGTTGGCTCTGGAACTCGGGCTTGTCATTCCTGTCGTGCGCATCAGAGACAATATAGCGTTGCAGCCTAATGAATACCGATTGAAAATTAAAGGTAACGAAGTAGCAAAAGGCGAGCTGTTGCTTGATCATTATTTAGCGATGTCGCCTACACCTGAAGACGATCTCATTGAAGGGATTGAAACAGTGGAACCGTCATTCGGACTGCCGGCAAAATGGATTAGCGAATCGGTAAAAGATGAAGCTGACATGCTTGGTTATACAGTTGTCGATCCTGCTTCAGTCGTTTCGACCCATATTACGGAGAAAATTAAGCAGTATGCCCACGAATTGATCGGAAGGCAGGAGACGAAACAACTGATCGACCACTTGAAAGAAACGTATCCAGTCCTTGTGGAAGAGGTTACGCCAAATCCGTTGTCTGTCGGTGATATTCAAAAGGTGCTGGCTAAGCTTTTAAAAGAAAAAGTTTCAATCCGAAACTTAGTAACGATTTTTGAAACGCTTGCCGACTATGGAAAATTAACAACAGATTCTGATCTTTTGACCGAGTATACAAGACAGGCATTGGCTAAACAAATTACAGCCCAGTTTGCCAAAGAAAATGAAGTGTTGAAGGTTGTTACCTGTTCGGGTCGTGTAGAAAAGGCAATTGCAGATGGTGTACAGCAAACGGAACACGGGAATTATTTGTCGCTTGAACCAGATGTTTCAGAAAGTATTGTGCGCTCGGTTGCTAAAGAAGCCGAACAGCTCTCATTACGTCAGGAAACTGCGATTCTTCTCTGCTCGCCGCCTGTCAGAATGTATGTGAAACAGCTTCTTGAACGATACTTCCCTGATCTTCCGGTACTTTCTTATAACGAACTTGAGGCGAATGTTGAGGTACAAAGCATTGGAGTGGTGGATATTTAATGAAAATAAAAAAATTTACTGCTGCTTCAATGCAAGAAGCGGCACTTCTCATTAGAAAAGAGTTAGGTAATGAAGCGGTCATATTAAATTCGAAAAAAATTAAAAAGCGAAAATGGTTCGGACTCATCAACAAGCCTGCTGTTGAAGTAATTGCCGTATTGGATCAGGACTTTCTTGAGAATAAAACGCCTCAGAAAGCAGCTGAGCCGAAACAAACATTAAAAACTCCAGTCAGCAGTCCGAAAATAGAGGAGAGGATATATCCCCCTCAAATTCCGGCGCAACATGAGCCCGCTGATTTTTCAGCTTATCAATCTGTACTTCCTGAACCGCTGCGAAAAGCAGAAAAGCTTCTGCAAGAAACGGGGATTAAAGAGTCAACCAAGACGAGCGCGCTGAAAAAATTGCTTCGATGCTCTGTGGAAGCGGGCGGTCTGACGGAAGAAAACGTGGCCGGCAAACTTCAGGATATACTATGCGATACGCTGCCCTCAGCAGACAAGTGGCAGGAGCCTATTCACTCAAAGTATATCGTGCTGTTTGGTTCAACAGGGGCGGGAAAAACAACAACGCTGGCTAAGCTCGCAGCCATATCTATGCTTGAAAAACAGAAAAAAATCGCTTTTATTACAACAGATACGTATCGGATAGCAGCTGTTGAACAGTTGAAAACATACGCTGAACTGCTGCAGGCTCCTCTGGAAGTTTGCTATACAAAAGAAGAATTCCAGCAGGCGAAGGAGTTATTTTCTGAGTATGATCATGTGTTTATTGATACAGCCGGAAGAAACTTCAAGGAGCAGCAATACATTGATGAATTGAAAGAAACGATTCCTTTTGAGAGCAGCATTCAGTCATTTCTCGTTTTATCCGCGACTGCAAAATATGAAGATATGAAGCATATTGTCAAACGATTTTCATCCGTCCCTGTCAATCAGTTTATTTTTACGAAAATAGATGAGACTACTTCCTTAGGTTCTGTATTTAATATACTGGCAGAATCAAAAATAGGGGCCGGGTTTATCACGAATGGCCAGAATGTGCCGGAGGATATACAGACTGTATCTCCACTTGATTTTGTAAGGATGCTGTGCAGATGAACAGATTTGACCAAGCAGCAACCTTACGGGCGAAAATGGAAAAGCGTCAGCGTGTTCTGCCAATGGTTTATTCACAAAAAGCGAAGACACTTGCTGTCATCAGCGGCAAGGGCGGTGTCGGCAAATCCAATATTACTTTAAACATGGCCCTTGCACTGCAGGATAAAGGTAAGAAGGTACTGCTTATTGATCTTGATATTGGGATGGGGAACATTGATATATTAATGGGAAACTCATCGTCCGCCACGATTATCGATGTATTAACCGATCGCAAGCCTTTGATGCAGTCATTATCCACTGGGCCAAAGGGTTTGCGGTATATAGCAGGGGGAACCGGCCTGAATGTAATGTTTCAGCTGGACCAGAGAATATGGGCGTTTTTTGCTAATGAGCTTTCTCATGCGTTAAGCCAGTTCGATTACGTGCTGTTTGACATGGGAGCGGGCTTATCAAAAG
Source organism: uncultured Bacillus sp. (assembly GCF_958411575.1). NCBI lineage: Bacteria > Bacillati > Bacillota > Bacilli > Caryophanales > Bacillaceae > Bacillus > uncultured Bacillus sp. Next base: position 40,215 of record NZ_CATYRA010000002.1, read on the forward strand.
ATCAGCTGCCTTTTATTTTATCGGCAGAAGATATTTTGATCATAACAACTCCCGAACCGACGGCCATTATGGACGCTTACAGCGCTGTCAAGCACTTGGTATTGACAGAAAATAAACTTTCGATGAAGGTGGCTGTCAATCGGTGCCGTGATCAAAAGGAAGGGCTAGACGCTTTTACCCGCCTTTCCCGCACGATTCATATGTTTTTGGATGCTCAGGTTCAGTTTGCCGGTTCCGTTTCTGACGATGCGATCGTGAGCAAAGCAGTTGTCGAACAGGTTCCTTTTTTCATAAAAAGTCCTCAGGCAAAAGCCAGCCGGTCAGTCCGTCTGTTAGCGGACGCCTTGTTTGAAAGAGAAGAAACAAGACACAAAGAAGACAAACAGACATTTATTGAGAAATTATCTTCTTTTTTAATGAGGAGGGCTTAATTTGATTCGTGTGCTTGTAGTTGATGATTCAGCTTTCATGAGAAAAATGATAAGTGATTTTTTAACCGAGGAAAAGCAGATAGAAGTAATCGGAACTGCGAGAAACGGAGAAGAAGCGCTTAAGAAGATTGAATTAATAAAGCCGGATGTTATTACTCTTGATGTTGAAATGCCGGTCATGAACGGGACAGACACACTGCGCAAAATCATTGAGATTTATAACTTGCCGGTCATCATGGTGTCAAGCCAGACAGAGAAAGGTAAAGAGTGCACTATTAATTGTTTAGAGATCGGCGCCTTTGACTTTATCACAAAACCATCAGGCTCCATATCTCTGGATTTGTACAAAATTAAAGAACAATTAGTTGAGCGTGTCATCGCGGCTGGGCTTTCCGGCAAGCGGAAACCCCCTGTTTCACAGGCAGTTCGGCCTGAACCTATAGTGCGTGCTGTAAAGCCTGAATTAAGCAAGCCAAAACCCGGCACGGGCAGACAAATTGTATGTATCGGCACATCAACAGGCGGTCCAAGGGCGTTACAAAAGGTGATACCGAAGCTCCCTAAGGATTTGAACGCACCAGTGGTTGTTGTTCAGCACATGCCTGAAGGTTTTACTGCTTCTTTGGCTGAGCGGCTGAATCATTTATCCGACATTCAAGTAAAAGAAGCAAAAGATGGTGAAGCAGCTCTTAACGGCTGTGTTTACATAGCACCGGGAGGAAAAAACATATCCGTTATCAAAAACAGCGGAGGACTCCAGATCGTGCTTGATAATCTCGATACGCCAAGCCGTCATAAACCATCAGCTGATTATTTATTCCGTTCTGTCGGTAAACTGGCAGACTATGAAAAAGTAGCGGTTATCATGACCGGAATGGGAAGTGACGGCACTGCCGGCTTAAAGGACATGCTTACGGCCGGCAATGTGAAAGCCATTGCGGAGTCTGAAGAATCTTGTGTCGTATATGGGATGCCGAAAGCAGCTGTTAAAGCGGGCCTCATCCATGAGATTAAACATGTGGAAGATATCGCAGCATCCATCACAAGCTGTGTGAAAAAAGAGAGGGTGTGATTCAAATGGATATGAATCAGTATTTAGATGTCTTTATTGATGAGAGTAAAGAACATTTACAAACATGTAATGAAAAGCTTCTCCTTTTAGAGAAAGACCCGACTGACCTTCAGCTCGTTCATGATATATTCAGGGCTGCCCATACATTAAAAGGAATGAGCGCAACGATGGGCTATACCGACTTAGCACATCTAACCCACCTGCTTGAGAACGTGCTGGATGCAATCCGAAACGGAGACATGGCAGTTACCCCAGACTGGCTGGATATTTTGTTTGAAGCCTTGGATCACCTGGAAGCTATGGTTCAGTCTATTATTGATGGCGGGGATGGTAAAAGAGATATCTCAGAAGTGAGTGCCAAGCTTGATGTGAATGGTACACACGCTGAAACAGCTGCCACTGCGGAACTTGCAGAAGCGCAGAATTCAGCATCTGATTGGGAATATGACGAATTTGAGCGGACTGTCATACAAGAAGCGGAGGAGCAAGGTTTCAAACGATATGAAGTCAAGATTTCTCTGAACGAAAACTGTATGTTAAAAGCAGTTCGTGTCTATATGGTGTTTGAAAAGCTTAATGAAATCGGAGAAGTAGCCAAAACAATTCCAAGTGCGGAAGTGCTTGAAACAGAAGATTTCGGCACTGACTTTCAAGTTTGTTTCTTAACACATCAATCAGTGGAAGAGATTGAACAATTAATCAATGGCGTTTCAGAAATTGAGCATGTTGAAGTCATTCAAGGGGCTCCTTTAACATCAGCTGAAAAGCCTGAAGAATCTAAGCCGGCAGATTTGCCAGCACCTGTGCCTGTGAAGCAGGAGAAACAAAAACAGCCTGCTAAAAACGAAGAACAGGCGAAGCATACAGCCGGCGGATCTAAAACAATTCGTGTCAACATTGAAAGACTTGATTCTTTAATGAACTTATTTGAAGAGCTTGTCATTGACCGCGGGCGTCTCGAGCAGATTGCAAAAGAGCTTGAGCACAATGAACTGACTGAAACGGTTGAACGAATGACGAGAATTTCCGGAGATTTGCAATCGATTATTCTTAATATGAGAATGGTTCCGGTTGAAACTGTTTTTAACCGGTTCCCGAGAATGATTCGCCAGCTCCAAAAAGAGCTGAATAAAAAAATCGAACTTTCGATCATCGGTGCGGAAACTGAACTGGATCGAACAGTAATTGATGAAATCGGAGATCCTCTCGTTCACTTGATCAGAAACAGTATTGATCATGGTATCGAGTCGCCGGAAACACGTTTGCAAAAAGGAAAACCGGAATCAGGGAAAGTTGTGCTTAAAGCCTATCACAGCGGCAACCATGTCTTTATCGAAGTAGAGGATGACGGTGCAGGCCTTAATCGCAAAAAAATTCTCGAAAAAGCGCTTGAGCGCGGGGTCATTACGGAGAAAGAAGCTGAAACCTTGGAAGACAATGAAATTTACGAATTGATATTTGCTCCAGGGTTCTCTACTGCTGATCAAATTTCTGATATTTCCGGCCGCGGTGTCGGACTTGATGTTGTAAAAAACAAACTGGAGTCTCTGGGCGGTTCAGTCAGTGTGAAATCTGCAGAAGGTCAAGGCTCTCTATTCAGCATCCAGCTTCCGCTTACCTTGTCCATTATTTCAGTTCTACTGATCAAATTGGAAGAAGAGACCTTTGCCATTCCGATTTCTTCAATCATTGAAACGGCAGTTATTGACAGAAAAGACATATTGCAAACGCATGACCGTGAAGTGATTGACTTTAGAGGGCATATTGTCCCTGTCGTTTATTTAAAAGAAGAGTTTAAAATAGAAGATTCAAGACAAGATGCGGAACAGCTCCATATCATTATCGTGAAAAAAGGCGACAAACCTACTGCATTTGTGGTGGACTCTTTTATTGGCCAGCAGGAAGTTGTGCTGAAATCACTCGGAGATTATTTAACAAACGTCTTTGCAATTTCCGGAGCTACTATTTTAGGAGACGGAGAAGTAGCGCTCATTATTGATTGTAACGCACTGATTATTTAACCATTCGAGGAGGTGTCTCACATGACTGCAGAAATTAAAACGGGCGAAAAAATGATTGTCTTTATGGTAAATGGCAAAGAATATGCCATTTCCGTCACTCAGGTGAAATCAATTGAAAAATGGCAAAAGCCAACGAGAGTGCCTGGCGTCGAACCATATATTTGCGGGGTAATCAATTTGCGCGGGGTAGTGACTCCGGTTATTGATTTAAGAAAGCGCCTGAATTTGCCAGAGTATGAAATTACCGATGAAACACGAATTATTATTATTGCTTATCGTGATACTGAAATCGGCTGGATCGTGGATGAAGCTAATGATGTGATTACCGTACAAGAAAGTGAAATCGAATCCGCTCCAGAAAGCATCCAGAAAGATACGGATGTGTCAATCGAACAGATTGTGAAACAAGAGAACAGACTCTTAAATATTATTGATGCGAACGCGGTTTTGGATAAAGAATCATCTCAGTCCGCTGTGCCCGATCAAGCTTAATCTTAAAGGGGTTATGACATGAGTATTTTTAATGGAATCAAAGAAGAGCAGATGGACATTTTGCGGGAAGTCGGCAATATAGGCGCCGGCCACTCCGCCTCTGCAATGGCCCAGCTGTTAAATAGAAAGATAGATATGGAAGTCCCGTTTGCAAAGCTGTTGTCTTTCGATGAGCTTGTCGATTTTTTCGGCGGCGCCGATATCCCGGTTGCCAGCATCTTTTTAAGAATGGAAGGCGATTTAACGGGTTCGATGTTCTTTATAATGCCTTTTTATCAGGCGGAGCAGTTTATCAGAGAGCTGATTGGAAACCCCGATTTTGATATAGAGGACTTAGGTGAAGATCATATGAGCTCATCCGCTTTGCATGAACTGGGCAATATTTTAGCAGGATCATATTTAACAGCCTTGGCGGATTTGACGAAACTCCAGCTTTATCCAAGTGTTCCTGAAGTTTCTTTGGACATGTTCGGTGCTGTAATTAGCGAAGGGCTGATGGAACTCAGTCAAGTTGGAGAACACGCTATTGTTGTGGACACGTCAATTTTTGACCAAAGCCATCAGCAGGAGCTGAAAGCGCATATGTTTATGCTGCCGGACTATGATTCATTTGAAAAGCTCTTTGTCGCCTTGGGTGCATCATTATGAGTACAACTGAGGCTGTTGTTGTAAAGGTTGGAATTGCTGACGTGAAGATCGCCCGCTTCCCGGACACCATCAGGACCTCTGGGTTGGGATCATGTGTGGGACTGGTGCTTTATGATAAAGAAAAGCAGACGGCGGGGCTTGTTCATGTCATGCTTCCGGATTCGACGTTATCGAAAACTGCCGAACTCAATCGGGCTAAGTATGCTGACACAGCCGTAAAGACCACGATTGATATGTTGATAGAAGCGGGATGCCGGAAATTTGCATTAAAAGCAAAACTGGCCGGCGGATCAGAGATGTTTAAATTTAAATCGACAAATGATTTGATGAAGATAGGACCGAGAAATGTATTAGCGATAAAAGAACAGCTGTCTTTATATAACATTCCTATAATTAGTGAAGATACGGGCGGCTCAAGCGGCCGGACGATAGAATTCGAACCGAAGTCCTGCATGCTGCATATTCGAACTGTTAAACAAGGTGAAAAAACGATTTAATTAAGGTATTAGGGGGATAACAATGCAATCCTTGAATTATGAAGATCAGGTGCTTTGGACGCGCTGGAAAGAGTGGAAAGATCCTAAAGCCGGTGACGATTTAATGCGCCGTTACATGCCGCTTGTCACATATCATGTAGGCAGAATTTCTGTCGGACTGCCGAAATCAGTGCATAAAGACGATCTTATGAGCCTTGGTATGCTTGGTTTATATGATGCCCTTGAAAAATTTGACCCCAGCCGGGACTTAAAATTTGATACCTACGCCTCGTTTAGAATTCGCGGCGCAATTATAGACGGGCTTCGTAAAGAAGATTGGCTTCCCAGAACCTCACGTGAAAAAACAAAGAAGGTTGAAGCAGCAATTGAAAAGCTTGAACAGCGCTATCTTCGGAACGTATCGCCCGCAGAAATTGCAGAGGAACTCGGAATGACGGTACAGGATGTAGTGTCAACAATGAATGAAGGTTTTTTTGCAAATCTGCTGTCAATTGATGAAAAACTCCATGATCAAGATGATGGTGAAAACATTCAGGTCATGATCAGAGATGACAAGAATGTTCCGCCTGAAGAAAAGATTATGAAGGATGAACTGATTGCACAGCTTGCTGAAAAAATTCACGAACTCTCTGAAAAAGAACAGCTTGTTGTCAGTTTGTTCTACAAAGAGGAGCTGACATTGACAGAAATCGGACAAGTATTAAATCTTTCTACGTCCCGCATATCACAGATCCATTCAAAGGCATTATTTAAATTAAAGAATCTGCTGGAAAAAGTGATTCAATAAAGAATTTCATGGTTAGCGAGTGAAAAACATGTCAACACTATTATGGCTTTTAAGCTTTACGCTCCACGGCGTTCTTCTGTACGCTGTCATTATCTTGTATATGAGGCTCGCGGCTGTGAAGGAAACAGAAAAACAGCAAAAGAAGATACTTGAAGAGACGGAAAACACTTTGGCGGCATTTCTTCTTGAATTAAAAGAAGAAAATGAGAAACTGATAGAAAATACCGGTTCACCTTCAAGTCATACGGAAGAAGAAACCCAAAAGCCAGCCCTTCGGCACCCTGAAAAAGATTCAGAGCAGGATGCAGTTCAAGAAGAAGAGAATCGTCTTGAACATATTGAAGGTCTGATTACTGAGGTTGAGCGTCAGGAAGAGAGCGTAAACAGCATTGCCCAATCATTTGAAGACCGGGTCATAGAATTATATGAGCAGGGGTATTCGGCCAGTCAAATTGCTCAGAAACTGAAGAGCGGAAAGACAGAAATCGAGCTATTTTTAAAATTTCGCTCCAAAGGTGTAAAGGATTCTTGATTGTCGGATAAAGCTGTGTTATATTATGTCTTGGTGTTAAATACACACGCTTAACGATTTATGCAGAGGGTGCTGCAGGCGGCAGTTCTGCACAAAAATGACCTAAGCGGAGGAAAAAAACCATTATATTAGGAGGAAATAACATGTCAGTCATTTCTATGAAGCAATTGCTTGAAGCTGGTGTTCACTTCGGTCACCAAACACGCCGTTGGAACCCAAAAATGAAGCGTTATATTTTCACGGAGCGTAACGGAATCTACATCATTGACCTTCAAAAAACAGTCAAAAAAGTAGAGGAAGCTTACAACTTCACTAAAAATCTTGCTGCTGAAGGCGGAAAAATCCTTTTCGTTGGAACAAAAAAACAAGCTCAAGATTCTGTTAAAGAAGAAGCTCAACGCTCTGGCATGTACTATGTCAACCAACGCTGGTTGGGCGGTACATTAACAAACTTTGAAACAATCCAAAAACGTATTAAACGTCTTAAAGACATTGAAAAAATGCAAGAAAACGGTACGTTTGATGTACTTCCTAAAAAAGAAGTCGTTCAATTGAAAAAAGAATTAGAGCGTCTTGAAAAATTCCTGGGCGGAATTAAAGATATGAAGGATCTTCCTGATGCATTATTCATCATCGATCCTCGTAAAGAGCGCATCGCTGTTGCGGAAGCTCGTAAATTAAACATCCCTATCATCGGTATCGTAGATACTAACTGTGATCCAGATGAAATCGATGTTGTAATCCCAGCGAACGATGACGCTATCCGCGCTGTTAAACTTCTAACTTCTAAAATGGCAGATGCAATCTTAGAAGCGAAGCAAGGCGAAGAAGAAGCGGAAGTTGCTGAAGAAACTGCACCAGAAACAGAAACAACAACTGCGTAACCTATTCAAAAGGTGATAAGAGGGACTGCCTTTTATCACCTTTTTTCAAGAAAAATGTGTAATATACATACTCTTGTTTTAACATATAAGGAGGAATACAAATGGCAATTACTGCACAGCAAGTAAAAGAACTGCGTGAAAAAACTGGCGCGGGCATGATGGATTGTAAAAAAGCGTTAACTGAAACTGACGGAGATATGGACAAAGCAATTGACCTTTTAAGAGAAAAAGGGATTGCGAAAGCAGCGAAAAAAGCTGACCGTATCGCGGCAGAAGGTTCTACTCTTATTAAAACTGACGGCAACAAAGGCGTTATCTTAGAAGTAAACTCTGAAACTGACTTCGTTGCGAAAAACGAAGGTTTCAAAGAGCTTCTTAACACTTTAGCTGACCACCTTCTTGCAAACGCTCCAGCAGATGTTGAAGAAGCAATGGCTCAAAAAATGGAAAATGGCTCTACTGTTGAAGAGTACATCACAAGTGCAGTTGCTAAAATTGGTGAGAAAATCACTCTTCGCCGCTTTACAGTTCTTACAAAAGACGACAACTCTGCATTCGGTGCTTACCTACACATGGGCGGCCGCATCGGCGTATTAACTGTTCTAAACGGTACAACTGACGAAGAAACTGCGAAAGATATCGCAATGCACGTTGCTGCGGTTAACCCTCGTTACATTTCTCGTGATCAAGTATCTGAAGAAGAAAGAAATCATGAGCGTCAAATCTTAACTCAGCAAGCCCTACAAGAAGGTAAACCTGAAAACATCGTAGCGAAAATGGTTGAAGGCCGTCTGAACAAATTCTTCGAAGAAATTTGTCTTTTAGACCAAGCGTTCGTTAAAAACCCAGATGAAAAAGTGAAACAAGTGGTTGCAGCGAAAAACGCAACTGTTCAAACTTATGTACGCTATGAAGTTGGAGAAGGCATCGAAAAACGTCAAGAAAACTTTGCTGAAGAAGTAATGAACCAAGTGAAAAAATAATGGCGAAAAGATTTCGCGGCCAAGTCGCGTCTTTTCAGGCAGTATAGGGGACACACTTTGTGTTCCCTATTTTTAAAACTATATTTACAAACCTTTTTTTCTCTTGCATAATAGAAAACGGCAATGTTTACACTTGGAGGTTATCATGGAAAAACCAAAATACAAACGTATCGTATTAAAGCTTAGCGGGGAAGCATTGGCAGGGGAACAGGGAAACGGAATTAACCCAACTGTCATTCAATCCATTGCAAAGCAAGTGAAAGAAATCGCTGAGCTTGAAGTCGAAGTGGCTGTTGTAGTAGGCGGCGGCAACTTATGGCGCGGAAAAACAGGAAGTGACCTGGGCATGGACCGTGCAACTGCTGACTATATGGGAATGCTGGCGACAGTTATGAATTCGCTTGCTCTTCAAGACAGCTTGGAAACACTCGGAATCCAGTCCAGAGTGCAAACATCCATTGAAATGAGACAAGTTGCTGAACCGTACATTAGAAGAAAAGCGATACGCCACTTAGAGAAAAAACGTGTCGTTATTTTCGCTGCGGGCACAGGAAACCCATATTTCTCAACTGATACGACAGCTGCACTGCGCGCTGCTGAAATTGAAGCAGACGTCATTTTAATGGCTAAAAATAATGTTGACGGTGTGTATAATGCTGATCCTAGAAAAGATGAATCAGCTGTTAAGTATGAATCACTTTCTTATCTTGACGTTCTTAAAGACGGCTTGGAAGTCATGGATTCAACAGCATCATCTTTATGCATGGATAATGACATTCCGCTTATCGTCTTTTCTATTATGGAAGAAGGAAACATCAAACGTGCCGTTATCGGTGAATCAATCGGAACGATCGTGAGGGGGAAATAACGTGTCAAAAGAAGTACTAACTCAAACAAAAGAAAAAATGGAAAAAGCAATTGCTGCTTATCAACGGGAATTGGCTACTGTACGCGCAGGCCGTGCAAATCCATCTCTATTAGATAAAGTAACGGTTGAATATTACGGGGCACAGACACCTTTAAATCAGCTGTCTTCTATTAACGTGCCTGAAGCTCGTATGCTCGTTGTAACGCCATACGACAAATCAGCAATCGGCGATATCGAAAAAGCAATTTTAAAAGCTGATTTAGGTATTACACCAACAAGTGACGGCAATATGATTCGAATTGCGATTCCGGCGTTAACGGAAGAAAGACGGAAAGAATTAGTGAAAGTTGTAAAAAAATATGCTGAAGACGCGAAAGTAGCTGTCCGTAACGTTCGCCGTGATGCTAACGATGATCTCAAAAAACTTGAGAAAAACGGAGACATTACTGAGGATGAACTGCGTGCTTCAACTGAAGACGTTCAAAAACTGACAGATGAATATGTGTCAAAAATTGACAGTGTCACAAAAGACAAAGAAAAAGAAATCATGGAAGTTTAATGAAAAACTATGTACAATAGATAATAGTGAAAAGACCCTCTCATGTTTACAGGGGGTTTTTTTGTTAATACTGTTGATTACATTGATTATCAGCAGGGAATGCAACCTTTTTGGGTGACGGAGGAATCTCATGCTCAACATACTCAAAAATTGGAAGAACCAGCAAACTGCGGCTTCCAACTTAGAACGTTATACAAAAGAAGACATACTTAAGGGAGAAATTCCCGAACACATCGCCATTATCATGGATGGAAATGGCCGTTGGGCAAAAAAACGCTCTCTTCCCCGAATTGCAGGCCACCATGAAGGGATGAAGGTGGTAAAAAGGACAACGAAGCTTGCAAACGAATTAGGTGTAAAAGTACTGACATTGTATGCATTTTCAACAGAAAACTGGAAGAGGCCGAAAATGGAAGTCGATTTTTTGATGAAACTTCCGGAAGAATTTTTGAATACGTATCTTCCAGAGCTTGTTGAGGAAAATGTACAGGTTCGGATCATTGGAGATAAAACGGCTTTGCCGGCACACACATTACGTGCGATTGAAAAGGCAGTAGAGGATACGGCACAAAACGACGGAATGATTCTTAATTTTGCTCTCAATTATGGAGGCCGTACTGAAATTGTCACTGCTGCAAAAACACTTGCGGAAAAAGTGAAGGATGGCTCTTTGAATATTGAAGACATTGATGAATCGCTTTTTTCTAATTATTTAATGACTGAATCTTTGCAGGATCCTGAACTTTTAATTCGAACGAGCGGCGAGATTAGACTGAGCAATTTTATGCTATGGCAGGTTGCCTACAGTGAATTTGTCTTTACTGACGTCTTGTGGCCTGACTTTAAAGAAGATCACTTCTTACAGGCGTTAGGAGAATATCAGCAGAGAGGCCGGAGGTTTGGCGGAATTTAGAGGATGGTGGACATGAAACAAAGAATTTTGACAGGTGTTCTGGCAGCAATTGTATTTTTATTTTTGGTTATTGTCGGGAAATTGCCGTTCACCATATTAATTTATGCTATGGGCAGTGTGGCGCTTTTTGAACTTTTACGGATGAAAAAGCTGAAGCTGGTTTCACTGCCGGGTTTGATCGGTCTTTTATTATTGTGGATGTTCTTATTGCCAAGCCAGTATTCGTTTTTTGAAGCGGACGGTATTTCAAAAATGGAAATCGCTTTGTTTGCGGTACTGCTTTTGCTGACTTACACAGTGTTGGTGAAAAACACCTTTACTTTTGATGAAGTCGGTTTTATTACGCTTGCAGCAATTTACATCGGAATGTGTTTTCATTATTTTATAGAAATCAGAAATCTTGACCAATACGGGTTAACATACATTTTTTACGCGTGTGTTGTCATTTGGTCCACTGATTCCGGTGCATATTTTGTCGGGAAAGCGCTTGGTAAGCGAAAACTGTGGCCTGAAATCAGTCCGAATAAAACAGTGGAAGGATTTGTAGGTGGAATTGTTATTGCACTTGTATTGGCGACGATTTTTCAGCTTGTTGCACATCTTCCGGTCCCGTATATCTATCTGTTATTGATCACGCTGTTTTTGTCTGTTTTCGGACAACTTGGAGATTTAGTGGAATCCGCCTTAAAAAGACATTACGATGTAAAGGATTCTGGGAAGATTCTTCCCGGGCATGGCGGTATCTTAGACCGTTTTGACAGTTTCTTGTTTGTCATGCCTTTCTTGTACTTTCTGCTTGCCCTTTTTTCATAAAAAAGTCTAATATGAATATGAGACTGATCATGCAGCAAAAAGAATAGGAGTAGTGGCAACTTTGAAAAATATTTGTCTTTTAGGAGCAACAGGATCAATCGGCGAACAGACACTAGATGTACTTCGTACACATCAAGATCAATTTCAGCTGGTATCTATGTCGTTTGGCAGAAATATCGATAAGGCCGTTCAAATGATAGAGGCCTTTCAGCCGAAGTTTGTCTCTGTCGGTGATCTGGATACATATCATAAATTAAAACAAATGTCTTTTTCTTTTGAATGCCAAATCGGGCTGGGAGAAGAGGGACTGATAGAAGCAGCAGTGATGGAGGAGGTTGACACCGTTGTCAACGCCTTGCTCGGAAGTGTCGGTCTTATCCCGACGTTAAAGGCAATTGAACAGAAAAAAACAATTGCGCTTGCAAATAAGGAAACTCTTGTCACTGCAGGGCATATAGTAAAAGAACACGCTAAGAAATACGATGTTCCGCTGCTGCCTGTTGACAGTGAGCATTCGGCCATTTTTCAAGCGCTACAAGGCGAACAAGCTAAAAACATTGAACGCCTCATCATTACGGCATCCGGCGGAAGTTTTCGGGACAAGACGCGGGAGGAGCTCGAATCAGTAACGGTTGAGGACGCATTAAAACATCCGAATTGGTCAATGGGTGCAAAAATTACGATTGATTCGGCTACAATGATGAATAAGGGGTTAGAGGTGATCGAGGCGCATTGGCTTTTCGATATACCATATGAACAAATTGATGTGGTTTTACATAAGGAGAGCATCATCCATTCAATGGTTGAGTTCCATGACAAAAGTGTGATCGCACAGCTCGGAACTCCGGATATGAGGGTTCCAATTCAATATGCGCTCACTTATCCTGACCGGTTGCCATTACCAGATGCGAAAAGGCTTGAATTATGGGAAATCGGCAGCCTCCATTTTGAGAAAGCTGATTTTGACAGGTTCCGCTGCTTACAATTTGCTTTTGAATCAGGTAAAATAGGAGGAACAATGCCAACAGTGCTAAATGCGGCAAATGAAGTAGCTGTCGCTGCCTTTTTAGCCGGCAAGATACCGTTTTTGGCTATTGAAGACTGTATCGAAAAGGCACTATCCCGCCATCAGTTAGTTAAAAAACCGAGCCTGGCGGACATTCAAGAAGTGGACAAAGATACCCGGGGATACGTCAATTCAATACTCACATAAGGTGGTATGTTCGTGAATACAGTTATAGCGTTTATCATTATTTTCGGAACGCTCGTTTTCTTCCATGAACTGGGCCATTTATTGCTAGCCCAAAGAGCGGGAATTCTCTGCCGTGAATTTGCGATCGGCTTCGGTCCAAAGATTTTTTCTTTCAAAAAAAATGAAACAGTTTATACGATCAGGCTCCTTCCAGTCGGCGGATTTGTCCGTATGGCTGGCGAAGATCCGGAAATGATTGAGGTGAAACCCGGTTACACGGTCGGGCTTCTGTTTAATAAAGAAGATCAAGTTGAGAAAGTCATCATCAATCAAAAGGAAAAATACCCGGATGCTTTAGTCATCGAAGTGGAAACAGCGGATTTAGAGCATGACATGAAGATCACAGGCTATGAACAGGGGAAAGAGGATGAGCTTTCCAGCTTTACTGTCAGCCAAACATCCTTTTTCATTGTAGACGGAGAAGAAGTGCAGATTGCGCCGTATAATCGCCAATTTGGTTCCAAACCTGTGTGGCAGCGGATTAAAGCGATTGCTGCAGGGCCGATTATGAACTTTATTTTAGCTTACGTCATTTTAGTGATGCTTGGGCTGATTCAAGGCGTGCCGTCAAATGAGCCTGTGCTCGGGCAGCTGACTGACAATGGCCGGGCGGCCGAAGCGGGGCTAAAAGAAGGGGATTACATCCAAAGCATTAACGGAGAGAAAATGAGGTCTTGGACTGACATTGTCTCCGCTGTAAAAGAAAATCCGGAAAAAGAAATGGATGTTGCCGTAAAAAGAAATAACAAAACGCTTCATATTGCAGTGACTCCGGAAGCTGTGAAGGATGAGAACAAAAAAACAATCGGACGTTTCGGTTCCTATGCGCCGACTGAAAAAGGTGTTCTCTCAGCGGTTGCTTACGGCGCGACATCAACAGTTGATGTCACCAAAGCCATTTTAACCAACTTAAGCAAATTAGTAACAGGCCAATTTAAACTTGATATGCTGTCAGGTCCTGTCGGCATATATGACATGACAGACCAAGTGGCGAAAACAGGGTTAGTGAACTTATTCCAGTTTGCTGCGTTTTTAAGCATTAACCTTGGGATTGTCAACTTGCTTCCGATCCCGGCACTTGACGGAGGAAGACTGTTATTCCTATTTATTGAAGCGATTCGGGGCAAACCGATTAACAGGGAAAAAGAAGCATTTGTTGTGTTTATCGGGGTAGCTTTCTTAATGCTTCTTATGCTGGTCGTCACATGGAATGATATCCAGCGGCTGTTCTTGTAAACGAAAAGTAAAACAATCAGAGGTGCGAAGAAATGAGACAAAGCTTGACGCTTATTCCTACGCTCCGTGAAGTTCCAGCTGATGCCGAAGCAAAAAGTCATCAGCTTCTTCTGAGAGCAGGATTTATCAGACAGAATACGAGCGGGGTATACAGCTATATGCCTCTTGCGTATAAGGTGATTCAAAACATTCAGCAGATTGTTCGTGAAGAAATGGAGAAAATTGATGCCGTAGAAATGCTTATGCCCGCATTGCAGCAGGCTGAGACATGGCAGGAATCAGGCAGATGGTATACGTATGGTCCTGAACTGATGAGACTAAAAGACCGTCATGGCCGTGAATTTGCTTTAGGGGCAACGCATGAAGAAGTTATCACTTCACTTGTTCGCGATGAGGTTAAATCTTATAAGCGTCTCCCTCTGACTCTGTATCAAATTCAGTCTAAGTTCAGAGATGAAAAACGTCCTCGCTTCGGTTTGTTAAGAGGCCGCGAATTTATTATGAAGGATGCGTATTCTTTCCATGCAACTGAAGAGAGTCTGGATGAAACGTATCAAAAAATGTACGAGGCCTATTCTAATATTTTTGCCCGCTGCGGCATTAATGTAAGACCTGTCATCGCCGATTCAGGCGCTATGGGAGGAAAGGATACGCACGAGTTTATGGCGCTTTCTGCAATCGGTGAGGATACAATTGCGTATTCTGATGAATCACAATATGCGGCTAATATCGAAATGGCTGAAGTTCTTTATCAAGAAGTCCCTTCTGATGAAGAGCCTAAAGCTTTAGAGAAAGTCCACACGCCTAACGTGAAAACAATTGAAGAACTGACTGCGTTTTTACAAGTTTCCGCTGAAACCTGCATTAAATCGGTTTTGTTTAAAGCAGATGACCGTTTTGTCTTAGTGCTTGTAAGAGGCGACCATGAAGTCAACGATATTAAAGTGAAAAACCTGCTTCATGCAGAAGTTGTGGAGCTTGCCACATCTGAAGAGGTCATTCAGCAGCTCGGAACAGAGCCAGGCTTTGTCGGCCCTGTCGGTGTCAATCAAGATGTTGAAGTATATGCCGATCAGGCTGTGAAAGCAATGGTCAATGCTGTTGCCGGTGCGAATGAAGGAGATCATCATTATAAAAATGTCAACGTGAACCGTGACGCGCAAATTAAAGAATTCGCTGATCTTCGTTTTATTAAGGAAGGTGATCCTTCACCAGATGGTAAGGGCACGATCCGTTTTGCAGAAGGAATCGAGGTCGGACAAGTCTTTAAACTCGGAACACGCTACTCAGAAGCGATGAATGCGACATACTTAGACGAAAACGGACGCGCGCAGCCAATGCTGATGGGCTGTTACGGAGTAGGTGTGTCAAGAACGCTTTCTGCTATTGCTGAACAGCATCACGACGATAAAGGATTAATATGGCCAAAAAGCGTTGCGCCGTACGATCTTCATATTCTTGCTTTGAACATGAAAAACGATTCACAAAGAGAGCTTGCTGAAAAGCTGTATGCCAATTTAAAAGCAGAAGGCTATGAAGTGCTCTATGATGATCGTGCTGAACGCGCCGGCGTAAAATTCGCTGATTCAGATCTAATCGGCCTTCCAATCCGCATCACTGTCGGAAAACGTGCGGACGAAGGAATTGTCGAAGTGAAAATCCGTCAAACGGGTGAGTCAACTGAGGTTTCAGTAGATGAATTAACTGCTTTTATCAGCAAGCAGTAATCACCATAACGATTTATCAAAAAACATGTTAAAATAGAAATAATAGAAGGTACCTCATTGCCTGAGGTACCTTCACTTATGATGTTTTTAGGGAGGGATACTGTCTTAATGGAACAGTTATCAGTAAACAGAAGGCAGTTTCAAATTCTTCTGCAGCAGATTAATATGACAGATGATACCTTCATGACATACTTTGAAGATGGCGAGATTAAAAAGCTGACAATACACAAAGCTTCTAAGTCTTGGCATTTTCATTTTCAATTTAAATCTTTGCTGCCTTTTCAAATATATGACACATTAACAACGAGGCTGACGCAATCGTTTGCCCACATAGCAAAAGTGACATCTTCAATTGAAGTGCAGGATGCCGAGGTCAGTGAAAGTATCGTTCAAGACTACTGGTCACGATGCATTGAAGAATTGCAAGGCATTTCGCCGCCGATTATCAGTCTCTTAAACCAGCAAAAACCGAAGCTAAAGGGAAATAAACTGATTGTCAAAACAAAAACGGACACAGAAGCGGCTGCTCTTAAGAACAAATACAGTTCCATGATTCAAGCCGGCTACCGTCAATTTGGTTTCCCAGACCTTCAGCTTGATGCTGAAATATTTGTATCCGAGCAAGAAGTTCAAAAGTTTCGGGAGCAAAAACTTGCAGAAGACCAAGAGAGGGCCATGCAGGCGCTGATTGAAATGGAGAAGAAAGATAAAGAAAGTGATGAAGATCAAGTGCCATCTGGGCCTCTTGTCATCGGTTACCAAATTAAAGATAGCGAAGAAATCCGGACGCTTGACAGCATCATGGACGAAGAACGGAGAATTACAGTCCAAGGTTACGTGTTTGATGTGGAGACCCGCGAGCTGAAAAGCGGGCGTACGCTGTGTATCTTCAAAATTACAGACTACACAAATAGTATTTTAATCAAAATGTTTGCACGTGAAAAAGAAGATGCGGCACTAATGAAGTCTCTGAAAAAAGGAATGTGGGTAAAAGCACGCGGAAGCATTCAAAATGACACTTTCGTCAGAGATCTCGTCATGATCGCAAATGATGTAAACGAAATAAAAGCAAAAACCCGGGAAGATTCGGCTCCTGAAGGAGAAAAAAGAGTGGAATTGCACTTGCATTCCCCAATGAGCCAAATGGATGCTGTTACGGGTATTGGAAAGCTTGTCGAACAGGCGAAAAAATGGGGGCATGAGGCCATTGCTTTGACGGACCATGCTGTCGTTCAATCATTCCCTGATGCGTATTCTGCCGCCAAAAAGCATGGAATTAAAATGATTTACGGGATGGAAGCGAATCTCGTTGATGATGGCGTGCCAATTGCTTATAACGCTGCACACCGTCTGCTTGAGGAAGAAACATATGTTGTTTTTGACGTCGAGACGACGGGACTGTCTGCTGTATACGATACCATTATTGAGCTGGCTGCAGTAAAAGTAAAAGGCGGAGAAATTATTGATAAATTTGAGGCGTTTGCGAACCCGCACCGTCCGCTTTCAGCCACAATCATAGAGCTGACTGGCATCACCGATGATATGCTTCGCGATGCTCCGGATGTCGTAGATGTGATAAGAGATTTCAGAGAATGGATTGGCGATGATATCCTTGTCGCTCATAATGCGAGCTTTGATATGGGATTCTTAAACGTAGCTTATAAAAAGCTTCTTGAAGTCGAAAAAGCTAAAAACCCAGTCATTGATACGCTTGAGCTTGGGCGTTTTCTTTATCCGGAATTTAAGAACCACCGTTTGAACACACTTTGTAAAAAGTTTGATATCGAACTCACACAGCATCACCGTGCGATCTATGATACTGAGGCGACTGCTTATTTGCTTCTGAAAATGCTGAAGGACGCAGCTGAAAAAGGCATTCAATACCATGATGAGCTAAATGAAAATATGGGTCAGTCCAACGCTTATCAAAGATCTAGACCGTATCATGCAACATTACTCGCTGTGAACAGCACGGGGCTTAAAAATTTATTTAAGCTTGTGTCACTTTCTCATATTCATTATTTTTACAGAGTGCCTCGTATCCCGAGATCTCAGCTTGAGAAATATAGGGAAGGGCTTCTGATCGGTTCGGCTTGTGACAGGGGAGAGGTTTTTGAAGGGATGATGCAAAAATCGCCTGAAGAGGTTGAAGATGTCGCGTCATTCTATGATTATCTTGAGGTTCAGCCGCCTGAAGTGTACCGTCACTTGCTAGAGCTTGAACTGGTCCGCGATGAAAAATCGCTGAAAGAAATTATTGCGAATATCACGAAATTGGGTGAAAAGCTTAATAAACCGGTTGTTGCTACGGGAAATGTTCATTACTTGAATGATGAGGATAAAATTTACAGAAAGATTTTAATATCTTCTCAAGGCGGGGCCAATCCGCTGAACAGACATGAATTGCCGAAAGTGCATTTCAGAACGACAGACGAAATGCTTGAAGCATTTTCTTTCTTAGGCGAAGAAAAAGCGAAGGAAATTGTTGTTACCAATACCCAAAAGGTTGCTTCTTTAATCGATGATATCAAGCCGATTAAAGATGATTTGTATACACCGAAAATCGAAGGCGCCGATGAAGAAATCAGAGAAATGAGCTACCAGCGTGCAAGAAGCATTTACGGCGAACAGCTGCCTGAAATTGTCGAAGCGCGGATTGAAAAAGAATTAAAGAGTATCATTGGCCACGGCTTCGCTGTTATTTACTTGATCTCTCACAAACTTGTAAAACGTTCACTAGATGACGGGTATCTCGTAGGTTCCCGTGGTTCTGTAGGATCTTCATTAGTTGCGACGCTTACTGAGATTACTGAGGTCAACCCGCTGCCGCCGCACTATGTCTGCTCTGAGTGCCAGCATTCTGAGTTCTTTAATGACGGTTCTGTCGGTTCCGGTTTTGACTTGCCCGACAAGATATGTCCTCATTGCGGAACACCTTTGAAAAAAGACGGCCATGATATTCCGTTTGAAACATTCTTAGGATTTAAAGGGGACAAAGTACCTGATATCGATTTGAACTTCTCAGGGGAATATCAACCGCAAGCACACAATTACACAAAAGTATTGTTCGGAGAAGACAATGTATATCGAGCGGGAACAATAGGCACAGTTGCAGAAAAAACAGCCTACGGTTATGTAAAAGGCTATGCCGGAGACCATAACCTCCACATGCGCGGGGCTGAAGTAGATCGGCTCGTACAGGGATGTACAGGTGTAAAACGTACAACTGGACAGCACCCTGGGGGGATTATCGTAGTTCCGGATTATATGGATATTTATGATTTTTCACCGATTCAGTTCCCGGCAGATGCCACAGGTTCAGAGTGGAAAACGACTCATTTTGATTTCCACTCCATCCATGATAACCTGTTAAAACTGGATATTCTCGGACACGATGACCCGACCGTCATTCGGATGCTTCAAGACTTAAGCGGAATTGATCCGAAAACAATTCCAACCGATGATCCTGAAGTGATGAAGATTTTCCAGGGAACCGAATCACTCGGTGTTACAGAAGAACAGATCGGCTGTAAAACAGGAACTCTTGGAATCCCTGAATTCGGAACACGATTTGTCCGGCAGATGCTTGAAGATACAAAGCCGACAACTTTTTCCGAGCTCGTTCAGATTTCAGGCCTATCTCACGGAACTGATGTATGGCTCGGTAATGCGCAAGAGCTCATCCACAATAATATTTGTGAGCTGAGTGAGGTTATCGGCTGCCGTGACGACATTATGGTTTATTTAATCTATCAAGGTCTTGAGCCGTCCCTTGCCTTTAAAATCATGGAATTTGTGCGTAAAGGAAAAGGATTAACGCCTGAATGGGAAGAAGAAATGAAAAATAACAATGTCCCAGACTGGTACATTGATTCTTGTAAAAAGATTAAATACATGTTCCCGAAAGCCCACGCCGCGGCTTATGTATTAATGGCAGTCCGCATTGCTTACTTTAAAGTGCATCATGCGCTTCTGTATTATGCGGCTTATTTTACCGTTCGTGCAGACGACTTTGATATCGATACAATGATCAAGGGCTCTACAGCAATCAAGGCGGTAATGGAGGATATTAATTCTAAAGGACTTGATGCTTCACCGAAGGAAAAAAACCTTCTGACTGTTTTAGAATTAGCACTTGAAATGTGTGAGAGAGGCTATTCATTCCAAAAAGTCGATTTATATCGCTCCAGCGCTACAGAGTTTATTATTGACGGCAACAGTCTTATCCCGCCGTTTAACTCCATTCCTGGATTAGGGACGAACGCCGCTCTAAACATTGTAAAGGCTCGTGAAGAAGGCGAATTCCTCTCAAAAGAAGATTTGCAAAAGAGAGGGAAAGTGTCAAAAACGATTCTAGAGTATTTAGATCGTCATGGCTGTCTTGAATCACTGCCTGATCAAAACCAATTGTCATTGTTCTAATATAGAAGCAGAATTTCTCTCGAAATTCTGCTTCTATGCATATATATCCGCAAAAAGTGCCATCGTAACATTAGAGTTTCTGTCATTTGCTTAGGTATGAAGGTAAGCGTATATCCATTTGCAATAAAAATATGGTTATGGTATAGTTTTATTGGAAATGCTAACGATTACCGAGGCAAAGAGTGGGGAAACCCGCTCTTTTGTATTGAACAAGAGAATTTTGTCTCGACATGTTCATCGTTTACTTTTTAGCCCCTGCTCTCTTGAAGCAGGGTTTTTATGCAGAGTGACGAGACGAATATGATATCGACAGCACAAGGAGGAAGAACATGAGCAAAAAAGTGACTGACACCGTTCAAGAAATGGCTCAGCCAATCGTAGACAGCCTTCAGCTGGAACTCGTTGACATTGAATTTGTCAAAGAGGGTCAAAGCTGGTTCCTTCGCGTGTTTATTGATTCCGATGACGGTGTGGATATTGAGGAATGTGCCAAAGTAAG
This sequence comes from uncultured Bacillus sp., assembly GCF_958411575.1. Classification (NCBI taxonomy): domain Bacteria; kingdom Bacillati; phylum Bacillota; class Bacilli; order Caryophanales; family Bacillaceae; genus Bacillus; species uncultured Bacillus sp. The sequence continues at coordinate 60,851 of NZ_CATYRA010000002.1, forward strand.
CGAAGCTTTAAGCGAAAAGCTTGATGAGGCAGATCCAATCAGCCAAAATTACTTTCTTGAAGTCTCATCTCCGGGAGCTGAGCGTCCGCTAAAGAAAAAAGCCGATTTCGAAAAATCACTTGGAAAAAATGTGTATATTAAGACCTATGAGCCTATTGAGGGCGTAAAAGTGTTTGAAGGTGAACTGGCTGAATTTGATGGACAAACAGTGACAGTTGAGATCACGATCAAAACAAGAAAGAAACGAATCAATATTCCGTATGAAAAGATAGCTAATGCAAGATTAGCTGTTACATTCTAATGAATACAAATGTTTTAAGGGGGGAGACCGTTAAATGAGCAGTGAATTATTAGATGCTCTCACGATTCTTGAAAAAGAAAAAGGCATCAGCAAAGAAATTATCATTGAAGCAATCGAAGCTGCGTTAATTTCTGCTTATAAGCGGAATTTTAATCAAGCGCAAAATGTACGGGTGGATTTAAACCGTGAAACAGGCTCCATCCGTGTATTTGCAAGAAAAGATGTCGTTGACGAAGTATACGACCAAAGGCTGGAGATCTCTATTGAAGAGGCGCAGGGCATCCATCCGGAATATATGGTCGGCGATGTCGTTGAAATCGAAGTAACGCCTAAGGATTTCGGGCGCATAGCTGCTCAAACAGCGAAGCAGGTCGTCACACAGCGTGTGCGCGAAGCTGAGCGCGGTGTGATATATTCTGAATTTATCGACCGTGAAGAAGACATCATGACAGGTATCGTTCAGCGCCTGGACAATAAGTTTATCTACGTGTCTTTAGGCAAAATTGAAGCCTTGCTGCCGGTTAATGAGCAAATGCCGAATGAAAGCTACAAGCCTCATGATCGCATTAAGGTATATATCACAAAAGTAGAAAAAACGACGAAGGGCCCGCAGATTTATGTGTCAAGAACACATCCAGGCCTGTTAAAGCGTTTGTTTGAAATCGAAGTGCCTGAAATTTATGATGGAACTGTCGAGCTGAAATCTGTTGCCAGAGAAGCTGGCGACCGTTCAAAAATTTCTGTTCGCACAGACGATCCTGACGTGGATCCTGTCGGCTCATGCGTAGGCCCTAAAGGCCAGCGTGTTCAGGCGATCGTCAATGAATTAAAAGGTGAAAAAATTGACATTGTCAACTGGTCCAGTGATCCTGTAGAATTTGTCGCGAATGCGCTCAGCCCTTCGAAAGTGCTGGATGTCATCGTTAATGAAGAAGAAAAAGCGACAACTGTGATTGTTCCTGATTACCAGCTGTCTCTGGCGATTGGCAAAAGAGGACAAAACGCACGCTTAGCTGCTAAACTGACAGGCTGGAAGATTGATATTAAGAGCGAAACGGACGCAAGAGAACTTGGAATCTATCCGAGAGAACTTGAAGAAGAAGACGATGAGCCGCTCTTTACGGAGCCTGAAACTGCTGAATCGGATGAATAAGAGGTGACCTTAGGTGAATAAACACAAAAAGATCCCGTTACGCAAATGTGTAGTGACTGGTGAAATGAAGCCTAAAAAGGAACTGATCCGAGTTGTACGTTCGAAAGAAGGCGAAGTCTCAGTAGACCCGACCGGAAAAAAGAACGGGCGGGGTGCTTATTTAACGCTCGATAAAGAGTGCATCTTAACAGCAAAAAAGAAAAACACTTTGCAAAATCAATTTCAATCACAAATCGATGACCAGATTTTCGAAGAATTGCTGGAACTGGCGGAAAAGGTGAAAAAATAAAATGTCTGGAATGGAATGGTTTCCCTTGCTGGGTCTGGCCAATCGAGCTCGTAAGGTCGTGTCAGGCGAAGACTTGGTAATAAAAGAAATCAGGAATGCGCGTGCAAAGCTTGTCCTGCTTACAGAGGATGCATCATCTAACACAGCGAAAAAAGTAACCGACAAGTGCAATTATTATAAAGTCCCTTATAAAAAAGTCGAGAGTCGCGCGGTTCTTGGACGTTCTATCGGTAAAGAAGCCCGTGTCGTTGTCGCCGTCACTGACCAAGGTTTTGCGAATAAGCTGATCAGCTTGCTCGATTAATATTTTTGGGGGTGAACGAATGGCTAAAATGAGAGTATACGAATATGCAAAAGCGTTAAATGTTTCAAGTAAGGAAATTTTGACCGCACTGAAAAACATGGATTTAGAAGTGAATAATCATATGGCCATGCTTGAGGAAAAGGCCATTAAACAGCTTGATGCCAAATATAAAAAAGGCGGCGCAGCCGCTAAATCTCAAAAGCCAGCAGAAACGAACAAAAACAAACAGCCGCAAGGGATCAATCAGCAATCAGCTGGAAATCAACCAAATAAAATTCGAGACGGAAAGAAGAATGACGTGCAGAATAATCAATTTAACAAAAACAAGAAGAATAACAACAACAAAAAAAATAAACGCAACCACAACAATAAAAACCAACATCAGCAAAAGCCTGTAAAGCCGAAAAAAGAGCTTCCTGAGAAAATTACATTCTCTGGCACATTAACAGTCGGCGCACTGGCAGAAGAGCTTGGCAAAGAGCCTTCAGAAATCATTAAAAAGCTGATGCTTCTTGGCGTAATGGCAACCATTAACCAAGAGCTTGATAAAGACACAATTGAACTCATTGCATCAGAATATGGTGTTGAAACAGAAGAAGTTATTGTGCTTGAAGAAACAGAGCTGGAAAAATACGAAGAGCCTGATAATGAAGAGGATCTTGAAATTCGTCCTCCTGTCGTTACGATCATGGGTCACGTTGACCACGGGAAAACGACGCTTCTTGACAGCATCCGTAAAACGAAGGTTGTTGAAGGAGAAGCAGGCGGAATCACTCAGCATATTGGTGCTTACCAAATTGAAGAGAACGGCAAGAAAATTACGTTCTTGGATACTCCGGGCCACGCCGCATTTACAACGATGCGTGCACGCGGTGCAGAAGTAACTGATATTACAATTCTCGTTGTTGCTGCTGATGACGGCGTAATGCCGCAAACAGTAGAAGCGATTAACCATGCAAAAGCTGCTGAGGTTCCAATTATCGTTGCTGTGAATAAAGTCGATAAAGAATCTGCAAATCCTGACCGTGTGATGCAAGAACTGACGGAATACGGACTTGTCCCTGAAGCTTGGGGTGGGGAAACCATTTTTGTTCCGCTTTCCGCTTTAACTGGAAAAGGCATTGATGAACTCGTTGAAATGATTTTGCTTGTAAGTGAAGTAGAAGAATTGAAAGCGAATCCGAATCGCCAGGCAAAAGGAACGGTTATTGAAGCAGAACTCGATAAAGGCAGAGGGTCAGTTGCGACATTGCTCGTACAGACTGGAACACTGCATGTCGGTGATCCGATCGTAGTCGGCAATACATTTGGCCGTGTCCGTGCAATGGTTAACGACATTGGACGCCGTGTGAAAACTGCCGGCCCGTCAACTCCGGTTGAAATTACCGGTTTAAATGATGTCCCTCAAGCGGGAGACCAATTCCTTGTCTTTAAAGATGAAAAAACAGCTCGTTCTGTTGGGGAAGCCCGTGCTTCGAAACAGCTTGAAGAGCAGCGCAGCGATAAAGCGAAGCTTAGTCTTGATGACTTATTCGAGCAAATTAAACAGGGTGATGTAAAAGACATCAACATCATCGTAAAAGCTGACGTTCAAGGATCTGCTGAAGCTTTAACAGCCGCACTTCAAAAAATTGAAGTAGAGGGCGTTAAAGTAAAAATCATCCATACAGGCGTTGGTGCAATTACCGAATCTGACATTATCTTGGCATCTGCTTCCAATGCGATTGTTATCGGGTTTAATGTGAGACCGGACGGAAATGCTAAGAGTACGGCTGAAGCTGAAAATGTAGATATTCGCCTTCACCGTATCATCTACAAAGTAATCGACGAGATTGAAGCTGCCATGAAAGGTATGCTTGATCCTGAATATGAAGAAAAAGTAATTGGTCAAGTAGAAGTACGCCAAACATTCAAAGTATCTAAAATCGGTACAATTGCCGGCGGATATGTTACTGAAGGAACCATTACGCGCGACAGCGGCCTCCGTTTAATTCGTGACGGCGTCGTCATCTTCGAAGGCGAAGTAGACGTTCTGAAACGTTTTAAAGACGATGTGAAAGAAGTTTCACAAGGCTATGAATGTGGTATTACAATTAAGAAATACAATGACATTCGCGAAGGTGACATTCTTGAAGCGTTTGTCATGCAAGAAATTGAAAGAACGTGATCGGATTTGCGGAGTGTGAATGCATCATTTATGATGCAGGATCGCTAAAAGAAAAGCGTGCCGTTCTGAAGCGGATTCTAACCAGGGTTCAAAACAAGTTCAATGTTTCGATTTCGGAGATTGGCTATCAGGACACATGGCAAAGGACCAGCTTCGGAATCGCCGCTGTTTCTTCCTCTCGCGTTCAAACAGAAAAAGAGCTGCAGCGCGTCCTAGCGTTTATCGATTCTTTTCCTGAAATTGAACGGACGATCACTAGGACAGAATGGTTTTAACTTAGAGGTGATTGAATTGAGTATGAGAGCAAACCGTGTCGGCGAGCAAATGAAAAAAGAACTCGGTGATATTATCAGCCGCAAGCTGAAAGATCCGAGAATTGGTTTTCTGACAGTAACGGATGTACGTGTATCAGGTGATTTGCAAATTGCAAAGGTGTATATCTCGGTTCTCGGTGACGAGAAAAAACGGGAGGAAGCGCTGAAAGGGCTTGAAAAGGCAAAAGGATTTATCCGATCCGAAATCGGCAGCCGCATCAGACTTCGAAAAACACCTGAAATTGAATTTGAGTTCGATGAATCAATCGATTACGGAAATCGTATCGAAACACTGATTCACGAAATACATTCAGAGAAACCATCTGAATAAAAATGGAGAGGATAGGCGTATATCGTCTGTCCTCTTTTCTGCGTTTTAAAGAGAAAAGCTCAAAAGAAGGAGTGAAAGACAAATGGTTAACGGAGTTCTCCTTTTACATAAACCAGTTGGCATGACATCACATGACTGTGTCATGAAGATCCGCAAACTGTTAAAAACGAAAAAAGTAGGACATACGGGGACGCTCGATCCAGAAGTGTCAGGCGTGCTTCCGATTTGTGTGGGAAGAGCGACAAAAATTGTCGAATACTTAACTGAAAAGTCTAAAACGTATGATGCGGAAATAACGCTTGGCTTTTCAACGACAACTGAGGATCAAACGGGCGAAACGGTTGAAACAAAGCCTGTCAATCAAGACATTGATAAAGCGGTAGTAGAAAAGGTGTTAAACAGTTTAAAGGGTAAACAAGAACAAATTCCTCCCATGTATTCCGCTGTAAAAGTAAACGGCAAAAAATTATACGAGTACGCAAGAGCAGGGATTGAAGTAGAACGTTCGAAACGCATGATTACCATTGAAGACATCGCCCTGACGACAGAGATTAAACTTAACGGAGAAACCGCAAGCTTTCGATTTACAGTGACATGCTCCAAAGGGACCTATGTAAGGACGCTGGCGGTCATGATCGGCGAAAAACTCGGATATCCGGCTCATATGTCTCATCTAATTCGTACGGCATCCGGAGATTTTTCTCTCGACGAATGCTTTACCTTTGAAGAACTGGAAGCACAGGTCCAGTCCGGAACCGTAGGAGAGCATACAGTTCCTATTGAACGTGCGCTCAATCATTTGCCGAAATGGATCATAAGTGATACATTAGCTAAGAAAGTAGAAAATGGGGCCTTGCTTGAGACGCCCGAGCAGTTTTCTGAAATGACAAGCGAAGACCGCATAGCCGTTTTTACTGAATGCGGAAACTGTTTGGCGATCTATTTCCCCCATCCTGCAAAAAAAGGGCTGTTAAAGCCGGCAAAAGTATTGATGCAAAAAAGCGAACAATAGAAAAAAGGTGACCGTTCTGTGAAGACGATACATATTACACATCCTCATCATTTAATCAAAGAGGAGCAGGCAAAGTCTGTGATGGCGTTAGGTTATTTTGACGGCGTTCATCTTGGGCATCAAAAGGTAATCGGCACAGCGAAGCAAATAGCCGAAGAAAAGGGTCTGGCATTAGCTGTGATGACCTTTCATCCTCATCCTTCTCATGTATTGGGCAGGGATCAGGAGCCAAAGGATCTGATTACGCCTCTGGAAGACAAAATAAACCAAATAGAACAATTAGGCACAGAGATTCTGTACGTCGTTAAATTTAATGAAGTATTTGCTTCTCTTTCTCCTAAGCAGTTTGCAGATCAGTATATTATCGGCCTTAATGTACAGCACGCAGTGGCGGGCTTTGACTTTACGTATGGCAAATATGGCAAGGGAACAATGGAAACTATGCCGCATGATTTAGACGGAAAAGCAGAGTGCACAATGGTAGAAAAATTAACGGAGCAGGATAAAAAAATTAGCTCCTCTTATATCCGTACCGCGCTTCAAAACGGAGACGTTGAATTGGCGAGTATCTTGCTCGGACAGCCTTATTTTATAAAAGGAATTGTCATTCACGGTGATAAAAGAGGGCGGACCATCGGGTTTCCGACAGCAAATGTCGGTTTAAATAACAGCTATATCGTTCCGCCGACGGGTGTATATGCCGTAAAAGCGGAAATGAACGGCGAAGTTTACAATGGCGTTTGCAATATCGGCTATAAGCCGACGTTTTATGAAAAACGTCCGGAGCAGCCTTCAATCGAGGTCAATCTGTTTGATTTCGATCAGGAAGTATACGGAGCCGCTATAAAAATTGAATGGTATAAACGGATTCGGAGCGAGCGAAAATTCAATGGCATCAAAGAATTAACAGAGCAAATTGAGAAGGATAAGCAGGAAGCCATCCGGTATTTCAGCAATTTGCGGAAATAACATGCAACGCACACAAATTTTATTCTAAAATATTTGCATATGGGCACGATTTTTAGTATGATAGTTTTCGTAGTCTTAAAACCATTGCTTGGCAATCCGAAGTCACCGACGGTTGCTAGGTAACTGGGGCTAAATATGATTTGGAGGTGAAACAGGATGGCAATTACTCAAGAGCGTAAAAACCAACTCATCAATGAGTTCAAAACACACGAATCTGATACTGGATCTCCAGAAGTTCAGATCGCTATCCTAACTGACTCAATTAACAACTTGAACGAGCATTTACGTACTCATAAGAAAGACCACCACTCACGTCGCGGTCTTCTTAAAATGGTAGGTAAGCGTCGTAATCTTCTTACGTATCTACGTAATAAAGACGTAACTCGTTACCGTGAGTTAATTAACAAACTAGGCTTACGTCGATAATCGTAAAAAGCGGGAGGATTCCCGCTTTTTTATCGTATTAAAGCGAAATTTCTTATAACAAATCATTGAAATCCTTTTACATACTACTTTGACATTGATATGTTCAATTCATTTCGTTCATAATAGGAGTAATTGATTATTTCACACAACGAAGAGAGGAGTTCGTAATCGTATGGGACAAGAAAAACATGTCTTTACCATAGATTGGGCCGGAAGAACGCTTACCGTTGAAACCGGCCAGCTTGCCAAACAGGCAAACGGTGCTGTGATGATCCGCTACGGTGATACCGCAGTACTTAGTACAGCAACCGCTTCAAAAGAACCAAAACCGCTTGATTTCTTCCCGCTTACTGTAAACTATGAGGAAAGATTATATGCGGTAGGAAAAATTCCGGGCGGATTTATTAAAAGAGAAGGACGTCCAAGTGAAAAAGCGGTTCTTGCCAGCCGTTTAATCGACCGTCCGATCCGTCCTTTGTTTGCAGATGGATTCCGTAATGAAGTTCAAGTTATCAGCATTGTCATGAGTGTTGACCAAGACTGCTCTTCTGAAATGGCTGCCATGTTCGGTTCATCTCTTGCTCTATCTGTATCGGATATTCCGTTTGAAGGACCAATTGCAGGGGTTACTGTCGGACGCATTGATGATCAATTTATCATTAACCCGACAGTCGATCAGCTTGAGAAAAGCGATATCAATCTTGTCGTTGCCGGCACGAAAGATGCCATTAACATGGTAGAAGCGGGAGCGGACGAGGTTCCTGAGGAAACTATGCTTGAAGCCATTATGTTTGGCCATGAAGAGATTAAACGCCTGATTGCATTCCAAGAAGAAATTGTAGCAGCAGTCGGCAAAGAGAAATCAGAAATTGCGCTTTATGAAATTGATGAAGAGCTTAGTGATAAAGTAAAAGCTTTAGCAGAAGAAGATCTGTTGAAGGCTATCCAAGTTCATGAAAAGCATGCTCGCGAAGATGCCATTAATGAAGTGAAAAACACAGTTGTGGCAAAATTCGAGGATGAAGAGCATGATGAAGACACAATCAAGCAAGTGAAGCAGATTTTATCCAAGCTGGTGAAAAATGAAGTGCGCCGCCTGATAACTGAAGAGAAAGTAAGACCGGACGGCCGCGGTGTCGATCAAATCCGCCCGCTTTCTTCTGAGGTCGGCCTCTTGCCAAGAACGCACGGGTCAGGTCTGTTTACAAGGGGACAAACACAGGCCCTAAGCGTATGTACGTTAGGTGCTCTAGGAGATGTGCAAATTCTTGACGGCTTAGGTGTTGAAGAGTCAAAACGGTTTATGCATCACTATAACTTCCCGCAATTCAGCGTTGGGGAAACAGGACCAATGCGTGGGCCGGGACGCCGTGAAATCGGACACGGAGCACTGGGTGAGCGTGCGCTTGAGCCAGTTATTCCGTCTGAAAAAGACTTCCCTTACACTGTCCGTCTTGTATCAGAAGTGCTTGAATCAAACGGTTCTACGTCTCAAGCAAGTATTTGCGCAAGCACACTTGCAATGATGGATGCCGGTGTACCAATCAAAGCCCCAGTTGCGGGAATTGCGATGGGTCTTGTCAAATCAGGCGAACATTATACTGTTCTGACTGACATTCAAGGCATGGAAGACGCGCTTGGAGATATGGACTTTAAAGTAGCCGGAACGGATAAAGGCGTAACAGCGCTGCAAATGGACATTAAAATCGAAGGCCTTTCCAGAGAGATTCTTGAAGAAGCACTTCAGCAGGCAAAAAAAGGGAGAATGGAAATTCTCAACAGCATGCTAGCGACATTAAGCGAATCAAGAAAAGAGCTTTCTCAATATGCGCCTAAGATTTTAACAATGGCCATTAATCCTGATAAAATCCGCGATGTCATCGGGCCGAGCGGAAAACAAATCAATAAGATCATCGAAGAAACCGGTGTTAAAATTGATATTGAGCAGGACGGCACAATCTTTATTTCTTCAACAGATGAAAGCAGCAACCAAAAAGCGCAAAAAATCATCGAAGACCTTGTCAGAGAGGTTGAAGTCGGCCAGCTTTACCTAGGTAAAGTGAAACGAATCGAAAAATTCGGGGCTTTCGTTGAAATTTTCAGCGGAAAAGACGGTTTGGTGCACATTTCAGAGCTTGCGCTTGAACGCGTAGGAAAAGTTGAAGATGTTGTGAAAATCGGAGACGAGATTCTTGTCAAGGTCACTGAAATTGATAAACAAGGACGAGTCAATTTGTCCCGTAAAGCGGTGCTCCGTGAAGAGAAAGAAAAAGAAGAACAACAATCTTAAATGAAAACATAAAAAGGAGCCTGGGAGACCCGGCTTCTTTATTTTGAAGCTTTTAAAAAGCAGACGGGTTCTACCTTGTCCTTCTCCTTCATAATGTGAGGTGAGGGGGGACAGAACATGTACAAAAAATTTGTGCCGTTTGCCGTTTTTCTATTTCTTTTTTTTGTCTCATTTGAGATGATGAAAAATCCGCACACACTTGATTATATAGGGGCAATGAAAAAAGATACGGTGACTGTCACGGCGTCCAAAGACCCGTTATATGAAGAATTGCTTCAAAAAGCGCCTGAGTACGAAGTCAAGCCCCAGGATGCCAGAATCGATAAAGTGTGGAAAAGTATTCCCGGCTACAATGGATTGAAGGTCAATATTGAACAATCATATAAAAAAATGAAAAAGCACGGCGAGTTTCGAGAAAACGACCTGGTATACAGCCAAGTAAAACCAAGCGTTCATCTCGAGTCTCTTCAGCCTGAGCCTATTTATAAAGGAAATCCTGACAAACCGATGGTGGCTTTATTAATTAATGTGGCATGGGGAAATGAGTATTTGGAAAAAATGCTCCCTATCCTGGAAAAGCACCAAGTCAAGGCTACGTTCTTTTTAGAAGGCAATTGGGTGAGAAACAATGAACAGCTCGCTAAGAAGATTGCGGAAGACGGACATGAAATCGGAAATCATTCATACAATCATCCAGATATGAGCAAACTGACTACAGGAAGAATTTCCGAGCAGCTCGACAAGACAAATGAGCAAATAGAACAAACGATCGGCGTTAAGCCGAAGTGGTTCGCTCCGCCGAGCGGAAGTTTCCGAAAAGCGGTTGTCGATATTGCAGCTGAGAAACAGATGGGAACAGTCATGTGGACAGTTGATACGGTCGATTGGCAAAAGCCGGCTCCGTCTGTACTTCAAACGAGAGTGTTAAGCAAGATACATAATGGTGCCATGATTTTAATGCATCCGACTGACTCCACGGCGGAAAGTCTTGAAGTGCTGATTACAAAGATAAAAGATAAAGGATACGCGCTTGGAACAGTCACTGAACTAATGGATGAAACAAGACTGTTGAAGTAACAGATGCAGGCAGCTTGTCTTTGAATAGGAGGAACAAATTTGATTAAACGATATACGTGTCAAAATGGTGTAAGAGTTGTGCTGGAAAATAACCCGACAGTCCGTTCTGTTGCGATCGGCGTATGGATCGGTACAGGTTCGCGGCACGAAACGCCGGAGATAAACGGGATTTCTCACTTTTTAGAGCATATGTTCTTTAAAGGGACGAGCACAAGATCTGCACGCGAGATAGCAGAATCTTTTGATCGTATTGGCGGTCAGGTCAATGCGTTTACTTCAAAGGAATATACCTGCTACTATGCAAAGGTGCTTGACGAGCATGCGAATTACGCGCTGGACGTATTAGCAGATATGTTCTTTCATTCAACGTTTGATGAAAACGAGCTGAAAAAAGAAAAAAATGTAGTATATGAAGAAATTAAAATGTATGAAGATGCGCCAGACGACATTGTACATGATTTACTGAGCAAAGCCACTTACGGCAATCATTCTTTAGGCTACCCAATTCTAGGCACAGAAGAAACGCTTGCTTCCTTCAACGGTGACTCTCTCAGACAATACATGCATGATTATTATACGCCGGACCGAGTGGTCATTTCGGTAGCGGGCAATATATCTGACAGTTTTATCAAAGATGTAGAAAAATGGTTCGGGTCATACGAGGCGAAAGGCAAAGCGACAGGCCTTGAGAAACCGGAGTTCTACACGGAAAAACTGACGAGAAAAAAAGAAACAGAGCAGGCTCATTTGTGCCTTGGATTTAAGGGCCTTCAGGTTGGCCATGAACGCATTTATGATTTAATCGTCCTGAATAATGTGCTCGGAGGCAGCATGAGCAGCCGGCTGTTCCAAGATGTACGAGAAGATAAAGGCCTCGCTTATTCTGTTTACAGCTATCACAGCTCTTATGAGGACAGCGGAATGCTTACCATTTACGGAGGAACGGGTGCAAATCAGCTTCAGCAGCTGTCAGAAACCATTCAAGAAACCCTTGCCACATTAAAACGCGACGGCATTACCTCAAAAGAGCTGGAAAACAGCAAAGAGCAAATGAAGGGAAGCTTGATGCTGAGCTTAGAAAGCACAAACAGCAAAATGAGCCGAAATGGGAAAAATGAACTGCTGCTCGGCAAACATAAAACTTTAGATGAGATCATCAATGAATTAAACGCGGTGAACTTAGAGCGTGTCAACGGCCTTGCCAGACAATTGTTTACTGATGATTATGCACTGGCACTCATCAGCCCTTCCGGCAATATGCCGTCTTAAATAGGAAAAGCCTGCCCCTTAACGGAGCAGGCATTTTTTTATCCCTTTGATCATACATAGTACAAGGGGGTGACAGACATGCGGCTCAGTGAATTATCAGGAAAGGAAATTGTAGACATCAAAAGAGCTGAACGGCTGGGAGTGCTTGGCCAGACCGATTTAGAAATCAATGAACAGGATGGCCAGATTACAGCACTCCTCATTCCGACAGTTAAGTGGTTTGGTTTGAGAAAACATGGTCATGACATTCGTGTCCCCTGGCATCATATTCAAAAGATCGGATCAGATATGATCATATTAGACGTACCTGAGGAAATGTCTCCTCGACAAGAGTAAATGAAAAAAGCCCATTATGACTGTGATGCGGGCTCTAAAGTAAACATCTGAAACATCGGCTTTTGGCAGCCGATGTTTTTTTATATGAAAAAAGCGCATGTTTTAATTCACCGGTATTTCCTTTTGATCATAAGATGAAGGGGAGCTTAACAACTAGAGATCCAGTATATACAAAGAAGGTGAACGTTTAGAATGTTAACCGGATTGAAAATTGCAGTTATCGGCGGTGACGCAAGACAGCTCGAAATTATAAGAAAGCTCACTGAACAGCAGGCTGACATCTATCTTGTCGGTTTTGACCAATTGGATCACGGTTTTACCGGAGCAGTAAAATGCAACATTGATGAAATTCCTTTTCAGCAAATAGACAGCATTATTCTTCCAGTGTCTGCGACAACAGGAGAAGGTGTCGTATCGACGGTATTTTCGAATGAAGAGGTTGTGTTAAAACAGGACCACCTCGACAAAACGCCTGGACACTGTGTCATTTTCTCAGGAATTTCTAACGCTTATTTAGAAAACATTGCAGCTCAAGCAAACAGAAAACTTGTTAAGCTGTTTGAGCGGGATGACATTGCGATATACAATTCTATTCCAACAGTAGAAGGAACGATCATGCTGGCTATTCAGCACACGGATTATACGATACACGGATCTCAGGTGGCCGTTCTTGGTCTAGGACGCACCGGGATGACGATTGCCCGTACATTTGCCGCGCTTGGGGCGAATGTAAAAGTGGGGGCAAGAAGTTCAGCGCATCTGGCACGCATCACTGAAATGGGGCTCGTTCCTTTTCACACCGATGAGCTGAAAGAGCATGTAAAAGATATAGATATTTGTATTAATACCATACCGAGTATGATTTTAAATCAAGCGGTTCTTTCTAGCATGACACCAAAAACCTTAATATTGGATCTGGCCTCACGTCCCGGGGGAACGGATTTTAAATATGCCGAAAAACAGGGGATTAAAGCACTTCTTGCCCCTGGCCTTCCAGGGATTGTCGCACCTAAAACAGCCGGGCAAATCCTCGCAAACGTCTTGAGCAAGCTTTTGGCTGAAATACAAGCTGAGGAGGGAAAATAAGGATGTCGTCATTAAAAGGGAAAAGAATCGGGTTTGGACTGACCGGATCGCATTGCACATATGAAGCGGTTTTCCCGCAAATTGAGGCGCTGGTCAACGAAGGAGCGGAAGTGCGTCCGGTTGTCACATTTAACGTGAAATCCACAAATACCCGATTTGGAGAGGGAGCAGAATGGGTTAAAAAAATTGAGGATCTGACTGGATATGAGGCCATTGATTCAATTGTAAAGGCAGAGCCCCTTGGGCCGAAGCTGCCCCTTGACTGCATGGTCATTGCTCCTTTAACCGGCAATTCAATGAGCAAGCTTGCAAATGCCATGACAGACAGTCCGGTGCTGATGGCGGCAAAAGCGACAATCCGAAACAATCGGCCGGTCGTTCTTGGCATCTCGACAAATGATGCTCTCGGTTTAAACGGAACAAATTTAATGAGGCTCATGTCAACAAAAAATATCTTTTTTATTCCATTCGGGCAAGACGATCCATTTAAAAAACCGAATTCAATGGTAGCCAAAATGGATCTGCTTCCGCAAACCATTGAAAAGGCACTAATGCATCAGCAGCTTCAGCCGGTTCTAGTTGAGAATTATCAGGGAAATGACTAAATTTACAGAAAATCTTTCCCAAACTAAAAATTTCGGTCATCACCCGCATATTCTATGGTAAAATAAAACGTAAAATCATAGTCAAATCAATTCAATGAGGCTGATTGGCGGAAGGAGTTTTACAGATGGGAAGAGGTTTACACGTAGCTGTTGTCGGAGCGACAGGAGCTGTAGGGCAACAAATGCTTAAAACACTTGAAGACAGAAACTTTGAAATGGACACACTTACATTGCTATCTTCAAAACGCTCTGCGGGGACAAAAGTCACGTTTAAAGGCGAAGAGCTGACAGTTCAGGAAGCTTCTCCTGAGAGCTTTGAAGGGGTAAATATTGCTTTGTTCAGCGCCGGCGGAAGCGTATCACAAGCATTGGCACCAGAAGCTGTAAAACGCGGCGCTATTGTTATAGATAATACGAGTGCGTTCCGTATGGACGAAAATACACCGCTTGTTGTGCCTGAAGTGAATGAGGCAGACTTGCATGAACACAACGGCATCATTGCCAATCCTAACTGCTCTACAATCCAAATGGTTGCGGCTCTTGAACCGATCCGCAAAGCATACGGCTTAAACAAAGTGATCGTATCAACTTACCAGGCGGTATCAGGAGCGGGAAATGAAGCTGTAAAAGAGCTTTACAGCCAAACACAGGCGATTTTAAATCAAGAAGAAATTGAGCCTGCGATCATGCCTGTAAAAGGTGACAAAAAACACTATCAAATCGCCTTCAACGCGATTCCGCAAATTGATAAATTCCAAGATAACGGCTATACGTTTGAGGAAATGAAAATGATAAATGAAACGAAAAAAATTATGCACATGCCAGACCTTCAAGTAGCGGCTACATGTGTGAGACTGCCAATTCAAACTGGGCACTCCGAGTCAGTCTACATTGAGGTGGACCGTGATGACGCTACAGTTGAAGATATTAAAAATCTATTAAAAGAAGCTCCGGGCGTGACACTTCAGGATGACCCAAGCCAACAGCTTTATCCGATGCCTGCTGATGCCGTCGGCAAAAACGATGTGTTTGTGGGCCGCATCCGCAAAGACTTGGACAGAGCAAACGGTTTTCATTTATGGGTTGTTTCTGATAACCTATTAAAAGGCGCGGCATGGAACTCTGTTCAAATTGCAGAAAGCCTGAAAAAACTAAACCTCGTATAATAGAGAGAATTTCCTAAAGACGAATAGAAGAGAGTAAGGCACTATCAGCCTGCTCTCTTCTGTTACGTCCGAATAATTTGGAGTGAAAACAGTGAAGATAATTGTTCAAAAGTTCGGCGGAACATCTGTAAAAGATGATAAAGGCCGCAAACTGGCTTTAGAGCATATTAAAGAAGCAATCAGTGAAGGATATAAGGTTGTCGTTGTCGTTTCAGCGATGGGCCGGAAAGGAGACCCGTACGCTACAGATTCTTTACTGGGGCTGCTTTACGGCGATCAGTCAGCGATTTCTCCACGGGAGCAGGATTTGCTTTTATCTTGCGGAGAGACTATTTCCTCTGTCGTCTTTACAAGCATGCTGCTTGATAACGGTGTGAAAGCAGCTGCGCTGACAGGGGCTCAGGCTGGCTTTTTAACGAATGATCAGCATACCAATGCGAAAATCATTGAAATGAGACCGGAGCGTTTATTCGGTGTGCTCGCGAATCATGACGCTGTAGTCGTCGCAGGATTCCAGGGAGCAACTGAAAAGGGTGATACAACAACGATCGGCAGAGGGGGCAGCGACACGTCCGCAGCCGCACTCGGAGCAGCTGTTGACGCGGAATACATCGATATTTTCACCGATGTAGAAGGTGTGATGACTGCTGACCCGAGAGTGGTGGAAAATGCGAAACCGCTTCCTGTCGTGACATATACAGAAATTTGCAACCTGGCGTATCAAGGGGCGAAGGTCATTCATCCGCGGGCTGTGGAAATTGCGATGCAGGCCAAGGTTCCGATCCGCGTCCGTTCGACTTATTCGAAAGATAAAGGCACATTGGTGACATCGCATCACTCTTCCAAAGTCGGAAGCGATGTTTTTGAAAGGCTGATTACGGGAATTGCCCATGTCAAAGATGTCACGCAGTTCAAAGTGCCTGCCAAAATTGGCCAGTATAACGTTCAGACTGAAGTGTTCAAAGCGATGGCGAATGCGGGAATCAGTGTTGATTTCTTTAACATTACACCTAGTGAAATTGTATATACGGTGGCCGGGAATAAAACAGAAACAGCTCAGCGTATTTTAATGGATATGGGCTATGATCCGATGGTAACCAGAAATTGCGCGAAGGTATCGGCGGTCGGAGCAGGCATTATGGGTGTTCCTGGTGTCACGTCAAAAATTGTTTCAGCTCTTTCGGAAAAAGAAATTCCGATCCTTCAGTCGGCTGACAGCCATACGACGATATGGGTGCTTGTCCATGAAGCGGATATGGGACCTGCTGTAAACGCTTTGCATGAAGTGTTTGAACTTTCCAAGTAAATGTGATTGAATCATGATGAGGTGAATAAAATGAATTTCGGAAATGTGTCTACAGCGATGATTACACCCTTTGACAATAAAGGGAACGTAGACTTTCAAAAACTGTCTACACTGATTGATTACTTGTTGAAAAACGGAACGGATTCTTTAGTAGTAGCGGGAACAACTGGAGAATCTCCGACCCTTTCCACTGAAGAAAAAATTGCGCTTTTTGAATATACGGTAAAAGAAGTGAACGGCCGGGTGCCGGTTATAGCGGGTACTGGAAGCAACAACACGAAGGATTCCATTAAGCTGACAAAAAAAGCTGAGGAAGCGGGCGTAGACGCAGTCATGCTTGTTACGCCTTATTACAATAAACCTTCTCAAGAAGGAATGTACCAGCATTTTAAAGCAATTGCGGCTGAAACGTCTCTACCGGTTATGCTTTATAATGTGCCGGGCCGTACGGTTGCTTCTCTTGCACCTGAAACGACGATCCGTTTGGCGGCAGACATTCCGAATGTTGTTGCGATTAAAGAAGCAAGCGGAGACCTCGAAGCAATTACAAAAATTGTTGCAGAAACGCCGGAAGACTTCTATGTCTATTCAGGGGATGACGCCCTGACGCTTCCTATTCTCTCAGTCGGAGGAAGAGGAGTTGTGTCAGTTGCGAGCCATATTGCAGGCTCTGATATGCAGCAAATGATCAAAAATTATACGAATGGGCAAACAGCTAATGCGGCACTGATTCATCAGAAACTGCTGCCGATTATGAAGGAACTGTTTAAAGCGCCTAATCCTGCTCCTGTCAAAACAGCGCTTCAGCTGAGAGGCCTTGATGTCGGTTCAGTGCGTCTTCCTCTTGTTCCGTTAACCGAGGATGAACGTCTGAGCTTAAGCAGCACGATCAGCGAACTGTAAGAAAAATTTCATACAGTGAAACAAACGCGGTCATTCTCATATTCAGCTGAGTATGACCGTTTCTTATACATATTGGTTTTCCCTAAACCTTCTGCTTTATCTTGTTTTCTAAATTTACTTTCAGTTATAATAGGAACAAGTGATGATGGACGGGTATGAGACTAGGAGGATATAGATTTTGAAAAAGAAAAATACAGAAAACGTTAGAATTATCGCCCTTGGCGGTGTCGGAGAAATTGGGAAGAACCTTTATGTCATCGAAATTGACTCAGACATATTTGTTGTAGATGCCGGCCTTATGCATCCAGAAAACGAAATGCTCGGTATTGATGTGGTGATTCCTGACATATCATATTTGATTGAACGGGCTGACCGCGTCAAGGCAATCTTTTTAACGCACGGGCACGATGAAAATATCGGCGGCGTTTTTTACTTATTGAACAAGCTGTCCGTTCCAGTGTACGGAACAAAGCTGACGCTTGCGCTATTAAGAGAAAAATTAAAACAATACGGACATAACCGAAAAACTGATTTAAGAGAAATTCACTCCAAATCTGTCATTACATTTGAATCGACAAAAGTATCGTTCTTTAGAACGATTCACAGCATCCCTGATTCTGTAGGTGTGAGTCTTAAAACATCACTTGGATCTATTGTATGCACGGGAGACTTCAAATTTGACCAAACGCCTGCACTTAACCAAACGTGCGACATTGGGGAGATCGCCAAGATCGGCAATAGCGGCGTACTTGCCCTGCTTTCCGACAGTGCAAATGCGGAGCGCCCGGGCTATACACCTTCAGAAGCTGCTGTCAGCGGAGAAATTTCGGACGCGCTGTATAATTCAGTGAACCGAGTGATTATTGCTGTTTTCGCATCCAATATTAACCGGATCCAGCAAGTCATTCATGCAGCGGCTCAAAATGGCAGAAAGATTGCCGTTGCCGGAAAAAATCTTCAGTCTGTCCTGCAGCTGGCAAGAAAGCTCGGATATATTGAAGCAGATGATGAATTGTTTATTTCTGTACAGGATGTCAAGAAATATCCGAAGCGCGAAGTGGCCATTATTACAGCAGGCAGCCAAGGTGAACCGTTAGCTGCACTGACAAGAATGGCAAACAAAGCGCACAAACAGCTGAACATTGAAGAAGGGGATACGGTTGTCATTGCGTCAACTCCAATCCCTGGGCAGGAACTCATTTATTCTAAAACAGTAGATCTTCTTGCGAGAGCCGGTGCACAAGTCATCTTTGCACAAAAGCGTGTCCATGTATCTGGCCATGGTTCACAAGAAGAGTTAAAGCTGATGATCAATCTGCTTAAACCAAAATATTTAATTCCTGTAAACGGCGAATACAGAATGCAAAAAGCTCATTCGAGAATCGCTGAAGAAATCGGCATGAAGCGCAGTGATATCTTCTTAATTGAAAAAGGAGACGTCGTTGAATTCCGCGGCCAAAACGTAAAAATTGGGGATAAAGTTCCGTACGGCAATATTTTAATTGATGGTTTGGGTGTCGGTGATATCGGCAATATCGTATTGAGAGACCGCCGCTTGCTTTCACAGGACGGGATTTTAATTGTTGTCATTACACTTGATAAACAAAAGAAACATCTTGTATCAGGACCAGAAATTATCACTCGCGGTTTTGTTTATGTAAGAGAGTCTGAAGGCCTTATCGTACAGGCTACTGAGCTTGTCCGTTCCATCGTGACAGAAGCGACTGAAACATCAAATGTTGAATGGTCAACGCTGAAGCAGGCAATGCGAGATGCTCTGAACCAATTCCTATATGAAAAAACGAAACGTAAACCGATGATCATCCCAATTATTATGGAAGTATAATGTCTGACTAAAGACCGGAGCTGCTCCGGTCTTTATTTTTTTGCCTTTCAAGCCGGGATTGAATTGAGTATCTTTGTTCATAATACAAAGAGAAATTCGGAAAGGGTGAAAGCGAAATGGATCATCGTATGGAAAACGCAGAAGAAGAGCGTCCTGAAAAAAATGACGCGAAAGACAGCATTATGAATAAAATACAGCAGCTTGGTGAAACGA
Organism: uncultured Bacillus sp.; assembly: GCF_958411575.1. Lineage (NCBI taxonomy): Bacteria > Bacillati > Bacillota > Bacilli > Caryophanales > Bacillaceae > Bacillus > uncultured Bacillus sp. Next base: position 80,214 of record NZ_CATYRA010000002.1, read on the forward strand.
CGCTTCCGCAGCTGCCCCAAGATACAAATATTCATTGTCTGACCATTATCGGACAAATAGAAGGCCATGTTCAGCTTCCTCCGCAAAACAAAACAACAAAATATGAGCATGTCATCCCGCAGATCGTGGCGATTGAACAGAATCCCAAAATTGAAGGCCTGCTGATTATATTAAATACTGTCGGAGGAGATGTTGAGGCGGGTCTTGCAATAGCGGAAATGCTGGCATCATTATCAAAACCGACCGTTTCCATCGTGCTTGGCGGAGGTCATTCCATCGGCGTTCCGATTGCGGTATCCTGTGATTACAGCTATATTGCTGAAACAGCAACGATGACGATTCATCCCGTTCGGCTGACCGGGCTGGTAATTGGTGTGCCGCAAACGTTTGAATACCTGGATAAGATGCAAGAAAGAGTTGTTAAATTTGTGACAAGCCACTCAAATGTAAACGAAGATAAGTTCAAAGAGCTGATGTTTTCAAAAGGAAACTTAACACGCGACATCGGAACAAATGTCGTCGGTAAGGATGCTGTCGAGTACGGATTGATCGATCACGTCGGAGGAGTCGGACAAGCGATCAATAAACTGAATGAGCTGATCGAGGAAGCAAGAGCAGAAGAAGGACGGATGATTCAATGATTCTGTATACTACGATGCCACAGGAAATTGTTTTTGCTGAACAGAACCAACAGACAAGCGCACATGAGCAAATTGAATATAGAGGTGTGCCGCTTCTTGTTGAGATGAAAGGCAATGAAGCGGAAGTTATTCAAATCATGAGCACCAATCCAATGCATTTTCTGCACCCGGACATTACACCGGGACAAAAGCTGAAATTAAACGTATAAGATCCACCCCTTTTTTAAGGGCAAAATATGCTATAATAGGGGAATCCTACAGAAAAAACGCAGCCTGTAAACGGCTGCTTTCTTCATTATGTATGAACTTACATTTTTTAACGCAGTAAGGTGATGAGTGTGGCAAAGAAAAAACGAAAATCAAGAAAAAAACAGGCGAAACAGCTCAATATAAAATACGAACTCAACGGATTGCTGTGTATTGCCATTTCAATTATTGCTATTCTGCAGCTGGGGGTAGTCGGGCAAACCTTTATTTACTTGTTCCGCTTTTTTGCTGGAGAGTGGTTTATTTTATGCTTATTAGGTTTATTGGTGTTAGGAGTCTCGCTGTTTTGGAAGAAGAAAACGCCAAGCTTATTAACGAGACGAAAGGCCGGGTTGTACTGTATTATCGCAAGCATATTGCTGCTTTCTCACGTGCAGCTGTTTAAAAATTTGACGCACAAAGGGTCTATTGAGTCCGCAAGCGTGGTGCGTAACACATGGGAATTGTTTTTGATGGACATGAATGGCAGCTCCGCTTCACCTGATTTAGGCGGAGGGATGATCGGTGCGCTGCTATTTGCGGCTTCACACTTTTTATTTGCGTCAACTGGTTCTCAGATCATGGCGATTGTTATGATTTTGATCGGAATGATTTTAGTCACAGGGCGCTCTCTTCAAGAAACGCTGAAAAAGTGGATGAGCCCGATTGGCCGCTTTATAAAAGAACAATGGTTTGCATTTATTGATGATATGAAATCCGTCAAAACCAATATGAAGTCATCGAAAAAAACGAAAGCGCCGAGCAAAAAACAAAAAACGGCCCGCAAAAAACAGCAAATGGAACCGGAGCCTTCTGCTGAAGAGGGGGATTTGGAAACGGTATCGCCTCTTATTCATTCAGAGCCGATTATCTCAAGCTTTTCAGATCGTAATGAAGATGAAGAGTCCCCAGTCATAGAAAAACGCGCTGAACCTGTACCAGAGCCGATTCAGGACATCCAGAATGAGACAGGTGATCAGGAAACTGTTTCTGCTCCGCCTATGACCTTTACGGAGCTTGAAAATAAGGATTATGAGATGCCGTCACTTGATTTACTGGCAGATCCGAAGCATACTGGCCAGCAGGCAGATAAAAAGAATATTTATGAAAATGCGAGAAAGCTCGAACGCACCTTCCAAAGCTTTGGCGTAAAGGCGAAAGTCACACAGGTTCATCTCGGGCCGGCCGTAACAAAATATGAAGTGTATCCTGATGTCGGAGTGAAGGTTAGCAAAATTGTCAATTTAAGCGATGATTTAGCGCTTGCACTTGCTGCAAAGGATATCAGGATCGAAGCGCCAATACCAGGAAAATCAGCAATCGGAATTGAGGTTCCGAACGCAGAAGTGGCGATGGTATCGCTGAAGGAAGTGCTGGATTCTAAATTAAATGACAGACCGGACGCAAAGCTGCTAATTGGACTCGGCCGCAATATTTCAGGTGAAGCTGTGCTGGCTGAGTTAAATAAGATGCCCCATCTATTAGTTGCAGGTGCAACCGGAAGCGGGAAAAGCGTCTGTGTCAATGGCATTATTACAAGTATTTTGATGCGCGCGAAACCGCATGAAGTGAAAATGATGATGATCGATCCTAAAATGGTAGAGCTGAATGTCTACAACGGGATTCCGCATTTGCTAGCTCCGGTTGTAACTGATCCGAAAAAAGCGTCACAGGCTTTGAAAAAGGTTGTCAATGAAATGGAGCGTCGGTACGAATTATTTTCTCATACGGGTACAAGAAATATTGAAGGATACAATGATTATATAAAACGTGCCAACAATGAAGAAGGAGCGAAACAGCCGGAGCTGCCGTATATCGTTGTGATAGTGGACGAGCTTGCCGATCTCATGATGGTCGCTTCATCTGATGTGGAGGATTCGATTACGAGATTGTCCCAAATGGCGCGGGCTGCCGGCATCCATCTCATTATTGCGACACAGCGGCCGTCGGTTGACGTTATTACAGGGGTCATCAAAGCGAATATTCCGTCACGAATCGCGTTCAGTGTATCTTCACAGACGGATTCAAGGACGATTCTTGACATGGGTGGCGCTGAGAAGCTGCTCGGACGCGGCGATATGCTGTTTTTGCCTGTCGGGGCTAATAAACCTGTCCGTGTGCAGGGAGCATTTTTGTCGGATGACGAAGTGGAGAAGGTCGTCGACCATGTGATTACGCAGCAGAAAGCGCAATATCAGGAAGAAATGATTCCTGAGGAGACAACGGAAACTCATTCCGAAGTTACCGATGATCTTTATGATGAAGCTGTTGCATTAATCGTCGGCATGCAGACGGCATCTGTTTCAATGCTGCAAAGAAGATTCAGAATCGGTTATACGAGAGCGGCGCGCCTGATTGACGCCATGGAGGAACGGGGGGTTGTCGGGCCGTATGAAGGCAGCAAACCTAGGGAAGTCTTATTATCAAAAGAGAAATATGATGAGCTCTCTTCTTAATGAAGGGAGTTCAGCTTCCTTCAGTTACTTATAATAACATTATGTAAACTGACAACCTTTCTATTTATTTTTTCGACAAAACATGATATAGTTGTCCCAATTGTTCAATAATTTTTATCGAAAGTGGTTTACGGAGGGGAAACATGTCTACAAAAGCTGATAATCGGCACTTGTATTTGAAAGTAATTGAACGAATTAAAGAGGATATTAAAAATGGCATCTACACTGAGAAGGAAAAGCTGCCTTCTGAATTTGAGCTTTCCAAAAAGCTTGGTGTCAGCAGAGCGACGCTTAGAGAAGCCTTGCGGATACTGGAAGAAGAGCATGTCATTATCAGAAGGCATGGTGTAGGCACTTTTGTCCATTCTAAGCCGTTATTTCTTTCGGGCATTGAACAGCTGAACAGTGTAACGAAGATGATAGAACAGGCAAATATGACGCCTGGTACGATTTTTCTATCATCCCAAGTGCTTATGCCGTCTGAAGATGATAGTAAGAGATTTCATTTGGAAGATGGGCAAGAACTTTTTTACCTCGAACGAGTCAGAACAGCTAACGGACAGCCGATTGTATATTGTATAGACAAAATTCCGATGGATATTTTGCCGAATTCTTTCTCTCATCAGCAGGAATCTATGTTTGACCTGCTTGAGAAAAATTCAGGCTCCGTGATCAGCTATGCCGTGACTGATATTGAACCGATCGGCTATCATGATACCATTTCTCCAGTGCTGGAATGCGATCCGGAAACAGCTCTTTTGCTGTTAAAACAAACCCATTACGATCAGCACGATAAACCCGTGCTTTACTCATTAAATTATTTTAGAGCGGACAAATTCAGATTTCATGTTTTGCGTAAACGATTCTAAAACGGGCGCTATGATGTGTCTGTTTTTTTATTTGCACTGATTCATGTTTCTTTGTACATACTTTCACTCCGGTTAACGCAAGATATAAGGGATGACAAGAAAGTGAATGGGTGAAAATGTTGAGAGAGAAAAATGGAATGAAAAATATTATTGCATTGTCTTCCGTACCGCTTGTGATGACACTAGGGAACTCCATGTTGATTCCTGTTCTTCCAATGATGGAGAAAAAGCTGTCAGTGACTTCATTTCAAGTGTCTTTAATCATTACTGTATATTCAGTAGTAGCGATTATTTGCATTCCGATTGCCGGATATTTGTCGGATCGATTCGGGAGAAAAAAAATATTGCTTCCATGCCTCCTCATTGCAGGATTAGGTGGGTTGGTGGCTGCTGTTGCCTCAACCTTTATGAAAAATCCTTATGCTATGATTTTGGCGGGGCGGGTTCTTCAAGGTATCGGCTCTGCAGGGGCAGCTCCTATCGTTATGCCGTTTATCGGCGATTTGTTTCAAGGAGATGATGAAAAGGTCAGCGCCGGCCTTGGTGATATTGAAACTGCCAACACGTCAGGGAAGGTGTTGAGTCCCATACTCGGCGCCTTACTGGCTTCCTGGTACTGGTTTGTCCCATTTTGGTTTATTCCGTTTTTCTGTTTGATCAGCTTTTTGCTCGTGTTGTTTCTGGTGGCCAAGCCTGAAGAAGATGAAGATGCGCCAGCGGTTTCTGAATTTATCAAGAGTGTGCGGAAAATCTTTAAACAGGATGGGCGCTGGCTTTATACGGTCTTTATTATCGGGTGTGTGATTATGTTTTTGTTATTTGGCGTATTATTTTATTTGTCCGATACGCTGGAGAACAAGTATGCCATTGACGGAGTGGCTAAAGGCGGATTACTGGCAATCCCACTTTTATTTTTGTCAACCAGTTCATTTATAGCAGGCAAAAAGATTGGCAAAGATAAAGGGCGAATGAAATTTTGCGTTGTTACGGGAATGATTCTGTTAACCCTATCGTTTATTGCCTTGTGGTGGAACCACAGTTTTTATTTTTTATTTATCTTTTTAAGCTTTGGCGGGATAGGGATTGGAATGGCGCTTCCTGCTTTAGATGCACTGATAACCGAAGGAATTGAAAGTGAGCAATGCGGAACCATTTCCTCCTTTTACAATAGCATGCGCTTTATAGGAGTAGCTCTCGGTCCACCTGTGTTTGCGGCATTAATGTCTAATGCAAACTGGCTGATTTTCATTCTATCGGCGTTTTGCAGCATCATTGCTTTATTCTTAGTGCTTTTTACTGTGGATGCTAAAAAAAGTGAAGAGGAAGATAAAAACTTAGGGACGGTCTAGCTAACCGTCTTTTTTTGCTGTGAAGCGAAAAATCTTTCTCTTGCAGTTTACAACTGTCATTCTGCAGGCGCCAAACAGCGGTCTTTCAGATTGAAAATGGATTAACCAATACAGCCTCCTTCCTGTCGGGCGGAGGTTATTGTTTCCTTATAAATCCTACAGTTGCTATAATTACATGAAAGAGTGTTTCTGCGGATGCTGAAAATTGGTCATAATACATACTAATAAGAAATGAACGAAGGAGGTTCCATATGTCATATGTAAATGAAATCAAAACAAAGCACGGCGGTTTAACCGCACACATTGTAAAAACAGAAAAATTCAAAACCGTCTCGCTTATTTTTAAAATGCTTGCGCCGCTGACAAAGGATCAAGTCACCAAAAGAGCGCTGCTTCCGCATGTGCTTCTTCGTGGAACAAAAAGCCATCCGAAAACCGCAGAGTTGCGTTCTTATTTGGATGAACTATACGGCACGTCCGTTTCTGCGGATCTTTCGAAAAAAGGAGAGCGGCACGTCATTACGTTCAGGCTTGAAGTCCCGAATGAAAAATATTTAAAAGATCAAACGCCGCTTCTTGAAAAAGGACTGCAGCTTCTCGCAGAAATCGTCTTTTCACCTGCTTTAAAGGGAGACGCTTTTCAATCACAATATGTGGCTCAGGAAAAACGGACGCTCAAGCAAAGAATTCAAGCCGTCTATGACGATAAAATGCGCTACTCGAATTTAAGGCTGATACAGGAAATGTGCAAAAATGAGCCTTACGCGCTCCATGTCAATGGGGAAATCGACGATGTCGATGCCATTACGGCCGATCAATTATATGAAACATATCAAAGCGCTATCCAAAAAGACCAGCTCGATCTTTATGTCGTTGGCGATGTGGACGATAACCAAGTGCAAGCGGCAATTGATAAGTATTTCCAAACAAAAGAGCGCACCCTCGGCACGATTGAAAACAATCACGATGAGCAAAAAGCCCAGCCTAAAGAAGTAATTGATGAAGAAGATGTCAAACAAGGAAAGCTGAATATCGGCTACCGCACCAGCATCACTTATACGGATCAGGATTATCCTGCTTTGCAAGTGTTTAACGGATTGTTCGGCGGATTCTCTCATTCCAAGCTTTTCATCAATGTTCGGGAAAAAGCCAGTCTTGCTTACTATGCCGCTTCGCGTATAGAAAGTTTTAAAGGCTTGTTAATGGTAATGTCGGGCATTGAAGTGAACAATTACGAACAGGCTGTTTCGATTATTGCTGAGCAATTTCAGGCAATGAAAAACGGTGACTTCAGTGAGCAGGACATCGCTCAGACAAAGGCCGTCATTCGAAATCAAGTGCTGGAAACCATTGATACAGCATACGGTTTATCTGAATTTTTATATCAGCAGGCCGCTGCACAAGTCGATATTCCTATCGAAGACTTTCTTGCCAATATTGAGCAGGTCACAAAAGAGGATATCGTAAAAGCCGGCGAAAAGATTCAGCTTGATACGACTTATTTCTTAAAAGGGACGGAGGGTGCATCTTGATCAAACCAATCGAATACGAACAGCTTCAGGAGACGCTGTACCATGAAAAAATGCCAAACGGCCTTGACGTTTACGTTTTGCCGAAAAAAGGCTTCAACAAAACATATGCGGTTTTTACAACAAAGTACGGCTCTATAGATAACCGGTTTGTCCCTTTAGGTAAAAATGAGATGGTTCACGTGCCGGACGGCATCGCCCATTTTCTTGAGCACAAGCTATTTGAAAAAGCGGACGGAGACGTTTTTCAAGATTTCAGCAAACAGGGCGCTTCTGCCAATGCGTTTACGTCATTTACAAGAACGGCTTATCTTTTCTCAAGCACATCAAATGTTGAACGCAATTTAGAGACGCTCGTCGATTTCGTACAGGACCCGTATTTTACTGAAAAAACGGTTGAAAAAGAAAAAGGGATTATCGGGCAGGAGATTAACATGTACGACGACAACCCCGATTGGAGGCTTTACTTCGGGGTCATTGAAAACATGTACAAAGAACATCCTGTCAGAATTGACATAGCGGGAACAGTGGAAAGTATCTCACATATTACAAAAGACCTTCTTTATGAATGCTATGAAACGTTTTATCACCCGAGCAACATGCTTCTCTTTATTGTCGGACCTGTAGATCCTGAAGCGATCATTTCTCAGGTAAGAGAAAATCAGGAGAGAAAGCCGTATACTGACCAGCCGGAGATCAAACGGGAAGAAGTGAAAGAGCAAGAAGCTGTTTTCCGAAAAGAAAAAGAGATCAAAATGAATGTGCAGGGCCCGAAATGCCTTGTCGGGCTGAAATCAAAGAATCCGTTTAAATTAGGCAAAGAGCTGTTAAAGCATGAACTTTCAATGAACTTATTGCTTGAATCTCTTTTCGGCAAAAGCTCCGCCCAGTACGAATCACTTTATGAAAAAGGGTATATTGACGAAACGTTCAGCTTTGATTTTACTGCTGAATATGGGTTCGGTTTTGCGGCGATCGGCGGCGATACACCGGAGCCTGATCAATTGGCTGAAGACATTTCAAGCATGCTTCTGCGCGCCAATGAACTGATTACTGCTGAAAAGATTGAACTTGCCAGAAAGAAAAAGATCGGTACATTTTTAAAAGCGCTGAATTCACCTGAATACATTGCCAATCAATTTACCCGTTATGCTTTCTTGGATATGAGCCTGTTTGACGTCGTAACGGTTCTCGAGCAAATTACTCTCGAGGATGTCCAGAAAGTCATACAAGAGGAAATTGCTGCAGACAGACTGACTGTCTGCAAGGTTGTCCCTAAATCATAAACAAACATCCCTCCAGTGTGAGGGGTGTTTTTTGCGGAAAGAAGGAAAGAGGATGAACAAAACAGCACTAATCACCGGAGCAAGCGGCGGCATCGGCAAGAGCATAAGTGAAACCCTTGCGGCAGAGGGATACAATCTGCTGCTGCATTATCATACAAATCAAAACGCGGCAGCGGAGCTTGCTGAAAAATTAAGAGAGACGTTTGGCGTGCATGCTGAAATTTTGCAAGCCGATCTGTCCGCGCCAGAAGGAGCAGATAAGCTGACAAGTTCAATTGATCAGCCAGTTGATGCGATAGTTTTAAATAGCGGAAGAAGCCATTTTGGACTGATTACGGATGTGGATAATGCAACGGTTCAGGAAATGGTTCAGCTCCATGTGGCGAGTCCATATATGCTGACAAGAAACCTTCTTCCAGGCATGATCCGGAATAAAGCAGGAGCGATTGTGGCTGTCAGCTCTATTTGGGGCGAGACTGGAGCATCTTGTGAAGTGCTGTACAGCATGGCAAAGGGAGCCCAGCACTCGTTTGTAAAAGGACTGGCTAAGGAGCTGGCGCCAAGCGGAATCAGAGTAAACGCTGTAGCGCCGGGCGCGGTTGATACAAATATGATGAATCAATTTACCCCTTCTGAAAAAGAAGAGATTGCGGATGAGATCCCGATTGGCCGGCTGGCCCGGCCGCAAGAAATTGCCGATGCAACAGCGTTTCTCCTGTCTGAAAAAGCGTCATATGTTACCGGCCAAATTCTGTCGGTGAATGGCGGCTGGCACTGCTGATTCGAAAATATTCGGTGTATAGTTTCTTTTGCGAAGGACACAATAATCTTGTAACTTCACATGAAATGGAGGAAACGAGCATGTCAGTATTAGAAAACTGGGATAACTGGAAAAACTTCCTTGGCGACCGTCTGAACTATGCGCAAGATAAAGGTATGAGCCAGGATACGATTACAGATCTTGCGACAGAAATCGGCAGTTACTTGGCTAATGAAGTGGAATCTAAGAACGAGCAGGAAAAAGTGCTGGCAGATCTTTGGAGCGTAGCATCAAAAGATGAACAGCACGCCATTGCCAATATGATGGTTAAGCTTGTTGAAAATAACAGCACTCACTAAGAAGAGAGGAGATTTTTCCTCTCTTTTTTATGTTTTCCTCATCACAGCAACATTCTTCTTTCTAATTAGAGAAAAATGCTTTATGATAAAGGAAGGTAAAATTTTGCCACAATGAAGGGGGTATATCATTTGGCAAAGCTCGAATGGTATTTTGAATATGAAATTCAAGTGAACCGCCCCGGACTGCTCGGGGATATTTCATCTCTTCTTGGGATGCTTTCTATTAACATCGTAACGATAAACGGCGTCGATCTTTCCAGAAGGGGAATGCTTCTCAGGTGCCGCCATATAGATCAAATTAAACGATTAGAATCAATCTTAAAAACGATGGAAACAATTAAAGTAACGAAGCTGAGAGAACCGAGGCTTCGCGACCGTCTTGCCGTACGTCACGGCCGTTACATTCAAAGGGATGCCGATGACAAGAAAACGTTCCGCTTTGAACGGGACGAGCTAGGCTTATTAGTCGATTTTATGGCTGAACTGTTCAAAAAAGAAGGCCATAAATTAATCGGGATCAGGGGGATGCCGCGTGTCGGAAAAACGGAATCGATTGTGGCCTCCAGCGTGTGTGCAAGCAAAAGGTGGCTGTTTGTGTCATCAACCTTGCTGAAGCAGACGATAAGAAGCCAGCTGATTGCCGATGAATACAGCACTGAAAATGTCTTTATCGTTGACGGAATTGTGTCTACACGAAGAGGATCAGAACGTCATCTCCAGCTGGTCAGAGAAATCATGAGGCTGCCTGCAACAAAAGTGGTGGAGCATCCGGACATATTCGTTCAAAATACAGAGTATACACTAGATGACTTTGATTATATTATTGAACTTAGAAATGACCCTGATGAGGTTATTACATATGAACATGCCGAAGAACCCCAAATGTTTGATCAATCCGGGTTTTCAAGCTTTGATTTTTAAAATTGGAAGGTGTTTGTTGTGACTGAACTAGGAATCCGGCTCAAAGAAGCCAGAGAGGAAAAAGCAATGTCATTGGATGATCTCCAAGCGGCAACAAAGATTCAAAAAAGGTATTTAACCGCCTTGGAGGAAGGAAACTATGACATTATTCCGGGGAAGTTTTATGTTCGGGCATTCATCAAGCAATATGCGGAAGCTGTCGGGCTTGATGCGGATCAGCTGTTTGAGGAGCATAAAAAAGATATCCCAAATACGTATCATGACGATGTGTCTGAAAAGATCTCCGGCATGAATCTTCAAAAGGAAATGCCAAAGCCAGCATCTAAGGCGCTGGAGCTGCTGCCAACGATACTTGTCATTCTCGGCGTGATTGTCGTAATTGCGATTGTCTACGCGATCATTCAATTTGCGAATCATAAAAACAGCGATGGTAACAATGCCGCATCTGAAAAATCAATTACGCAAAGTGAAAGCAAGTACGAAATCCCAAAAGATTCAACGCTAAAAGAGAATCAAAGCAACAGCTCTGAAAAAGAGGCAGACACTAAAAAAGAAACGAAAGAAAAAGAAGATAAAAAAGAAGAAAGCGACAGTGATAAACTGGAGATTAAAGCAACTGGCACTGAAGGGTCATTAACGACTTATGAAGTGTCCGGCGCTGAGAAATTCGAGCTCGAACTGAAGGCATCAGACAGTTCTTGGATTCGAGTACGCGATGAAAACAGCAGCTCGTTAAAAGAGGGAACGCTGAAAAAAGACGAAACCTATAAAAAAGACATAACTGATCAGAAACAAGTTGAAATCCGCACCGGATATGCACCTAATCTGAAAATAAAAATCAACGGTAAGGTTCTTTCATATGAACTTGATCCGAAAAAAGTGATGGCACAAACCATAAAGATTGTAAATAAAAAGGAAGAAAAGTCATCTTAATTTACCAGATGACTTTTCTTCACGTCCGAGTATGAAATTGGAGGGGCTTTATGTTTAACTTACCAAATAAAATCACACTAGCTAGAATCGCATTAATCCCAATCTTCATGATTATCATGCTGACGCCATTTGACTGGGGCATGCTCGAATTTGGAGACGAATTGATTCCGGTCGCACACTTGGCAGGGGCTATCCTATTTATTATTGCATCCACAACAGACTGGATAGATGGATATTATGCCCGAAAACTGAATCTCGTCACAAACTTCGGAAAATTTCTAGATCCGCTTGCGGACAAACTGCTTGTATCGGCAGCGTTAATTATCCTTGTTCAATTTGATCTTGCTCCGGCCTGGATGGTTATTGTGATTATCAGCCGGGAGTTTGCCGTGACAGGTTTAAGGCTTGTCTTAGCCGGAACAGGAGAAGTCGTAGCTGCTAACATGCTTGGTAAAATTAAAACCTGGGCACAAATCATTGCGGTTTCCGCATTGCTTCTTCATAATCTTCCGTTTGAACTTGTGTCATTCCCGTTTGCTGATTTAGCACTGTGGGTAGCTGTCTTCTTTACTGTCGTATCAGGCTGGGAATATTTCGCTAAAAACTGGGAAGCGTTAAAAACATCTAACTAAGAAAGAAGGACTTCGTCATGGAATTTCCAAAAAAAGCAGAAATTATTGCAGTCGGTTCAGAGCTGCTGCTTGGCCAGATCGCTAATACAAATGCTCAATTTATCAGCAAACAGCTCGCTGAAATCGGGGTGAACGTATTTTATCATACAGCAGTCGGAGATAACCCGGAGCGGCTGAAGCAGGTCATCCGCATTGCTGAAGAACGTTCTGACTTCATTATCTTTTCAGGAGGTCTCGGACCGACAAAAGATGATTTGACGAAAGAAACGATTGCAAATGCGCTGGGACGTCCGCTTGTGTTAAATGAAGAGGCGTTCCAATCCATTGAGGACTATTTCAAACGAACAAAACGCACGATGTCACCTAATAACCGAAAACAGGCGCTTGTGATCGAAGGATCTGACGTACTGGCAAATCACTTTGGAATGGCACCGGGAATGCTCACAGAGCATGAATCGCGCTTTTATATGCTTCTTCCTGGGCCGCCAAGCGAATTGCGTCCCATGTTTGAAAACGAGGCAAAGCCTCTTCTGCTGAAAAAAATGGGTTCAAATGAAAAAATTGTGTCAACCGTTCTTCGCTTTTTCGGTATCGGTGAATCTCAGCTTGAAGCCGATTTGGAAGATATTATTGATGCACAAACCAACCCGACAATCGCTCCATTGGCGGCAGATGGAGAGGTGACGCTGCGTCTGACAGCCAAGCATGCTGACGAAAAGGAAACAGAGCGTCTGTTAAAAGAAACAGAGGCTGTTATTTTAGAACGTGTCGGTGAATTTTTCTATGGTTACGATGATACTTCCCTTGTAAAAGAGCTTTCTAAAGCATGTAAGGAAAAAGGCCTTACGATTTCCGCGGCGGAAAGCTTTACCGGCGGGCTGTTTTCTGAATGGCTGACGGATCTTAGCGGTGCTTCAAAACGATTTGCCGGCGGCGTTGTTTGCTATACAAACGACGTGAAACAGAATGTGCTTGGCGTCAAGAAGGAGACATTAGATCAATTTGGCGCGGTCAGCAAGGAGTGCGCATCAGAGCTGGCAAAGGGTGTTCAAAAGCTCACTGGCAGCGACATCGGCATCAGCTTTACCGGTGTAGCAGGACCTGATACTCAAGAAGGGCATGAGCCTGGACATGTGTTTATCGGTATTTCAGCAAATGGAAAAGAAGAGGTTCACGAGTTTCACTTTGCGGGTTCCAGAACGGGAATCAGAAAACGCGGTGCTAAATACGGCTGTCATTTAATCTTGAAGCTTTTAGAGCAAAAATAATATTTTCAGCACCTTATCCTCCTAAGAAAACATGATTTCTCTGATACATTATGATATTTTGATAGAAATCACGCCAAGAAAAAATCCGAATATGCGTTCGCTTTTTTCTTGGCAAATCCCTTCAAACAGGGTATAGTATATGTAGTGGTAACATAAAGGAGGAAAAAATAGAATGAGTGATCGTCAGGCAGCCTTAGATATGGCTCTTAAACAAATAGAAAAACAGTTCGGCAAAGGTTCTATTATGAAACTGGGAGAAAAGACAGATACAAGAATTTCTACTGTCCCAAGCGGCTCCCTCGCTCTTGATACAGCACTAGGAATTGGCGGATATCCGCGCGGACGGATTATTGAAGTATATGGTCCTGAAAGCTCAGGTAAAACAACTGTGGCGCTTCATGCGATTGCTGAGGTTCAGCAGCAGGGCGGACAAGCCGCGTTTATCGATGCGGAGCATGCGTTAGATCCGGTATACGCGCAAAAGCTTGGAGTCAATATCGAAGAGCTTTTACTGTCTCAGCCTGACACAGGTGAGCAGGCGCTTGAAATTGCGGAAGCGCTGGTTCGAAGCGGTGCAGTTGACATTGTTGTTGTCGACTCTGTGGCGGCTCTCGTTCCGAAAGCGGAAATTGAAGGCGACATGGGAGATTCGCATGTCGGTTTACAAGCTCGCTTAATGTCTCAAGCGCTTCGTAAGCTTTCAGGGGCCATTAACAAATCGAAGACAATCGCGATTTTCATTAACCAAATTCGTGAAAAAGTCGGCGTTATGTTCGGGAACCCGGAAACAACTCCTGGCGGCCGCGCGCTGAAATTCTACTCTTCCGTGCGTCTTGAAGTGCGCCGTGCTGAACAGCTGAAACAAGGCAACGACGTAATGGGGAACAAAACGAAAATCAAAGTCGTGAAAAACAAGGTAGCTCCGCCGTTCCGTACAGCCGAGGTTGACATTATGTACGGAGAAGGCATCTCAAAAGAAGGCGAAATCATTGATCTTGGAACTGAACTTGATATCGTGCAAAAAAGCGGTTCATGGTATTCTTATGAAGAAGAGCGTCTTGGCCAAGGCCGTGAAAATGCAAAACAATTCTTGAAAGAAAATAAAGATATCATGCTGATGATCCAGGAGCAAATTCGCGAACATTACGGCTTGGATAATCACGGAGCAGCGCAGCAGCAAGCTGGAGAGACACAAGAAGAACTCGAATTTGAAGAATAAAAATAAAATAAGTTTGAAATGATACAAAAGGCTGAGTAAAAAACTCAGCCTTTTTGTATTTTTGAAAAAAAAATGATAAGAATATTGCTTTTTTTGACAACTTTTTCAGTGCTTTATTCGTCTAACAAAACGTGTGCAAAATGGAATTTATTTTGGGAGGAAAAAATGAATGACAAGCCCAACCCGCAGAAGAACTGCGAAACGCAGACGGAGAAAACTAAATAAAAGAGGCAAACTTTTGCTCGGTCTTTTAGCAGTGATGATTTGCTTTACGATTTGGAATGCGCTTCATCGAAATAGTGAAGAGAACGAGCCATCTCAAGAAACTGCAGCAGTTTCAGATAACGGCCAGAAAAAAGAAGTCAAAAAGAAAACCGCCAAAAAAACAGAGGAACAAATCAAAACAGTCGACCGTAATCAAAAAATCAGCAATTATTTAAAAGAGATCGGTTTCAGCGGTACAGCCATGATTGTCAGAAATGGAGAAATCGTAACAAATAAAGGTTTTGGTTATGCAGACCGTAAACATCACATTCAAAATAATCCATTGACATCTTTTTATGTCGGTTCATCACAAAAAGCATTGATTGCAACCGCTATCTTGCAGCTTGAGGAAAAAGGGAAACTTCAAACAAGTGATCCGGTAAGTGCGTATTTACCAAATTTCCCTAACGGACAAACAATTACTTTGAAGAATCTGCTTACACATACATCGGGAATAAACGGTCATATTGAAGGAAACGGCGCAATCACTCCGGACGATTTAATAAAAGACGTAGAACATCAAGGAATCAAACGTCAGCCGGGTGTATGGGACTATAAGGATTCCAATTATTCTGTTCTCGCTTATATTGTAGCTGAAGTAAGCGGTGAGTCTTATGAACAATACATAACGAATCATATTTTTAAACCGGCGGGAATGACGCATGCAGGCTTTTATAAAACATATAATAAAGAACCTTATCCTGCTGTCGGGTATAAGCTGAAGGGCAGCAGAATGGTTACACCGTATATGCCCGATCTATCTCAGTTGTATGGAGCCGGTGATATTTATATGAGTGCTATAGATATGTACAAATTTGACCAAGCGCTGATAGACGGCAAACTGTATTCGCAAAAAAGCTACGAAAAGATGTTTACGCCAGGGAGCAGTTCCACATATGGTATGGGATTTTATGTTGCTCCCGGAAGCTATTCAAACCATGGTGTCATGCCGGGCTTCAATATCTTGAACAGCTTTAGCAAATCTGGGCAAACCATTGTTGTTTTGTTGTCAAACATTCAAAATAACGCTAAATTAGGCCAAGTGAACAATAAAATATACCAGCTTCTGAATCAAGAATGATTTATGATCTTCTTTGGAAGGATTGCATTCGGCACGTTAAAAAAAGGCAGGTCGGCAAACGTTAAGATGGCAAGCTTGACAAGTATTTCCGACACATTTACAATGAAGTTGTAACATTGTTTTTTTAACATGATTGTTAAACCATTTTAAACTTGACAAGGGCGATGAAAATACTCATTCCCTGTGAAGGTTCTGTATGTTGAGAAAACTAGACAATGTACATGCCGACACTTATTTAAGCAACAACCAAGTTCATAGCAAGAGGAGGTGAAAGTATGACCCCAATTATGATGGTTCTCATCTCCATTTTGCTGATTCTACTCGGTTTAGTTGTTGGCTACTTTGTTCGTAAAACCATTGCCGAAGCGAAAATTGCGGGCGCACGCGGTGCAGCCGAGCAAATTCTTGAAGATGCAAAGCGTGATGCTGAAGCACTGAAAAAAGAAGCTCTGCTTGAAGCAAAGGATGAAATCCACAAACTTCGAATAGATGCTGAACAGGAAGTTCGTGAAAGACGAAATGAGCTTCAAAAACAAGAAAACCGTTTACTCCAAAAGGAGGAAAACCTTGATCGCAAACATGAGGGAATTGATAAACGGGAAGCGATGTTGGAGAAGAAAGATCATTCTCTGAATGAACGACAACAACATATTGAAGAGATGGAAAGCAAAGTGGATGAGATGATTCGTATGCAGCAGTCAGAGTTGGAACGAATTTCGAGTCTGACTCGTGATGAAGCAAAACAAATCATTCTTGAGCGGGTTGAAAACGAGCTTTCACATGACATCGCCATCATGACAAAAGAAACTGAAAACCGCGCGAAAGAAGAGGCGGATAAGAAAGCGAAAAACATTCTTTCACTTGCCTTACAGCGCTGCGCAGCGGACCACGTTGCCGAAACAACGGTATCAGTTGTCAATCTTCCAAATGATGAGATGAAAGGACGTATCATCGGACGGGAAGGGCGTAACATTCGTACGCTTGAAACGCTGACAGGAATTGACCTGATTATTGATGATACCCCTGAAGCTGTCATTCTTTCCGGATTTGATCCGATCAGACGTGAGACAGCAAGGATTGCTCTTGATAAACTCGTTCAGGATGGCCGTATTCATCCGGCACGGATTGAAGAAATGGTTGAAAAATCTCGCCGCGAGGTCGATGACTATATTCGTGAGATGGGTGAGCAAACGACATTTGAGGTTGGCGTTCACGGCCTCCACCCAGATCTCATCAAGATCCTCGGCCGCTTAAAGTTCCGTACAAGCTACGGTCAAAATGTGCTTAAGCATTCCATGGAAGTCGCATTCTTGGCCGGTCTAATGGCATCGGAGCTTGGAGAAGACGCAAAGCTTGCTAAACGTGCGGGCCTTCTTCACGACATCGGGAAAGCAATTGACCATGAAGTAGAAGGAAGCCACGTTGAAATCGGGGTAGAGCTTGCGACCAAATATAAAGAGCACCCAGTCGTGATTAACAGTATTGCATCACACCACGGGGATGAGGAGCCGACTTCCATTATTGCTGTGCTGGTAGCTGCAGCAGATGCGCTTTCCGCTGCAAGACCTGGCGCGCGAAGTGAGACGCTCGAGAATTATATTCGAAGACTTGAAAAGCTCGAAGAAATTTCTGAGTCCTACGAAGGTGTTGAAAAGTCATTTGCCATTCAGGCTGGACGCGAAGTGCGTATTATGGTGAAGCCGGATTCAATTAATGATCTTGAAGCTCATCGATTAGCGCGAGATATCCGTAAGCGAATTGAGGACGAGCTCGATTATCCAGGTCATATTAAAGTGACAGTAATCAGAGAAACTCGAGCCGTAGAGTATGCAAAATAAAGTGATGCGCTAAGCATCACTTTATTTTTTTGACGGTCAAGGAATTTTTAAGAAGAAAGGATTTACAAAATGAGAATTTTATTTATCGGAGATGTTGTCGGTTCACCGGGCCGTGACATGGTAAAAGAATATGTACCAAAACTAAAAACAAAATATAAGCCGCACTTTACCATTATTAATGGTGAAAACGCCGCACATGGAAAAGGCCTGACGGAAAAAATTTATCACAGCTTAATCCAGTCCGGTGCAGATGCAATCACCATGGGGAACCACACATGGGATAAAAAAGAAATTTTCGATTTTATAGATGACGTTCCGAACTTGGTTCGCCCCGCAAACTTTCCTGAAGGAACACCGGGAAAAGGGATCACATATGTGAAAGCAAACGGCAAAGAGCTTGCCGTCATTAATTTGCAAGGACGTACGTTTTTACCGCCGCTTGATGATCCGTTTTTAAAAGCGGATGAATTGATTGCTGAAGCTTCGAAAAGAACACCGTACATTTTTATCGACTTCCATGCCGAAGCGACAAGTGAAAAGCTTGCACTCGGCTGGTACACAGACGGTCGGGCATCAGCTGTCGTCGGAACTCATACACACGTGCAAACAGCGGATAACCGCATTTTGCCGAAGGGGACGGCATATATTACTGATGTAGGAATGACTGGCCCATATGACGGTATACTGGGGATGGACAGAGAGACGATTATTAAGCGATTCAAAACGAATCTTCCAGTCCGCTTTACTGTCGCTGAAGGAAAAACAACGCTGAGTGGAGTTGTCATTGACATCGACGATCAAACGAAAAAGGCTGTCAAAATTGAACGTATTCTGATCAATGATGATCACATGTTCTTTGAATGATTAACATAGGGTTATTTTATAAAAATATTAAAAAGAAAAGCAGGAATATAGCAACTTCTTAGTGAATATAGTAAAAATGGAAGGTAGCCCGCTATTTTTGAAAAGCATTGTGGGGATGGCTTTTTGGATAGCAACATCTAATAATGATTGTTCTAATGAACACTCACTTATCCATTGTAAAACTAAGGGGGAGCAGAAATGGAAATCTTAAAAGTTTCAGCAAAATCGAGTCCAAATTCAGTGGCAGGTGCGCTTGCAGGTGTGTTAAGAGAGCGAGGGGCCGCCGAGATTCAAGCGATTGGTGCGGGTGCATTAAACCAGGCTGTAAAAGCTGTGGCGATTGCCAGGGGATTTGTGGCGCCAAGCGGCGTTGATTTGATTTGTATTCCGGCTTTTACTGATATTCAGATCGATGGGGAAGAAAGAACGGCGATTAAATTAATCGTAGAGCCTCGCTAAAAACAAATAAAGCATTCTCAACCTGTTTGCTTCACGCAAACAGGTTGTTTTTCATTTGTTGTGATATTTTCTTCCGATAGTATTTTTAGCATATAAATGACGGATATACAAAAGCCAGAAATGATTTAGAACGTTTCAGAAAAAAATTCCGCCCATTTTTCAAGACAGATACTTTTGTCTTCCTCAGAAAGACAGTGCTGTTTACGCTTATTCCATATCATGGTACAATCCGAATGTAATAAGAATTTTTCAAGGAGGATTGTACATGCGGAGTGGAAAGATGAAAGCTCTAATGAAAAAGGAGGGGGCGTTCGGTGCTGTACTGACTGAAGTTCCCATTCCTGAGATCGATAAACATGAAGTCCTTATAAAAGTGCAAGCTGCTTCCATATGCGGCACGGATGTGCACATTTATAATTGGGATCAATGGGCACGCCAGAGAATCAAAACTCCCTATGTTTTCGGCCACGAGTTCAGCGGCATTGTTGAAGCTGTAGGAGAGAATGCCGGCAATGTAAAAGTAGGGGAATATGTGTCTGCGGAAACGCATATTGTCTGCGGTAAATGTGTCCCTTGCTTAGCCGGGAAATCTCATGTTTGCACCAATACAGCTATTATCGGGGTGGATACGGCAGGCTGTTTTGCGGAGTATGTGAAAGTCCCCGCTGATAACGTTTGGAAGAATCCCGCCGATATGGACCCGGCGATTGCTTCTATTCAAGAACCTTTAGGAAATGCGGTTCACACAGTACTCGAGAGCCAGCCAGCAGGAGGAACAACTGCAGTCATCGGATGCGGACCGATTGGTCTTATGGCTGTTGCGGTTGCAAAAGCAGCAGGTGCTTCTCAGGTGATAGCGATTGATAAAAATGAATACAGATTGGCGCTTGCCAAACAAATGGGAGCTACACGTACTGTTTCTATTGAAGAAGAAGATCCGCTCAAAATTGTAAGCGCTTTAACGAGTGGGGAAGGAGTGGATCTCGTTTGTGAGATGTCGGGGCATCCCTCAGCGATTGCCCAAGGTCTTGCGATGGCTGCGAATGGCGGCAGGTTTCATATTCTCAGTTTGCCGGAACATCCGGTGACAATTGATTTGACGAATAAAGTGGTATTTAAAGGACTTACGATTCAAGGAATCACAGGAAGAAAAATGTTTTCGACATGGCGGCAGGTGTCGCAATTGCTCAGTTCAAACGTGCTCGATCTCTTACCTGTTATTACCCATCAGTTTCCGTTAGAGGAGTTTGAGAAAGGATTCGAACTGATGAGAAGCGGCCAGTGCGGAAAAGTGATTTTAATTCCATAAAAGGGGGATAAACATGACGAAGGAATTTGAGTTTTTAAAAACAGAGCTTGATAAAATGAAAGAAAACCATACATGGCAAGAGATAAAACAGCTTGAATCAATGCAGGGCCCATCTGTCACAGTGAATCACAAAAACGTCATTCAGCTTTCTTCTAATAATTACCTCGGATTTACTTCACACCCAAGACTCATCAAAGCCGCGCAGGAGGCCGTTCAGCAATTTGGAGCAGGCACCGGATCAGTGAGAACGATTGCCGGTACATTTACAATGCATCAAGAGCTTGAGAAAAAGCTGGCAGCCTTTAAAAAAACGGAGGCGGCACTTGTATTCCAATCAGGCTTCACAACAAACCAAGGCGTACTGTCAAGTATTCTTTCAAAAGAGGATATTGTCATCTCAGATGAATTGAACCATGCCTCTATTATTGATGGAATTCGACTGACAAAGGCGGATAAAAAGGTGTATCAGCATGTCGATATGAGTGATTTAGAGAGGGTGCTGAGAAAGTCAATGAATTATCGGATGCGTCTGATTGTGACAGATGGCGTATTTTCCATGGATGGCAACATAGCTCCTTTGCCTGATATTGTCGAACTCGCTGAGAAATATGACGCATTTGTGATGGTGGATGACGCCCATGCATCCGGAGTGCTTGGCGAAAACGGCAGGGGGACGGTGAATCACTTCGGTCTGGACGGCAGAGTCCATATTCAGGTCGGAACGCTAAGCAAGGCAATCGGAGTGCTCGGCGGCTATGCTGCAGGTTCAAAGGTGCTGATCGATTATTTGCGACATAAAGGCCGTCCGTTTTTATTCAGCACGTCTCATCCGCCGGCAGTCACTGCAGCTTGTATGGAAGCGATTGATGTCTTGCTGGAAGAGCCGGAGCATATGGAGCGCTTGTGGGAGAATACAGCCTATTTTAAATCAATGCTTGTGAAAATGGGTCTGACTCTCACGCAGAGTGAGACGCCAATTCTTCCTATTTTAATAGGTGACGAAGGTGTGGCAAAGCAATTTTCTGATCAGCTCCTTTCTCACGGCGTTTTTGCCCAAAGCATCGTTTTCCCTACAGTAGCAAAGGGAAAAGCTCGAATTCGCACGATTATTACTGCCGAGCACACTAAAGAAGAACTGGATGAGGCGCTTGACGTCATCGAAAAGACGGCTAAGGAGCTTCAGCTATTGTAAGAGGAAGAGTATACTCTTCCTCTTTTGATTCCTTATTGATTATTATTCTCAATGAGTGTACAATGATAGGTTGCCAGTTGTGCAGAACTTCAATAACCTTTATACTGAAGGGTGGAAGTTTGGTTTGAAAGGAGAAATCATGACATGAATGAAAAGCAAAAATTAGAGAGCGGACAAGTTAATCCATCGGACAAAAAATCCGAGAAGGATTACAGCAAGTACTTTGAAGCTGTGTATATTCCGCCTTCCTTAAAAGATGCGAAAAAACGAGGCAAGGAAGCCGTTACTTATCATAATGACTTTAAAATTTCTGAACAATTTAAAGGATTGGGAGACGGAAGAAAGTTCTATATCCGTACGTACGGCTGTCAAATGAATGAACACGATACAGAGGTTATGGCAGGGATCTTTATGGCGCTCGGTTACGAAGCGACAAATTCTGTTGATGATGCCAATGTCATTTTGTTAAACACATGTGCGATCCGTGAAAATGCCGAGAACAAGGTGTTTGGTGAGCTAGGGCATTTAAAAGCGCTGAAAAAAAATAATCCCGACCTGATTTTAGGCGTGTGCGGCTGTATGTCCCAAGAGGAATCAGTCGTGAACCGGATTTTGAAAAAGCATCCGTTTGTCGATATGATTTTCGGAACGCATAACATCCATCGCCTGCCAGAGCTTTTGTCAGAAGCATATCTTTCAAAAGAAATGGTCATAGAAGTTTGGTCCAAGGAAGGGGACGTTATTGAAAACCTTCCGAAAGTCCGGAACGGAAAAATTAAGGGCTGGGTCAATATCATGTACGGCTGTGACAAATTCTGTACGTATTGCATTGTGCCTTACACACGCGGAAAAGAAAGAAGCCGCCGCCCTGAAGAGATCATTCAGGAAGTGAGAAGGCTCGCAAGTGAAGGCTATAAGGAAATTACACTATTAGGCCAAAACGTAAACGCGTACGGAAAAGATTTTGAAGATATGACGTACGGACTTGGTGATTTGATGGATGAACTGAGAAAAATCGATATCCCGAGAATCCGTTTTACAACGAGTCATCCGCGTGACTTTGACGACCGTCTCATTGAAGTGCTGGCAAAAGGCGGCAATCTGCTTGATCACATTCATCTTCCGGTTCAATCAGGAAGCTCAGAGGTTCTGAAGCTGATGGCCCGCAAATATGACAGAGAGCGTTACATGGAGCTCGTGCGAAAAATTAAGGCAGCAATGCCGAACGCATCATTGACAACGGACATTATCGTCGGATTCCCGAACGAGACGGACGAACAGTTTGAAGAAACGCTTTCTCTATACCGTGAAGTAGAGTTTGACAGCGCTTATACGTTCATTTATTCTCCGCGTGAGGGCACTCCAGCTGCCAAAATGAAAGATAATGTACCGATGCGCGTGAAAAAAGAACGTCTGCAGCGTCTGAACGCACTGGTGAATGAAATTTCTGCTAAAAAAATGAAGGAATACGAAGGCAAGGTTGTCGAAGTATTAGTTGAAGGTGAAAGCAAAAATAACCCTGATATTCTTGCCGGCTATACTGAAAAAAGCAAGCTTGTCAATTTCAAAGGGCCGAAGGAAGCCATCGGCAAAATCGTCCGCGTGAAAATCCAGCAAGCGAAAACATGGTCGCTTGACGGAGAAATGGTAGGAGAAGCAATCGAGGTGAAATAAGATGACGCTCTACTCAAAAAAAGACATTGTGCAGCAGGCACGAAACCTTGCCAAAATGATCTCTGAAACAGAAGAGGTTGATTTTTTCAAACGGGCTGAAGCGCAAATCAATGAGAATGACAAAGTGTCTACAATTGTTAATCAGATTAAAGCCCTGCAAAAGCAAGCTGTCAATCTGAAGCATTATGAAAAGCATGAAGCACTCAAACAAGTAGAAGCAAAAATTGACGCGCTGCAAGAAGAGCTTGAAGAGATTCCTGTCATCCAGGAATTCAGAGACTCGCAGATGGAAGTAAATGACCTTCTGCAGCTCGTTGCGCACACCATTTCCAATCAAGTCACAAATGAAATCATCACGTCAACCGGAGGCGACCTCCTGAAAGGGGAAACCGGTTCGAAGGTGAAGCATTCAAATAACAGCTGTTCTTTCTAAACACGGTGCCTTTACAGGCCCGTGTTTTTTTATATTCAAATGGATAAAAATGAACTAAATAATCTATGTACCAAATGTTCAATTTGTTTTTCTCTGCTCAGCCGCGAGTAACTTTATCGCACTTAAAAGTAAAGTTTCTAGGCACGCCTGCATACAATGGAACAGAAACTTTGTATTTTTATATTTTATTTATAAAAATGCACACTAGACAAATGCCCAGCATAAGATAACACGAAGAAGAACAAGGAGGCATGCCGGAATGTCTGAATACAGGGAAATTATTACGAAGGCGGTAGTAGCGAAAGGCAGAAAATTCACCCAATGCACCAATACCATCTCCCCTGAGAAAAAACCGAGCAGCATTTTGGGCGGTTGGATCATTAACCACAAGTATGATGCTGAAAAAATCGGGAAAACGGTAGAAATTGAAGGGTATTATGATATAAACGTATGGTACTCTTACGCGGACAACACAAAAACAGAGGTTGTCACAGAACGGGTGAAATACGTAGATGTCATTAAACTCAGATACAGAGACAACAATTACTTAGATGATGAGCATGAAGTGATTGCAAAAGTTCTTCAGCAGCCTAACTGTCTAGAAGTGACCATTTCACCGAATGGAAATAAAATTGTTGTTCAGGCAGAAAGGGAGTTTTTAGCGGAAGTGGTAGGAGAAACAAAGGTAGTGGTTGAGGTCAATCCTGATTGGGAAGAGGAAGACGAAGAAGATTGGGAAGATGAGCTTGATGAAGAGCTGGAAGACATCAACCCGGAATTTTTAGTAGGAGATCCTGAAGAATAAAAAAGGGACTAGGGGAGACAGTACCCCCAAGTCTCTTTTTTATATTGATATATCATTCTTTTATCACTTTTTGTTTATGTTATAATGAAGGTTGGAAAATAGAAACGTTGATACATAGTGAGGGATTAAACAATGGCCGGTTATACGCCTATGATACAGCAATATTTAAAAATAAAGGCAGAGCACCAGGATGCCTTTTTATTTTTTCGCCTTGGTGATTTTTACGAAATGTTTTTTGAGGACGCCAAAAAAGCGTCACAAGAGCTGGAAATTACGTTAACAAGCAGAGACGGCGGTGCGGCTGAAAAAATACCGATGTGCGGTGTGCCGTATCATTCTGCTTCCGCGTATATCGAGCAGCTGATTAAAAAAGGGTATAAAGTGGCTATCTGTGAACAGACGGAAGATCCGAAAGCCGCAAAGGGCGTTGTGAAACGTGAAGTGGTTCAGCTTATTACACCCGGAACTGTAATGGACGGCAAAGGCATCCATGAATCAGAAAACAACTTTATCGCATCTGTTTCCGCCTGCTCGAACGGATACGGGCTGGCACTGTCTGATTTAACAACGGGAGAGAATTTGGCTGTCTTGATTGAACGGCTCGAAGATGTCATATCAGAAATTTATTCAGTCGGCGCACGGGAAATCGTCGTTTCAGGCAGCCTGGATGCTGATACGGTCGCACAGCTGAAAGAGCGGTGCGGTGCAACGATCTCAATTGAAGACGGTGAAACAGACGAACACGTAATGATCATTGAGCATTTAGATAATGAAGATGTAACAAAAACATTTTTGCGCTTGTATACGTATCTAAAAAGAACCCAAAAGCGCAGCCTGGATCATCTTCAGCCCGTACAGGTGTATGAGCTTGAGGAAGCGATGAAAATTGATTTGTACTCAAAGCGAAATCTGGAGCTGACTGAAACGATCCGTTCGAAAAATAAAAAAGGCTCTCTTTTGTGGCTGCTGGATGAAACAAAAACTGCAATGGGAGGCCGGCTGCTTAAACAGTGGATTGACCGGCCGCTTATCAGAGTCAATCAAATCGAAGAGCGCCAAGAAATGGTGGAAACATTGATGTCCCATTTCTTTGAACGGGAAGATCTGCGTGAACGGTTAAAAGAAGTATATGACTTAGAACGACTTGCAGGCCGCGTCGCATTTGGAAATGTCAATGCACGGGATTTGATTCAGCTGAAGGAATCGTTAAAGCAAGTGCCTGGCATCAAACAGCTGGTTGCTTCACTGGCTCATGACAAGGCCAAGGAACGTGCAGAGCGCATTGATCCTTGCGGGGATGTGCTTGAACTGCTGGAAGAAGCGCTGTACGCAAACCCTCCTTTATCGTTAAAAGAAGGGAACCTGATTAAAGACGGATATAATCAAAAGCTTGATGAATACCGTGATGCAAGCAGAAACGGAAAAGACTGGATTGCCCGCCTGGAACAGCAGGAGCGAGAATACACAGGCATTCGCTCTTTAAAGGTCGGCTTCAATAAAGTTTTCGGTTATTATATTGAAGTGACAAGAGCGAATTTGCATTTGCTTGAGGAAGGGCGCTATGAGCGGAAGCAGACGTTAACGAATGCAGAGCGCTACATTACACCTGAATTAAAAGAAAAAGAAGCGCTCATTTTAGAAGCGGAAAATAATATCTGCGAGCTGGAATACGAGCTGTTCACCGAGCTGCGTGAGAAAGTGAAACTGTATATTCCGCGGCTGCAGCAGCTTGCCAAACAGATGAGCGAGCTTGACGCACTGCAGTGCTTTGCGACAATCAGTGAAAATCGTCACTATACGAAACCGGAGTTCTCTAAAGATGAAGTCGAAGTGGTAGAAGGCAGACACCCGGTTGTGGAAAAAGTCATGGACAGCCAGGAATACGTCCCGAACAATTGTATGATGGGCGATAACAGACAAATGCTTCTCATTACCGGTCCAAACATGTCAGGGAAGAGCACGTATATGAGACAAATTGCGCTCATTTCCATCATGGCGCAAATCGGCTGCTTTGTACCCGCGAAGAAAGCGGTGCTTCCGATTTTCGATCAAATTTTCACGCGAATCGGCGCTGCGGATGATTTGATTTCCGGACAAAGTACATTTATGGTGGAAATGCTTGAAGCTAAAAATGCGATTGTAAATGCGACGAAAAACAGCCTGATTCTGTTTGACGAAATCGGGCGGGGAACGTCCACTTATGACGGCATGGCGCTGGCACAAGCCATTATCGAATATGTTCACGATCATATCGGCGCCAAGACGCTGTTCAGCACGCACTATCACGAGCTGACTGTTCTTGAGGACAAGCTGCCGCAGCTGAAAAACGTTCATGTCCGCGCTGAAGAATATAACGGAACGGTTGTCTTTCTTCATCAAATTAAAGAAGGGGCCGCTGACAAAAGCTACGGTATCCATGTAGCCCAGCTTGCCGAGCTGCCGGAAGATCTTATTTCGCGCGCTCAAGATATTTTAAAAGAGCTTGAGCATTCTGGGAACAAACCGGAAGTGCCGGTGCAGAAACCTCAGGTAAAAGAAGAACCGGCACAGCTGTCCTTTTTTGACGAAGCAGAAAAGCCGGCTGAAGCGCCAAAGCTTTCAAAAAAAGAAAAGCAAGTGCTCGATGCTTTCAAATCACTTAATATATTGGATATGACACCGCTTGAAGCGATGAATGAAATGTATAAGCTGCAAAAGAAATTACATTAAAACGGGGTGATGAATTGTGGCAAAAGTCATCCAGCTGTCAGATGAGCTTTCAAATAAAATAGCGGCGGGCGAGGTTGTGGAGCGGCCCGCCTCAGTCGTCAAGGAATTGGTGGAAAATGCGATTGACGCTGACAGCACAGTCATTGAAATCGATATTGAGGAAGCAGGTCTTGCATCCATTCGGGTACTGGATAACGGCGAAGGAATGGAAAATGAAGATTGTAAGCGTGCTTTCCGCCGCCACGCAACGAGTAAAATAAAAGATGAAAATGATTTATTCAGGGTGAGAACGCTTGGTTTTAGGGGAGAAGCACTGCCGAGTATCGCGTCAGTCTCTCATCTAGAGATTACGACCAGCACCGGTGAAGGAGCAGGGACGAAGCTCGTACTCCAAGGAGGAAACATCATTTCCGAATCGCGTTCCTCAAGCAGGAAGGGAACCGAGATTGTCGTTTCCAATCTGTTTTTTAACACACCGGCCCGCTTGAAATATATGAAAACCGTTCATACAGAGCTTGGGAACATTACAGATGTGGTCAACCGTATTGCACTTGCCCATCCGGAAGTATCGATCCGCCTGCGCCATCATGGGAAAAATCTTCTTCAAACGAACGGGAACGGAGATGTGCGCCATGTACTGGCAGCGATTTATGGCACAGCTGTCGCCAAAAAAATGCTTCCGCTGCATGTGAGCTCTTTGGATTTTGAAGTAAAGGGATATATCGCCCTCCCAGAGATTACACGGGCATCGAGAAACTATATGTCGTCTGTGGTCAATGGCCGTTACATTAAAAATTTCCCGCTCGTCAAAGCGGTTCATGAAGGATATCATACGCTTCTGCCGATCGGACGCCATCCAATTACTTTTATAGAAATTACGATGGACCCGATTTTAGTTGATGTCAACGTGCATCCATCGAAGCTTGAGGTCCGTCTCAGCAAGGAAACAGAGCTTCATGACTTAATTCGTGACGGAATTAAAGATGTGTTTAAACAGCAGCAGCTGATTCCAAGTGCCCAGCTCCCGAAAAGATCAGCACCTGCCATCAAAAATGAGCAGCAGTTTATAACCTTTGATGAAAAGCCTGCTGAAAGAAAAGTTCCGGAAAAAGCGCCTGCACCATCTTATTCACCAATGAAGCTCAGCTCAGTTGTGAAAGAGCCGGTTAATACGGAGGAAGAATTGCCCTCTGCTCAATTTGATGCGCCACCTATTGTTGATCAGGATCAAAGCATTGAAGCGCCTGATGTTTCAGAGGATCAGCCTGGGGCACTTGAGCAGGAACACCATCAAGAAGAACAGCCTGAGCCAACGTCTGAGCGGGTTCCGATTATGTACCCGATCGGCCAGATGCATGGGACTTATATATTGGCACAAAACGAAAACGGCCTGTATATTATTGACCAGCACGCCGCCCAAGAGCGTATTAAATACGAATATTTCCGTGAAAAGGTCGGAGAGGTTGAGCCTGAGGTGCAGGATATGATCGTGCCGCTGACGTTCCACTACTCCACGAACGAGGCGCTGATTATTGAACAGCACAAACAAGAACTCGAAAGCGTCGGTGTCTTTTTAGAGTCATTCGGCTCAAACAGCTACATCGTCCGGTGCCACCCGGCCTGGTTTCCAAAGGGGGAGGAAGCTGAGCTGATTGAAGAAATCATTCAGCAGGTGCTCGACTCCAAAAATATAGATATTAAAAAACTGCGCGAGGAAGCTGCGATTATGATGAGCTGCAAGGGCTCGATCAAAGCAAACCGCCACCTCAGAAATGACGAAATCAAAGCGCTTCTGGATGACCTCCGAAGCACATCAGACCCATTTACATGCCCGCACGGCCGTCCGATCATCATTCACCACTCGACATATGAGATGGAAAAGATGTTTAAACGCGTGATGTAGCGGGATTGGCGAAGGGGAAAATTTATAGGCATTGATCCATTCTTTGAATGGACCAATGCTTTTTTTGTACTCATTTGGTGTAATACATTAAGAATCAGTTGGAAACGTGTAAAACAGTGTTAAGCGTTATACTTTGTAATGGGTTTATGGACATATCTCTTACTACAATAAAAGGTTTACAAATAATTCAAACAAATGTATATTTTAGGTTAAGGAGGTGGGAACATGACATTCGATCCGAATAGAATCATCCTTTTGGATGAGCTTGAGCATGAGATTGAAGGAATTATTTTTGAATGCAGAATTTAAATCAAACCTTCATTGTTTTGCTTCCTGTTTTTTATGAACAGGGAGTTTTGTTTTTCGTTGAGAGAGTTTGGGGCTGTTGTCCGATTTTATAAATGAATAATCTCAAAGTAAAAGGAGGGTGTTTAGTGATGGAGGTGTATTTTTGGGCGTTCATTCTATTTTTATTGATCTACGAACCGATATATGGATACATTGATTTTCAAAAGTTTAAAAGAAACATTAAGGCTGGCGAAAATGGAAATGAGAGAGTGAAGTATTATGTTCGTATAATGATCGGATTATGGGTTCCTACTTTGTTTATTTTAGCTTTAGTGGCTTTTACCGATCTCTCATTCAAACAAATTGGATTCACTATGCCGACAATACATACAGATCCTCTTGGTCCGCTTGCATCCTATCTTTTGCTGGGATTAGGTGTTT
Organism: uncultured Bacillus sp.; assembly: GCF_958411575.1. NCBI lineage: Bacteria > Bacillati > Bacillota > Bacilli > Caryophanales > Bacillaceae > Bacillus > uncultured Bacillus sp. The sequence continues at coordinate 109,942 of NZ_CATYRA010000002.1, forward strand.
TATATGTAATCCTTGTGATGTATTGTATCATCGGTTTCAAGTTTAGTCCGAAGATAAGGAAAGATATAATAAATAAAAAAGCGGAAGAGTTAAAGACTTCGGCTGCCGCGCCCATCCTGCCTGTTTCATTGAATGAGAAAAAGGTTTGGAATTATGTATCCTTAACAGCCGGTGTAACGGAGGAAATCATTTATAGAGGGTTTTTAATATTTGTTCTCGTGTTTTTGTTCCCGCAAGTTTCAATCTGGGTCATCATCCTGCTTGCATCACTTCTTTTTGGAGTAGCTCATACATATCAGGGGCTGTGGCAGGGAGTGATCAGAACTTCACTGGTTGGGGCTTTGTTTTCTGCTTTATATATCATCATTGATTCTATTATTCTACTAATGATTTTACATTTTCTTGTTGATTATTTAGCAAAATTAGACGATGAGAATGATATAAAAGCAAAAACCGCTTGAATCATCATAGGCGGTTTTAAGCAGCTTTCCCAGTTGACCGGTCATCAAAAGCAAGTTCAATGAAAGCCATCAATGCTGATATCACAACAAGAAAGACATCTGGAATATATATAGACTGCATAAAGTAATCTGCAAAACAGATCGTTATGAAATTGCTCACAAAGTACAGTATAAAAGCAAAAAGTGCAGTCTTTTTCAAAGAGAGTGATCTTGCCAAAATCATAGAGACAACCTTTGTGAGTGGGTCTATGATCAAGCCTACAGCAAAACAGACTAAAATAAATAAAACTAATGTTTGATTTGAATCATATGTGAGGCCCAGTATAGAGAATAATCCTTTTAACCCAAAGAAATAGCCGCCTAAGATCACTACAAGTGCAATGGCAACGATGAAAGCGATAGATACAATTTCGATTAATTTTGATCTCAGGCTAAAATCTTTAGAGTGCTCGTTCTGTTCTTTTTGGCTCATGTATGACACTCCCTTCACCTGCTTACTCATACCCTTGAAGGAGCCCAAAAGATCTATAAGTCTGTTTTCTAATGAAAATAGTATAACATATTTTTACAAAACCGAAAAAGGTCCTTTCCACTGGGGAAGGACCTTTTCCATCATGTTAACTCCTGAGATTCGCCGAAGCTTTCTCTTTTTTTGGCCAAATAAAATAGCTGGCTGTAATGAGAAAATCAATGCCTATGATGACAGTCCACAGTTTAAGAATGCCGCTCAATGCCTCGGTTCGGGCAGAATCATTGATAAAATAGATCATCCCTGCTAATAGTCCCGCACCAATAAGGTAGGCTAGCACATGTTTGATCCAGCCTTTCGCATAGTGCTTGGCATGATCCATTCCAAAACGTTTCAGCGGTTTGGCGGCTTTTTTTGTCACATAATATTGAAATTTTTCATCCGCCCATTGAATCATTTGTTTCCCATAGGCGATCGATATCCCGATGTAAACAGCAGCAATCCCGTGGGCAGCAGTCGCTGAGGCTCCGCGGTAAAGGTCCACACCAGTTGCCGCTAATAAGATCAAATCGATAACTGGAGTTAAGGAAAGGAATAGCAGTCCTAATGTATGCTGTTTGAATAGGTAGCGTACAGCAAGCCCTAAAACAATCACAACCCAAAACGCAATTTCACAGAAGACAATCATCCATGCGATACCGTTCAATCCATTCCCCTCTTTTCAATACAGTTGTATTATTTAAATAATATGTTACCACCTTTGTTTTTGCAACACAACTGTATTATAAAAATTGCTCTCTTATTTTTTTCTTGTTACAATAAAGCTATGCCAAAACAAATTGACCATGAGAAAAGAAGAAAAGAAATTGCAGAAGCAACGTGGCGGGTGATTTTAGAACGGGGGATGGAGGGAGCCTCAGCCAGAAACATTGCAAAGGAAGCAGGATTGTCATTAGGTGCGCTGCGCCATTATTTTTCTACTCAGGATGAACTGCTTGTTTTTGCAATGAAACTCGTTCAAGAAAAGGTGATGGCCCGAATTAAGGACATTACAATGAGAGATGTGCCCCCTAAGGAAAAAGTGTTACATATTTTGCTTGAAATTGTCCCAACGAATGAAGAAACGGTTAGAGAGATGGAGGTGTGGTTTGCTTTTACGGTTTACGCCAGACATAAAAAGGATATGTTTGATGCAAATCATGATGGGATTTACAGCGGCATGCGGAATCTGATTGCCTATTTAGATGAATTCGATTTACTGAGGCAGGATGCTGATAAAGATATTGAAGCTGAGAGACTTTACGCGCTTATTGATGGCTTGGCTTTACATGCGATGCTTGACCCTGTGAGAGTGAATAAAGACAGAATCAAACGTGTCATTATGCAGCATGTAGAATCAATTTGCGTAAAAGAAACATATAAGACAGAAGAAAGAAATCCCTAAGATATAGTGCGAAAAAGCTATTCTCGTTGGACATGTTTCCAAAAGAATAGCTTTTATATATAGAAGGAACAAGGATCTCTGATAAAAATGGAAAACAATCATGCTGTTTGGTAAAGTGGAGTGAAAGACGGACTGAGGGTTGAACTTTGCCCATCATTTAAGAACTTTACATGATAGGAATGGTGTAAATGAATCTTACTTATAAGGTACATCCAATTAAAACAAGGTATCAGGGCTGGACGAATTATTGCTATATCATTGAAGATATTGTAAGCAGATCTGCAATTGTCGTTGACCCCTCATGGGAACTGAGTAAAATAACAACTAAACTTTCCGAACTGGAAGTTGAATTAACAGCAATCGCATTGACACACTCGCATTATGATCACGTTAACCTGGTAGAGCCGCTGACGAAGATGTTTAACGTTCAAGTATATATGTCGAAAAAAGAAATTGATTATTATCAATTCAGCTGCCGAAATTTAATTGGCTTGCATGATCATCAAACGATCAGCATAGGCAACACAAGAGCACAATGCCTTCTCACACCGGGGCATACAGCCGGCGGAATGTGTTATTTGTTTTCAGAAAGTATGTTTACTGGAGATACAGTATTTACAGAGGGATGCGGCATATGTGAGGATGATGGCAGTTCTGCTGAAGAGATGTTCAGAAGCATTCAAAGGATTAAGTCGGAGGTTTCTCCTTATGTACGGGTTTATCCTGGTCACTCATTTGGCAAAGCACCTGGCCATACGATAGAGGATCTTTTTCAGTATAATATTTACTTTCAAATTGATAAGAAAGAATATTTTGTGAAATTTCGCACTCGTAAAAACCAAAAAGGTATTTTTGATTTTAAATAAGCCTTATGAATCTATTATCCTATTTTCCTTCGAATATCTAAATGATTGGTCATTTTTAAAATGATTATATAGAACGATTTTATTTATTTCGAACAAGGCTCAGGAGATAAGAAGAAGCGTATTCTCATCATATTCGCGCCCTATACGTGATACAGGTCATTTTTCTTATGTTCTGCTATACCCCCTGATCCTTTATGCCTCAATTGAAAAAAACAGGAAAACAATCGAGTAAAGTGTAGGAAAAATTAACTTGACGGATAATATTTACAGAGGTTACCATCAACATGAACATGCTACTATTTATCCGGTCGTCACTATTTTTTAAAATCATATAGAAGTGAAACACATCTACTAATCGGAAGGGTGGCTTTGAGAGAATGATCACATATGTTTTTCCGGGCCAGGGTTCACAGAAACAGGGAATGGGCAGCGATCTATTCGACGAATTTAAAGAACTGACGGCTCAGGCAGATGAGATCTTAGGATATTCAATCAAACGACTTTGCTTGGAAAATCCTTATTCCAATTTAAACAAAACGCAATTTACCCAGCCGGCGTTATATGTGGTAAACGCATTAAGCTATCTGAAAAAAATCAGGGAAGCAGAAGCTAAGCCTGACTTTGTTGCCGGGCACAGTTTGGGTGAGTACAATGCGTTAATTGCAGCTGGAGCCTTTGATTTTGAGACAGGTTTAAAGCTTGTCAGAAAAAGAGGCGAGCTGATGAGTATGGTGAGCAACGGCGGTATGGCCGCTATTATGGGATTAAATGAAGAGCAGGTTGCAAAGGCTCTGAAAGAATATCATTTACACGATGTTGATATCGCCAATGTGAACGCCCCATATCAAATTGTGATTTCAGGAAAAAAAGATGAGATTGAAAAAGCCGCATCTCTCTTTGAAATGATGACTGAAGTTACAATGGCACTCCCCTTAAACGTAAGCGGCGCGTTTCATTCCAGATACATGAATAAAGCGAAGGAAGAATTCGAGCAGTTCCTTCATACCTTTCATTTTTCGCCTCCGTCTATCCCGGTTATTTCTAATGTGTATGCCAAACCGTATACATACGAATTCATGAAGCAGACGCTGGCTGATCAAATCAATCATTCAGTGAAATGGACTGAGAGCATAAGCTACTTACTGAAAAAAGGCCAAATGGAATTTGAGGAAATAGGACCTGGAAATGTTTTAACAGGGTTAATTCATCGCATAAAGAAAGATGCGGAGCCAATGCCCCGCTAAAACGAATTGTTCCTGAGATCCATGTACCGCATAAACAGGCTAAGGACAGATTTCCTTTTATTAAAGTATAAAGTTTTGGAGATGTAATCGTTCTAAAGACACTGTTTCTGAATGAATAAGTTTATATACTGTTACATAAAGAGGCTGATAAAACATGTCCACACGATATTTGAACTATGTCAGTCAGCCGGCATATCATGATAGACCATCGCTCTCAACTCAAGATGGCCTTCTATTTAACCGCACCCAAATCTTAGAGTCGATGTTCTTTGTTGATCCTGTCATTATGTTATATCAATTTTGAGATATCAACATACACCTAGACCACTTCATAATAGAGCCGCATCCAGAGCACCAAAAGCAATCCTCCTATTAGTTGATTCTTCTTATTTTTTACATTATGTCTTTTCAATTAAATATCACATTTCACTCGCTGCTGTGTATTGTATACATTGAGAGAAATCTAAATAGCTGTCATAAATATAAAAAAAGTAGGTTATGCATATGAATGAACCGCTCGTTTTTATGTTTTCCGGACAAGGTTCCCAGTACTATCATATGGGAAAGGAATTATTTAAGGAAAATATCGTGTTTCGTCAATCGATGCATGAAATGGATGCCATGGCAGCGCGGCGAATCGGAACATCCATTGTTGAAGAAATTTATCATCCGGCTAAACGTGTGTCGGATCCGTTTGACAGCATTCTTTTTTCCCACCCTGCAATCTTTATGGTGGAGTATTCTTTATACAAAGTTTTGGAAGACAGGGGGATCTATCCTGACTACGTATTAGGATCAAGTCTGGGAGAATTCGCATCGGCCGCTGTTTCAGGTGTGTCAGACGCAGAGAATATACTGGATTGCATACTTGAACAGGCTATAGTCATCCAAAAATCTTGCGATAAAGGGAAAATGCTTGCCATTCTTGATAAACCGCAATTACTGAATGATCATCCGCAGCTGTTTGGAAATAGTGAACTCATTTCTATCAATTATGATTCGCACTTCGTCATTTCTGGTGAAGAAGAAAACATAAAGCATATCATGGGGGATTTAAAAGAGAAACAGATTCTTTGCCAGCTGCTGCCTGTGTCTTATGCCTTTCATTCTTCGCTTATTGATCCGGCAGAAAGTGCCTATGCAGAATTTTTAAAATCAATCTCTTTCAAAAACCCATCAATACCGATTGTATCGAGTTTAACGGGAAGCTGCCTTCACGAAATGGACAAGCATTTCTTTTGGAATGCTGTCAGAGAACCAATGAGATTTCGCGAAGCGATTCGATATTTGGAAAGCCAGCATACGTGCCGGTATATCGATTTAGGTCCGTCCGGCACCTTAGCTGCTTTTGTGAAACAGCTGATCCCGGGAGATTCAGCGAACCGCTGCTGCTCGATTATGACACCATTTCATCAGGAGCTGAAAAATCTGAATACGGTTGAGTGTTTCCGTAAACCAGAAAGGAAGTTTACAAGATGATTACATATGTTTTTCCAGGGCAAGGCTCCCAGCAAAAGGGGATGGGACAAGAGTTATTTGAACACTATCAGCATTTGACTGACCAAGCAGATCAAATATTGGGCTATTCAATAGAAAAGCTCTGTACCGAAAAATCCTATTTGGATTTAAACCATACTCAGTACACGCAGCCGGCTTTGTACGTCGTCAATGCACTCAATTATTTGAAGAGAGTGGAGGAGACCGGCAGAAAACCTGATTTTGCGGCCGGTCATAGCTTAGGAGAATACAATGCGCTGTTTGCAGCGGGGGCATTTGATTTTGGAACCGGCTTAAGACTCGTCAAAAAAAGAGGCGAACTGATGGGACGAATTACAGGAGGCGGAATGGCTGCTGTGATCGGTCTGAATAAGGAAGAAGTTACAGCCGTTTTAGAAGAGCACCGACTCCATGACATTGATGTGGCAAATGAAAATACACCCCGGCAAATTGTGATTTCCGGCCAAAAAAAAGAGATTGAAAAAGCCCGAACGGTTTTTGAAAACACCAAGGATGTAAAGCTGTTTCATCCTTTAAACGTAAGCGGAGCTTTTCATTCCAGATATATGAATGAAGCAAAACAGGAGTTTAAGCAATTTATTGACTCATTCCATTTTGGGCCTTTGGCTATCCCGGTTATCTCGAATGTCTATGCAGAGCCGTATCGTCAGGACAGGTTAAAAGAGACGTTATCTGAACAAATGGACAGCACAGTGAAATGGACGGACAGCATACGTTTTCTGATGGGAAGAGGGGAAATGGAGTTTGAAGAGATCGGGCCTGGAACTGTTTTGACCGGCCTCATCCATCGGATTAAAAATGAAGCAGAACCGTTAACCCATGCACCCGAAAAGAAACTTGCTTCAAGTCATCCAGAAACTTCTGACCATCGACCTAATGTTCAAGCTGGGATTACGGCAGAGTCTTTAGGAAGTGATGAGTTTAAACGGGATTATCATCTTACATATGCTTATCTTGCAGGAGGAATGTACCGCGGCATTGCTTCGAAAGAAATGGTAGTAAAGCTGTCAAGAGCGGGAATGATGGGATTCTTTGGCACAGGCGGCCTGAGTCTGAATGAGGTTGAAGATGCCATTCTCACCATTCAAGGGGAGTTAGGGGAAGGACAAGCCTATGGCATCAATCTCGTCCACAATATGAAACATACTGAATCAGAAGAAAAAATGATCGATCTTTTATTAAAGCTTCAAGTGAGAAATGTAGAAGCTTCAGCATTTTTAAGTGTCACTCCAGCATTGGTAAGGTATCGCGCAAAAGGAGTGAAACGAAACCCCAATGGTGAAATTATAAGCTCAAATCGTATCATTGCGAAAATATCACGGCCTGAAGTTGCAGAATCATTTCTGAGCCCTGCGCCTGAGAATATGCTGCAAAAGCTGTTAGGAGAAAATAAAATCACAGTGAGTGAAGCTGAATTATTGCGGCGCATTCCGGTGGCTGACGATATTTGTGTGGAAGCTGATTCAGGCGGTCATACAGATGGCGGTGTGGCATACAGCTTGATGCCTGCGATGACATCATTAAGAGATGAAATGATGAAAAAATATCAATATCCGAAAACAATAAGAGTTGGTGCAGCTGGAGGAATTGGAACGCCTGATGCAGCGGTGGCAGCTTTTATGCTCGGTGCGGATTTTATTGTTACAGGCTCAATCAATCAATGTACGGTTGAGGCGGCAACAAGTGATAAAGTAAAGGATTTGCTTCAGCAGATGAATGTACAAGATACAGCCTATGCGCCTGCGGGTGATATGTTTGAGTCGGGCAGCAAAGTGCAAGTGTTGAAGAAAGGCGTGTTCTTTCCGGCGCGGGCAAGCAAGTTATATGAACTGTACCAGCGATATGGGTCAATACGTGAGCTGGATGCCAAGATGTTGACTCAGCTTGAGGAGAAATACTTCAAACGTAGTATAGAAGACATTTATAAAGATATTACATTGCATTATCCCATGGCAGAAATTGAGAAGGCTGAACGAAATCCGAAGCATAAAATGGCTTTGATTTTCAGGTGGTACTTCAGATACAGCTCCAACTTGGCAATCAGCGGAAGCGAACATTCGAAGGTCGATTATCAAATTCACTGCGGTCCGGCTTTAGGAGCTTTTAATCAATGGGTCAAAGGATCGGAATTAGAAAACTGGCGCAATCGCCATGTGGATGAGATCGGAAAAATATTAATGACAGAAACGGCAGCATTGCTTCATGAACGGACGCAATCAATGTATCAACCTTCGTATTAATCAGAGCAGAAGATTAATAGTTAGAATATTGTGAAAATATACCTATAAAAAGGGCTGAAATGATCCCTTGAAGGAGAGAGCGCGTTATGGATAAACAGAGAATCTTTGAAGTGTTAGTCACCAATATTTGTGAGGTGCTTCCTGAGTTAGATGGACACAGTTTTGCCCCTCAAGATCAGTTAGTTGAGTTAGGAGCTGACTCTGTAGACAGAGCAGAAATTATCACAATGGTGCTTGAGGATCTATCATTAAAAATTCCCCGCATTGAGCTGTCCGGGGTGAAAAACATCGGCGAATTAGCTGAGGTGCTTTATGACAAAGTGCAATCTGTCTGAGGTGGTGGTGACCGGTTTAGGCGTCACTGCCGCCATCGGTCAAGGGAAAGAGGACTTTGCTTCCTCGCTGCTGTCCGGCAGGCATGCCTTTGATGTCTTGAAGCGTCCAGGCAGACAAAAAGACAGCAGGTTTATCGGAGCTGAAATTGCATCATTGTCTTATCCCGACCGCCTTTCTAAAAAATTGTTGCGTAAAGCATCATTTTCCAGCCGTGCTGCATTGGTAACTCTCTCAGAGGCTTGGGAGGAGGCTGAATTAGACGATACAGATTCCGCACGTATCGGACTTGTAGTCGGTGGATCAAATTTTCAGCAGAGAGAAACTTTACAGCTTTATGAAAGTTATCAAGATCGCTCTAGCTTTATTTCGCCGTCGTATGGCTTGTCTTTTATGGATAGCGACCTTTGCGGGCTATGCACAGATCAGTTTGGCATCACGGGCTTAGCTTATACGGTAGGAGGAGCCTCCGCCAGCGGCCAATTAGCAGTCATTCATGCGATTCAGCAAGTCTTATCAGGTGAGGTTGATGTTTGCATAGCACTGGGTGCATTAATGGATCTTTCTTACATGGAATGCGAAGCGCTCAGGGCTTTAGGCGCTATGGGAACGGACAAATATGCTGATGCACCTGAAAAAGCGTGCCGTCCCTTCGATCAGAACAGAGACGGGTTTATTTATGGAGAGTCATGCGGCGCATTGGTGATAGAACGAAAGGAGACGGCTGTACGCCGAGGTGTTAAACCTTATGCAGCATTGTCTGGATGGTCTATCAAACTAGACGGGAACAGGAATCCCGATCCTTCATTAGAAGGAGAGATTCATGTCATCCAGGAGGCGCTGAAGCGTGCAGGTCTTTCACCAGAAGAGATTGATTATATTAATCCCCATGGAACAGGTTCTTATATTGGAGATGAAATTGAATTAAAGGCGCTGCATGCATGCCGGCTTTCTCATGCTTATATAAATGCAACAAAATCGATAACCGGGCACGGGCTTAGTGCTGCGGGCATTGTAGAGATTATTTCTGTTCTGCTGCAAATGAGAGAATTTGCCCTTCACCCGAGCCGGAATTTGGATCATCCGATCGATGATTCCTTTCATTGGGTAAATGAGAAATCGATTTCATACCGCATCAAAAATGCGCTGAGCTTAAGTATGGGGTTTGGCGGAATGAACACCGCGGTTTGTATAAAAAACATTGAGAAATGTGGAGGCGAATCATAAATGGTTTCAGCCGGAATAGAAGCGATGAATGTCTTTGGCGGAACGGCATACCTAGATGTCATGGAACTGGCCAAATACAGACACTTAGATACTGCCAGATTTGAAAATTTATTAATGAAAGAAAAAGCGGTAGCACTGCCTTATGAAGATCCAGTGACCTTTGGAGTCAATGCAGCTAAGCCGATTATTGATGCTTTAACCGAAGCAGAAAAGGACCGGATTGAATTGCTGATCACTTGCTCTGAATCCGGGATTGACTTTGGGAAATCGTTAAGCACATATATCCATGAATATTTAGGACTTAACCGCAACTGCCGTTTGTTTGAGATTAAACAAGCATGTTATTCAGGAACCGCGGGATTTCAGATGGCGGTGAATTTTATATTATCCCAGACTTCTCCGGGTGCCAAAGCACTGGTTATCGCCAGTGATATTTCGCGTTTTTTAATCGCTGAGGGCGGAGACGCTTTAAGTGAAGACTGGTCTTATGCCGAACCGAGCGCCGGAGCGGGAGCGGTGGCTGTTTTGGTAGGGGAAAATCCCGAGGTGTTTCAAATAGATCCAGGAGCAAATGGCTATTACGGCTATGAAGTGATGGATACCTGCCGTCCCATTCCCGACAGTGAAGCGGGAGATTCTGACCTGTCTTTAATGTCATATCTGGATTGCTGCGAACAGGCCTTTCTGGAATACCAAAAACGTGTACCCGGTGCAAGTTATCAGGACACGTTTCAATATCTTGCTTACCATACACCATTTGGCGGGATGGTGAAAGGTGCGCACCGAACAATGATGCGCAAGGTGGCGAAGATGAAAACAGCTGAGATTGAAACGGATTTTTTAAATCGGGTTAAGCCAGGTTTAAACTACTGCCAACGGGTTGGAAATATTATGGGGGCTGCCTTGTTTCTTGCATTGGCCAGCACGATAGACCAAGGGCGGTTTGATTCGCCTAAACGAATCGGCTGTTTTTCTTACGGATCAGGCTGCTGTTCTGAATTTTACAGCGGAATTACAACTCCACAAGGACAGGAACGTCAGCATTCATTTGGCATTGAGAAGCATTTAGATCGCCGATATCAGCTCTCTATGGATGAGTATGAACTGCTGTTTAAGGGGAGCGGGATGGTGCGGTTCGGGACGCGCAATGTAAAGCTAGATTTTGAGATGATACCGGGCATCATGCAGGTTACACAAAAGAAGTCGCGCTTGTTTTTGGAAGAAATTTCTGAGTTTCATCGGAAATACAGGTGGATCTCGTGACCTATCAAACGATAAAGGTCCGCATTCAAGAGTCGGTTTGCTATATCACATTTCACCGCCCTGAAGCGAATAATACGATTAATGACACACTTATTGAAGAATGTTTACAAGTGTTAAACCAATGTGAAACATCATCGGTTACGGTTGTTGTGTTAGAAGGGCTTCCCGAGGTATTTTGCTTTGGCGCGGATTTTCAAGAAATCTATCAGGAAATGAAAAGCGGCAGAAAACAGGCAAGGTCCCAAGAGCCTCTTTATGATTTGTGGCTGAAATTACAGACCGGCTCTTATGTCACGATTTCGCATGTCAGGGGAAAAGTGAATGCCGGCGGCCTTGGATTCGTATCGGCCACAGATATTGCCATTGCTGATGAAACAGCATCATTCAGTCTCTCTGAGCTGTTGTTCGGTCTGTATCCGGCTTGTGTTTTACCGTTTTTGGTCCGCCGGATCGGCTGGCAGAAAGCACATTATATGACACTTATGACAAAGCCGATTTCCGTTCAGGAAGCCAGTGAATGGGGGTTAATAGATGCCTTTGATGCTCAAAGTGAGGTTCTGCTGAGAAAGCATTTATTGCGTTTGCGGAGGCTGAATAAAATGGGAATCGCACGTTATAAACAGTTTATGGGCTCACTTGATCATCAAGTCAGCCGTTCGAAATCCATCGCATTAAATGCAAATCAAGTCATGTTTTCTGATCCTCACAATCAAATGGGAATCATCAGGTATGTTGAAACAGGGCAATTTCCATGGGAGGATCAGTAATCCGAAAAGATGACAATCAGAAACCGTTAGGAGGACATCATGACGCATTCTGTTGTAGAGCTCATCGAAATTGAACCCGCCATTATTCAGGTAAAGATGCATGACCGCACTCATAAAAATGCGTTTTCACAAGAGCTTACAGATGGTTTAATACAAGCGTTTGAATTCATTCGGCAGCAACCCAATTATAAAGCGGTCATTTTGACAGGATATGATAATTATTTTGCTTCAGGAGGAACGCAAGAAGGCCTGCTTCGAATTCAGCAGGGGTTAACTAAGTTCACGGATGACAATCTTTATTCTCTGGCGATGGATTGCGAGATTCCGGTCATTGCGGCCATGCAGGGCCACGGAATTGGAGGCGGCTTTGTCATGGGGCTCTTTGCTGACATTGTCATTCTAAGCAGAGAGAGTGTGTACACGGCTAATTTTATGAAGTACGGATTTACGCCTGGAATGGGCGCTACCTTTATTGTGCCTGAAAAACTGGGATTCAGCCTGGCCCAGGAAATATTGATGAATGCGGGCAGCTATCGCGGAGCTGATCTTGAAAAAAGAGGGGTTCCTTTTAAAGTGCTTCCCCGTGCGGAAGTAGTAGATTATGCGGTGGAGCTGGCACATGAACTGGCGGAAAAGCCGAGAAACTCATTGATTACATTAAAAGATCATTTGGTGGCCCCGCTTCGTGAGCAGCTGCCGCGCGTCATAGAACAGGAATTGAAAATGCATGAGAAAACATTTCATCATGACGAAGTCAAAACGAGAATCAAAGGTTTGTATGGAAATTAACTGAGAATCTACATAAAAATTCGCAGGTGAAATGGGGGCAGCGCGATGAGAAATAATGATAATACCCGCAATTTAGCTAATCCTTCTGTCAGCTATGGTGAGACTTTACATATATCTGAAGAGCAGCCGGCAACGATACCTGAAGTTTTATACAGAACGGCTGCGGAGCTTGGGGATACAAAGGGAATCATTTATTTGCAGCCGGATGGAAGTGAAGTGTACCAATCATATGGACGATTGTGGAATGATGCGTTGCGTATCGTGAAGGGACTTCGCCAATCAGGCCTGAAAGCAAAACAAAATGTGATTTTGCAGCTTGGCGACAATTCACAGCTTCTCCCTGCATTCTGGGGGTGTGTTTTAGCAGGAATTGTTCCGGCTCCGTTAGCCGTTCCGCCGACATATGCTGAATCGAGCAGCGGGACTCAAAGGCTGAAAGACGCATGGATGCTTCTTGATAAGCCAGCGGTGCTTACGGATCGGGACATGCACCAGGAAATGCTCGATTGGGCAAAAGAGCAAGACCTTGAAGGATTCCGTGCAATTGCTGTAGAGGATCTGCTCAGTGCTGAAGCGGAGACGGATTGGCATCAATCCAGTCCTGAAGACTTGGCGCTTTTATTGCTGACTTCAGGCAGTACGGGAACGCCCAAAGCAGTTATGCTAAATCATCGAAACATTATGAGTATGGTGAAAGGGATTATTCAAATGCAAGGCTTCACCAGAGAAGATATCACGTTTAACTGGATGCCGTTTGATCATGTAGGAGGCATCGGGATGCTGCATTTGCGGGATGTCTATCTTGGCTGCCAAGAAATTAACGTCTCAAGTGAAACGATCTTAATGGAGCCGCTGAAATGGCTGGATTGGATTGATCATTACCGTGCCTCTGTTACGTGGGCGCCGAATTTTGCGTTCGGTCTGGTCACTGATTTTGCAGAAGAAATGAAAAATAGGAAATGGGATCTGTCTTCAATGCGTTACATGCTCAATGGCGGTGAAGCAATGGTAGCCAAGGTAGGGCGCAGAATGCTTGAGCTTTTAGAACCTTATGGACTGCCTGCTGATGCCATCCGACCTGCATGGGGAATGTCCGAAACTTCATCGGGCGTTATTTTTTCCCATGAGTTTACCCGGGCTGCAACAAGTGATGATGACCATTTTGTTGAAATAGGTTCTCCAATTCCTGGATTCTCTATGAGAATAGTGAATGACCATAATGAAGTGGTTGAAGAAGGCGAGATTGGCCGTTTTCAAGTCTCTGGTCTTTCCGTTACAAGCGGTTATTACCGGCACCCGGATTTAAATGAGAGTGTGTTTACAGAAGATGGATGGTTTGAAACCGGAGATCTTGGCTTTTTGCGAAATGGGCGCTTAACCATAACGGGGCGCACGAAAGATGCAATTATCATTAACGGTATTAATTATTACAGTCATGCGATTGAGTCCGCTGTTGAAGAATTACCGGTCATCGAAACTTCTTATACTGCTGCCTGCGCAGTCCGCGTGGATCAGAATTCAACAGATCAGCTGGCTATCTTCTTTGTTGCTTCCGCAAAAATGAATGATGAGCAGATGTCTCAGCTTCTTAGAAACATACAATCCCATGTCTCACAGGTGATCGGAGTCACCCCAGAATATTTGCTGCCGGTCCAAAAAGAAGAGATTCCGAAAACGGCTATCGGAAAGATTCAGCGCACCCAGCTGAAAACTTCATTTGAAAATGGTGAGTTCGACTACTTGCTTCATAAATCCAACCGGATAAACGGTGCGGTTCAGGACGGGGAGATACAGCAAGCAGACCATGCGAAAAGAATAAGGGAAGAGATACAGGGACACCTGCTCACCTGTTTGACTAAGGAGCTGCACGTTTCCCGCGATTGGGTGGTGCCAAATGCAACTATCCAGAGCCTTGGTGTGAATTCTATCAAGATGATGAAGCTTATTCGTTCGGTCGAGAAAAAATACCGTATCAAACTGAGAGCCAGAGAGATACATAAGTATCCTACAATTGAACGCTTGGCTCACTATCTATCTGAACATGAAGACATCAGCAGCTTGTCTGCTGGCAGGCAAGGTACTGACACATCTAAAACGGAACCGGAAAAGAGTCAGGCATCTTTTCAGTCCCTATCTGAGGTTCAAAAAGGATTATGGACATTGCAAAAAATGTCACCTGAAAAAAGTGCTTATCACGTACCTCTCTGTTTTCGATTTTCGTCAGGGCTTCACCTTGAAACATTACAGCAGGCTTTCAGCCTTGTATTGAATCAGCACCCGATCTTAAAGCACGTCATCCAAGAGAAAGATGGAGTGCCATTTCTAAAAAATGAGCCAGCGATCTCACTTGAAATTAAGACAGAAGACATTTCTAGTTTGAAAGAGTCTGCCATTCCTTCTTTTCTTAGAAAGAAAGCAAAGGAACCGTTTGTAAAGGAAAACAGCCCATTAGTGCGTGTCATGAGTTTTTCCAGATCTGAACAAGAGGATTTTTTGCTTATTGTCATTCACCATATGATTTTTGACGGAGTTTCGTCCGTCACATTTATACACAGTCTGTTTGACAGCTATAAGCTCCTTTTAGAAGGGCAGCATCCGGAAATAGCAGTTTCTCCTGCCATGTATCATGATTTCGCGGCATGGGAGCAGAACATGCTAGTGGGAGAAGACGGCGCGAAGCATCGTTCATACTGGCAGAAACAGCTATCGGGAACTTTGCCGAACCTTCAGCTGCCTAAGGTAAGCACTAGTTCAGCCGGTTCTGAGTTTGAAGAGGATACATACACCCGGCAGCTGTCCAGCGGCTTCATGAATCGGGTGAGGACGTTTGCGAAAGAGCATTCTGTGAATGTTTCGACAGTATTTTTGAGCTGCTATATGGTGTTGCTTGGCCGTTATACCGGCCAAAAGGAACAGATTGTCGGCATACCGGCGATGGTGAGGCCGGAAGAAAGATTTGATGCTTCCATTGGACATTTTCTCAATATGCTCCCGATTCGGAGTGAGCTGAACCCGGCAGACACTTTTTCTGAATTTATTTCAAAATTGCAATTAACGATGTTGGATGGGCTTGATCATGCAGCTTATCCTTTCCCGAAAATGGTGAGGGATTTGAATGCTCCTCGCAGCCAAACGGGTTCACCAATATTTCAAACCGCTTTTTTCTATCAGAATTTTCTTCAATCTGGAAGCTATCAAAACTTGTTGAGCCGCTATGATGACTTCTTTTCTGTCGATTTCATTGAGCGTATTCATCAAGAGGGAGAATACGAACTAGTATTTGAACTGTGGGAAACAGAAGAAAAAATGGAGCTGAACATCAAATACGATACTACGCTGTTTGATGCAGTTTCTATATCCGCGATGTTCGATCATTTTGTTTATGTAACAGAACAGGCGATGTTGAATCCTTCTCAGCCTTTAAAAGAGTATTCTTTATTACCTGAAGCAGAGGAGCAGATGATTCTCAAAACATGGAACGCCACTGACAAAACGTATCCATATACATGTTTTCATGAATTATTTGAGCAGCAGGCGAAAAAGACACCTGATAGAGCAGCTGTCAGCTATGAAGATCAAACATTGACGTATCGGGAGCTCGATGAAAGAAGTACACAGCTGGCCATTTATTTGCAGGCGCATGGAGTGGGACCTGACCGTCTGGCGGGAATCTATGTGGATCGATCGCTCGATATGCTGTTGGGCTTATTAGCGATTCTTAAGGCAGGAGGAGCATATGTGCCGTTAGATCCGTCCTATCCGGCTGAGCGACTGGAATACATGCTGGAGGACAGTGAAGTATCCATTACGCTGACGACATCAGAATTAGTAAATATGTTGAATTGGAACGGTATTAAGACTGCTCTGTTAGATCAAGACTCGGATGAGATTGCACAAACAGCCTCTGATCGAAAAGTGCTTACACGCACTGTCACGCCGGAACACTTGGCATATGTCATTTATACATCCGGCAGCACAGGACAGCCAAAAGGCGTCATGATACCGCATAAAGCTTTGACAAATTTTCTCGTTTCAATGGGAGAAACACCGGGTCTTTCGCCAGAGGATAAAATGCTCGCTGTCACAACCTATTGTTTCGATATCGCAGCTCTGGAGCTATATTTGCCTTTGATAAAGGGCGCACACTGCCATATTTGTCATACGGAGCATACAAAAGACGTTGAAAAATTGAAACAGGACATCCAAACGATCAAACCGACAGTGATGCAGGCAACACCTGCTACATGGAAGATGCTCTTTTATTCAGGCTGGGAAAATGAAGAGAGAGTGAAAATTCTATGCGGAGGCGAAGCTTTGCCTGAGACGTTAAAACGATATTTCTTACATACGGGCAGCGAAGCCTGGAATATGTTCGGGCCAACCGAAACAACAATCTGGTCAGCGGTTCAGCGCATTAACGAAGAATGCTCTCATGCCACGATAGGAAGGCCAATCGCCAATACACAAATGTATATTACGGATTCTATGCTTGTTCCAGTACCGGCTGGAGTCCCGGGAGAGCTTTGCATTGCAGGAGACGGCGTGGCGAAGGGCTATTACAAAAAGCAAGAATTAACGAATTCGAAATTCATTGACAGCCCTTTTGAGCCTGGATCGAAGCTTTATAGAACAGGAGACATGGCGCGCTGGCTTCCGGGAGGACGAATTGAATATATAGGCCGTATCGATAATCAAGTGAAAATACGCGGATTCCGTATTGAACTTGGCGATATTGAAAGCAGGCTCAGTGAGCATCCCGGCATTCAGGAATGCGTTGTGGTTGCAGCTAAAGAGAATGGAATGGATAAGCTTGCTGCCTATTATACAGCTAAACATGCAAATGCTTCTCTTGCGGCAAGGGAGCTGCGTCATTATGTAAAAGATGTTTTGCCTGCCTATATGGTGCCTTCTTATTTTATTCAGCTTGACCATATGCCGTTAACACCGAACGGAAAAATAGACAGAAACAGTCTTAAAAATAACGAACTTACAGCGAAGCAGCCAAAGCAAAGGGAGATCTCTCCTAAGAACATTCAGGATGCTGTTTTCACCATTTGGCAGGATGTGCTGAAAATGACTGACATTGAATGGGAAGACGGATTTTTCGATGTGGGCGGGGATTCGCTTCTAGCGGTTACTGTTGCTGACCGCATCAAACATGAACTAACCTGTGAGTTTTCTGTCACAGACCTGTTTGAGTATTCAACGATCAAAAATATCAGCCAATACATCACTGAACAACGGAAGGCTGATACAAGTGGCCCGATGCCGACAGAACCGGCAGCTCATATAGATCAGTCCACCCAGATGAACGATCTCCCAGATTATTATGAGGATAGTGTTGCGATTATTGGCATATCGTGTGAATTTCCAGGGGCGAAAAACCATGATGAGTTTTGGGAGAACCTCAGAGACGGCAAGGAAAGCATTACGTTTTATAGTAAAGAAGAGCTTCAGCGTTTTGGCATTTCAGAGGAGATGGCGGAGAATGCCAGCTATGTCCCGGCTAAATCTTCAATTGATGGGAAAGACAAATTTGACCCAAGCTTCTTTCAAATCTCTCCTAAAGACGCTGAATTTATGGACCCGCAGTTTCGGATGCTGCTGACTCACTCGTGGAAAGCAATAGAAGATGCCGGTTATGCTGCGACACAGATTCCGCAAACCAGTGTTTTTATGTCGGCAAGCAATAATTCTTATCGCGCACTGCTGCCGTCAGATACAACAGAGAGTCTGGAAACGCCGGATGGCTATGTCTCGTGGGTGCTCGCGCAGAGCGGGACGATTCCGACAATGATTTCTCATAAGCTCGGACTGAAAGGGCCAAGCTATTTCGTCCATGCCAACTGTTCATCGTCCTTGATTGGATTGCATACTGCCTATAAAAGCCTGCTGTCAGGTGAATCTGCTTATGCTTTAGTTGGCGGTGCAACGCTGCATACCGAGTCAAATATCGGATATATGCATCAGCCGGGTCTGAATTTTTCGAGCGACGGACATATTAAAGCTTTTGACGCTTCAGCTGACGGAATGATAGGCGGTGAGGGTGTTGCCGTAGTATTGCTGAAAAAAGCGGCTGATGCTGTGAAAGACGGGGATCATATCTATGCTTTGCTGAGAGGCATAGGTGTAAATAACGATGGCGCCGACAAAGTCGGTTTTTATGCTCCTAGTGTCAAAGGCCAGGCTGACGTGGTGCAAAAGGTCATGAATCAAACGAAGATACAGCCTGAATCCATCTGCTATGTGGAAGCGCACGGAACCGGAACAAAGCTGGGAGATCCAATCGAGCTGGCGGCTTTAACGAACGTTTACAGGCAATATACAAATAAAACGCAATATTGCGGCATTGGATCGGTGAAAACCAATATCGGACATTTAGATACGGCCGCCGGTCTGGCTGGCTGCATTAAGGTCGTGATGAGTCTTTATCATCAGGAGCTTGCACCGAGCATCAATTATAAGGAGCCGAATCCAAATACAGACTTAGCCAACTCTCCTTTTTACATCGTTGATCAAAAGAAAACGTTAAGCCGTGATATCAAAACGCACAGGGCTGCACTTAGCTCGTTCGGGCTTGGCGGGACAAACACTCATGCGATTTTCGAACAGTACAAAAGGGATTCAGATAAGAAAAAGATAGAAGGGGCCTGCATCATACCGATCTCGGCGAAAAATAAGGAGAGGCTGCAAGAGTATGTAAAAGACATTCTTGCCTATTTAGAAAGAAAAGGGCTTGAGACCGGCCAGCTGCCTGATTTTGCGTATACCCTTCAGGTCGGGCGGGAAGCGATGGAGTATCGCGTTGCCTTTACTGCCGATCATGTGAATGAGTTAAAACAGAAGCTCACAGATTTTATCTATGGAAAAAAAGCGATTGAAGGTTGTTTTCAAGGAAGTAAGCACAATGACAGGGAGATTTCATGGCTGACGGAGGACGAGGATAGCGCGGAACTGATCCGTAAGTGGATGGCTAAAGGAAAAGTGAACAAGCTGGCGGAAATTTGGAGCAAGGGAGCACATATGGATTGGATGCAGCTTTACAAAGGTGAGCGCCCATGCAGAATGAGTCTGCCGACATATCCATTTGCAAAGGAACGATACTGGCCATCGCAGGATGACCGCAAGCCGTCGGTTCAGATATCCGCAAATCAGACAGAGGCCGGTTCCATTCATCCGCTGCTCCATCAGAATACATCTGATTTTTCTGAACAGAAATTCAGTTCGGTTTTCACTGGTGAGGAATTCTTTCTGAGAGACCATATGGTAAGAGGAAAGCCGGTGCTCCCAGGTGTTGCGTACCTTGAAATGGCGCACGCGGCTATCAAGCAGGCGACAGGAAGTAATAATGGTCAAGGGGTCAGAATCAGATTGAATCATACAGTCTGGGTTCAGCCTGTTGTGGTTGACGAACATTCGGCTCAAGTGGATATCGGTCTCTTTCCTGAAGAAGATGGGAAAATCACTTTTGACATTTACAGTACACAGGAAGAAGGGGCCGACCCGGTTATTCATAGTCAAGGCAGTGCGGAGCTGGTATCTGCCGTCGAAACACCGGTCGTAGATCTGGATGAAATTTCAAGCCGCTGCGGCAAAAGAAAGATGTCACCTGATCAATTCTACGAAGAAGGCAGAAGCAGAGGGATGTTCCATGGTTCGGCCTTCCAAGGAATTAAAAATGTGGATATAGGAAACAGAGAGGTTTTGGCGCAGCTGCAGCTTCCAGAAAACGTTTCTGGAACGAGTGAACAGTTTGTGCTGCACCCGTGTATCATGGACTCCGCCTTGCAGACGGCAACAATATGCATCATGCAGGAATTGACGGATCAAAAGCTGATTTTACCATTTGCGCTTGAACAGCTTGAGGTGATTAAAGGATGTTCGTCTTCTATGTGGGCTTATGCTCGCTTAAGTGACAGACATCACTCGGGGGATATTGTTCAGAAAGCGGATATCGATGTCATTGACGAGAGCGGAGACGTATGTGTCAGGATCAAAGGGTTCTCGACGAGAGTATTGGAAGGGGAGGTTCCTTCATCAAAACCTTCATCACGGCATGAACGCTTAATGCTCGAGCCGGTATGGGGAGAACAGAAAGGCGGATTTGTGGACGAAGACCTTTCATTCGCAGAGCATATCGTTGTTCTCTTTGAAACTGAACGAAGTGTCACAGACAGCCTTGCCTCAAACATGAAGGATGCCCGAGTCATTACTCTGTATGAAGCTGAAGGGCATATTGCAGAACGTTATCAGTTTTACGCACAGAACGTGTTTGAGCTCATACAAAGAAAGGTCCGTGAGCATTCTGCTGGCCGTATCATCATTCAAGCCATCGTTCCACTGAAAAAAGAGAAACAATTGTTTACCGGTGTTTCCGGTCTGCTTAAAACAGCTGAATTAGAGTTCAGCAAACTGACAGCTCAGGTCATCGAGATCGAGAAACCTGCAGAGATGAATGACCTTCATCTCAAGCTGAAAGACGACAGCCGGAGGCCTGTAGATAAACAGATTCGATATGAGGCTGGAAACCGTTTTGTAAAAGGCTGGCGGGAAATGGCGCTCCTTTCCGCTGATGAGCTTCATATGCCGTGGAGAGAGAATGGCGTTTATCTAATCACAGGCGGAGCCGGAAGCTTAGGCCTTCTGTTTGCAAAGGAAATTGCCAATCGATCCGTTCGATCGACCATTGTGCTGACGGGACGATCTATTTTAAGTGAGCGTAAGGAAAATGAACTGGAGACTCTTCGAAGCATGGGGGCGGAGGTCTTCTATCGAGAAGCTGATGTAAGTGATCAGAGGGCGGTTCGGCGTCTCATGGAGGACATCAAAGAAAAGCATGGCACTCTTAACGGAATCATTCACGGTGCAGGCAGCATTAAAGATCAATTCATCGTTCATAAAACGAATGAAGAGTTTCTAGAAGTGTTACAGCCAAAAGTGAGCGGGTTGTTACATGTAGACGAATGCAGCAAGGATTTTCCATTGGACTTTTTCATTTTATTCTCATCTGTTTCCGGATGTTTAGGAAACGCTGGACAAGCTGATTATGCCGCAGCCAATACGTTTATGGATGCATTTGCTGCATACCGCAGTTCTCTTGTGGCATCCAAGAAGCGATTCGGCTCAACCATTTCCTTTAACTGGCCGTTATGGAAAGAAGGCGGTATGCAAGTCGGCGCTGAAGTTGAGCAGAGGATGCTGAAAACGATGGGAATGGTTCCGATGCCAACAGATAGCGCCTTGAAAGCATTTTATCAAGGAATAGCGTCTGAAAAGTCACAAGTTTTTGTGATGGAAGGGCAGCTTCAGAAAATGAAGCAAAAACTGCTTTCTGCAGGAGAGAAAGCCAAACGGCACGATCAGAGAAACGTGAATCAGGATCACGGACAAACCCGAAAATTGGAAGCGTCTTTGATTCAAATGGTTGGCGAGATTTTAAAGGTAAAAACTGATGATATTGATGTCAGTACAGAGCTGAGTGAGTACGGATTCGATTCGGTTACATTCACTGTCTTTACAAACAAGATCAACGAGGCATATCAATTGGAGCTAACGCCGACCATTTTCTTTGAGTATGGAAGCATCCAAAGCTTGGCTGAATATGTAATTGCGGCGTATCCGGGAGAATTGAATCTAGATGCTGATGTTAATGACACAGATGAAAGGTCAAGCTCATTGCACAGTTTAAACAGCCTGAGGGCATCATTAGGCAACATGATCAGTGCGATTTTAAAAGTAGATAGTGAAGATATTGATGTCAATACAGAGCTAAGTGAATACGGATTTGATTCGGTAACATTTACGGTCTTTGCAAACAAGATCAACGAGGCATATCAATTGGAGCTAACGCCGACCATTTTCTTTGAGTATGGAAGCATCCAAAGCTTGGCTGGATATTTGATAGATCAATATGAGGAAACTTTTGTTCAGGAGAGCGAAAAATCAGAGGGGCAAGAAGAGTTACAGCCAATATCCTCTGAAGTCCCGAAAATGACAGCGCGAAGAAAGCACCGCTTCCAACAGCCTGTTATTGCAAAAGAAGAAAGAAACAATAATCAGGCTGCCGATTTTGAGCCGATTGCAATTGTCGGCATCAGCGGCCGATTCCCTGGTGCTATGGATATAGATGAATTTTGGAAAAACCTAGAGGAAGGTAAAGACAGCATCACAGAAGTTCCAAAAGATCGATGGGATTGGCGGGAGCATTATGGAAACCCTGACACTGAGGTCAATAAAACCGACATCAAATGGGGCGGGTTTATTGATGGTGTCGCAGAGTTTGATCCGTTGTTTTTTGGTATTTCGCCGCGAGAAGCCAATTATGTAGACCCTCAGCAACGTCTGTTAATGACGTATGTGTGGAAGGCGCTAGAAGATGCGGGCTGCTCGCCGCAAAGCCTTTCGGGTACAGGGACGGGTATCTTTATCGGTACAGGAAACACTGGTTACAAAGACCTGTTCCATAGAGCGAATCTTCCAATTGAAGGCCATGCGGCTACAGGTCAAATGATCCCTTCGGTTGGCCCGAATAGAATGAGTTATTTTTTAAATATCCACGGTCCGAGCGAGCCAGTCGAAACAGCTTGTTCCAGCTCTCTTGTAGCCATTCACCGTGCTGTGACCGCGATGCAAAGCGGCAATTGTGAGATGGCGATCGCAGGAGGCGTGAATACGATCCTAACCGAAGAGGCGCACATTAGCTACAGTAAAGCTGGTATGCTCAGCAAAGATGGCAGGTGTAAAACCTTCTCCGCCGATGCGAATGGTTATGTCAGAGGCGAAGGTGTAGGAATGGTCATGCTGAAAAAGCTGGCAGATGCCGAGCGCGACGGGAATCACATTTACGGCGTTATTCGGGGGACGGCGGAAAATCACGGCGGAAGAGCCAATACCCTCACATCACCTAATCCGAAAGCACAAGCTGATCTGTTAGTGCGTGCATACCGCCAAGCAGGCATAGATCCAAGCACGGTCACATATATCGAAGCGCATGGAACGGGGACGGAATTGGGGGATCCAATTGAAATAAACGGGCTGAAAGCCGCGTTTAGGAAATTATCCAATAAGAGAGGCGGCAGCCAGCCGGACATTCCGGATCACCGTTGCGGCATCGGCTCAGTTAAAAGCAATATCGGCCATTTGGAGCTTGCCGCAGGTATCTCAGGTCTGATCAAAGTGCTGCTGCAAATGAAGCATAAAACGTTAGTGAAAAGCCTGCATTGCGAGACGCTTAATCCTTATCTTCAGCTGGCTGACAGTCCGTTTTACATCGTTCAGGAAAAACAGGAATGGAAGGCTGTCACAGATCGTGACGGAAACGAGCTTCCGCGCCGCGCGGGAGTCAGTTCGTTTGGGATTGGCGGAGTAAACGCACATATTGTGATTGAAGAATATATGCCAAAAGGCAATTCAGAACAAACGGCACCAGAACAGCCAAACGTGATTGTGCTGTCAGCTAAAAATAAAAACAGGCTAATGGATCGTGCTTCGCAATTACTGGAGGCGATTCGCAAGCAAAAATATACAGATAAAGATTTGCACCGCATCGCTTTCACCCTGCAAGTTGGACGAGAAGAAATGGACGAGCGTCTGGCGTGTATTGCGGGGACGGTACAGGAACTTGAAGAGAAACTGCAGACATTTGTTGACGGTAAGGAAGAAACTGAAGCATTCTTCCGGGGACAGTCGAATCGAAATAAAGAAACCCAGGCCATTTTTACAGAAGATGAGGATATGGCAATGGCAATTGATGCTTGGATCAGAAAAAGAAAATACGCTAAACTTGCTGATTTATGGGTCAAAGGCGTGGCGATCCAGTGGAATACATTATACGGCGAGACCAAACCGCGCCTGATCAGTCTCCCTTCATATCCATTTGCAAAGGATCGCTATTGGGTACCGGCAAAGGGACATTTAGAACCGGACAAGAAAGAACTAGTTGATGCTAGGGAAAAGCGCACCGCATGTTTTTTGACAAAACAATGGAGTTTGAGCCCGTCTGGCTCAACAGTGCCAGTGACACGAACGGTTGCCATCCTGAGCAATCAAGAGACAGCAGATTTGGCAGCTGAAGTGTCTACGTATTTTCCAAACCATCTTATATTAGATGTGAGCCGGATAGACTGGTACCAATCAGACATTGATTGGAAAGAGTTTGATGGCCTAGTGGATGTCATCGGCTGCGGTGAAGATGATAAAGACCAGCTGGATTGGATTGAATGGGTGCAAAGATTGGTTGAATTCGGGCATAAAGAGGGGCTCAGGCTGCTTTGTGTCACGAAGGGGCTTGAATCGTTTCAAAACACATTCGTCCGAATGGCAGGCGCCTCACGAGCTGGTTTGTATCGGATGCTTCAAAGCGAGTACAGCCACCTTACATCAAGACATATGGATGCAGAGGAGGTTATTGATCATCATCGTCTCGCGAAGCAGATCGCTGATGAATTTTATTCAGATTCTCATGATACGGAGATTTGCTACAGAGGCGGTTTGCGGTATCAGGCTTTTCTAAAAGCGTATTCTGAAACAGGTGAGGGAGCCGAACAAAGGATGGCCTTCCCGAAAGATCATGTGCTTTTCATTACAGGCGGGACACGAGGCATTGGACTATTATGTGCCCGGCATTTTGCGGAGCACTATGGAGTGAAAAAGCTGGTGCTGACAGGGCGAGAGCAGCTTCCACCGCGAGAGGAGTGGGCTCATTTTGAGACATCAAACACATCCGCGGCAGAGAAAATTCAGGCAGTGCGGGAGCTGGAAGCGCAGGGTGTGCAAGTGCAAATGCTGTCGCTTACGTTATCTGATGATGCTCAGGTTGAGCAAACGCTGCAACATATCAGGCAAACAATAGGGCCGATTGGCGGTGTCATTCATTGTGCAGGTCTGACCGATATGGATACGCTGGCATTCATCCGAAAAACTCCTGATGATATTCAGCGGGTGCTGGAGCCTAAAGTGGCTGGGCTGACAACGCTATATCGCCACGTGTGTAACGAGCCATTACAGTTTTTTGTATTATTTTCTTCTGTTTCAGCCATTATTCCTCAGCTTTCAGCGGGACAAGCTGACTACGCTATGGCCAATAGCTATATGGATTATTTTGCGGAAGCACATCAGGAAAATGCGCCGATTATCAGTGTTCAGTGGCCGAATTGGAAAGAAACCGGTATGGGCGAAGTGACAAATGATGCATATCGAGAAAGCGGCTTGCTGAGCATTACGAATTCAGAGGGCTTACGTTTTTTAGATCAAATCTTATCAAAAACGCTCGAACCGGTTGTTCTCCCTGCAGTGGTGAATCAAACAAATTGGGAGCCGGAGCTACTGATGAAGCGGAGGAAACGGCATGAGGACGGTTTGCGGGAATCGACTTTGCAGAGCCTGCTGGCCAAAGATAACGAAGGGGTCGATGCAACTCCCAAAAGTGAGGGGCTATTATCTGAAACACAGTTCTGGCTTATTGATTTGTTTTCCGAAGAGCTGAGAATTGATCGTGAAGATTTTGAGATTGACGGATTATTTCAAGATTATGGTGTGGATTCGATCATTTTGGCGCAGGTGCTTCAACATATAAACCGCAAATTAGAAACAGCGCTCGATCCATCTATTCTATATGAATACCCGACAATTCAAAGATTCGCAGATTGGCTGATCGGCTCTTATTCCGAAACGCTGTCTGCTCTATTCGGAGGCGGGATATCGGGTATATCAGCACCTTTGGAGAACAAAATGGAAGCAGGCGTATCTCCCCCTGCGAAGGAGCGTGCTCCTGCTGCGCAGATACAAGCGCCGACGACTCTTTCACCGAGCCCTCATGCTGAAGATATTGCCGTTGTCGGGCTATCTTGCCGCTTTCCGGGAGCAGATACGCTGGAAACCTATTGGTCGTTATTATCTGAGGGACGTTCGTCAATCGCTCCGGTTCCGGCAGAGCGCTGGGGCTGTAAAACCCCATACTATGCCGGCATGATTGAGGACGTCAGCCATTTTGACTCTGATTTCTTTCTGCTTCATGAAGAAGACGTAAGAGCGATGGACCCGCAAGCATTACTCGTATTGGAAGAGTGTCTGAAGCTTCTGTATCACGCCGGATATACACCAGAGGAAATAAAGGGGAAGCCTGTCGGCGTTTATATTGGAGGCAGAAGCCAGCACAAACCTGATGAAGAGAGTCTTGATCATGCTAAGAATCCGATCGTGACAGTCGGCCAAAATTATTTAGCGGCTAATATTTCACAGTTTTTTGATGTCCGCGGCCCGAGTGTTGTAGTAGACACAGCCTGTTCGTCAGCTTTGGTCGGCATGAATATGGCCATTCAAGCTCTGCGTAGCGGTGATATACAATCTGCCTTAGTCGGCGGCGTCAGCTTGCTGAGCTCAGATGTCTCTCACAGACTGTTCGACCGGCGCGGCATTTTAAGCAAACATTCATCCTTCCATGTGTTTGATGAGCGTGCTGATGGAGTTGTGTTGGGTGAAGGCGTCGGAATGGTCATGTTAAAAACGGTAAAACAGGCGATGGAAGATGGGGATACCATATATGCTGTCGTGAAAGCGGCCTCGGTCAATAACGACGGAAGAACGGCAGGGCCGGCCACACCTAATCTGGAGGCGCAAAAGGAAGTCATGAAAGACGCGCTTACCAAAAGCGGAAAAAAACCAGAGGACATTAGCTATCTTGAAGCAAACGGGTCAGGTTCAATGGTAACCGATCTGCTTGAACTGAAAGCGATCCAATCGGTGTACCGTTCCGATCACTCATCGCCTCTTTCTCTCGGCTCAATCAAGCCGAACATCGGGCATCCGCTATGTGCTGAAGGGATCGCCAGCTTTATTAAGGTTGTACTGATGCTGAAAGAGCGACGCTTTGTCCCATTTTTATCAGGTGAAAAAGAGATGGCGCATTTCGATCAACAGAAAGCAAATATCACGTTCACCCGCACGCTGGAAAAATGGAGAGATTCGCGGCCTGCGGCGGCCATTAACTGTTTTGCCGATGGGGGGACGAATGCTCATGTCATCGTAGAGGGGTGGGTAGAAGATGAAAAACGCGCCAGCAAGCGCAGTCCAATATCGCCTCCTCAATTAAAGAAACGGGCGTTTTCGCCCGGCGAGTCAAAGCCGGAAGCGGAGACCTTAAAAGTGGATGCGGCAAACATATGGGATACTTATGAGGTGGAGGTCTAACGTGAAAAATATAACGAAACAACTCACATTATCGTTAAAAAACCCGTTTATTTATCACCATGTGGTTTACGGACAAAATGTCCTGCCGGGATTAGCATATATTGATATGATCTACCAGATATTCAGAGAACACGGCTACGCTTGCTCAGAGCTTCAACTGCGGAATTTATCCATCTATCAGCCGCTGACTGTGGGACAGAATGCGGTGATCGTTCTCGATGTCCAATGTACGGAGAAAAAAGAAGGAAAGTGGCAAATCACAGCCAAAGGCTTTGAAAAACGTGGCGGGAAGAAAGCTTCAGAAGAAAAGCTCTATATGAAGGCTGACATGCACGCCCACTCCCTGGCCGTATTTGAAGAAACACTGGATCTTAATCAGATGAAAGCAGCTGCGCAGAACGTTGTTCAGCTTGATGATGTATATGAACAATGCAGACATCAGGAGTTAGTGCACAGTGAATATATGAAAGCCAGCGGTTACATCTATGAAGAGGAAGACGGCGTCCTTCTTGATCTTTCTCTCGGTTCGGAAGCCATGCATCACGCAGAAGGCTTTATGTTTCATCCGACTCTCGTAGACGGGAGTGGTGTGGGTGCCAACAATTTGCTCACATCTTTGCTTAAAGGAGAACAGAGGCTGTATTTGCCCCTGTTCTATGAATCTTTTTCCGCTTCAGCACTTTTGCAGACACATTGCATGACGAGAATTAAGCGCTCCTCCGTCCGGCAGGAAAAAGAGCTGATTTATGTAACACTTGAATTTTTCAACGCTTCGGGAGAAAAAGTGGCTGAAGTGAAAAACTTCACAAGCAAACTAGTGCGTGAAGCAGAGCTGATTAGCGGAAAGCAACAGGAGGTAGAGGTGAAACAAGAGACGGGGAAGGACGCAGCCGGGCATACTCAAGCTGCTGACACCGTATCTTCATCTGGCAGTATGGGGGCCTATGGCGAGGCTGAACAGTTCGTAAGCCAATTAATCGCAGACAAAATAAATAAGCCGATCGAACAGATTGAAAAGCAAGTCGGCTATTACCAAATGGGACTGAATTCATCAGGCTTGCTTGAAGTGGTAGAAACCATTAGTGACAAGATCGGTGAGAGCCTTTCGCCGACTCTCTTGTTTGAGCATACCACCATTGCCGAATTGTCAGCGTTTCTTGCCGAGGAATATATCGAGCATTTTAGTGCCGCTGGTTCCCTTGATCAAAATGAAAGAGAGTACGTCTCCGATAGCATAATCGGCGATAAGGCTGCCGAAGGCCGGAAGACAAGCGGACCTGCTGACTTTTCTCATATTGCACCTTCTGAGACATCAGGCGACATTGCGATTATCGGCTTGGCGGGCAGGTATCCGAAGGCAAACAATATTCATGAATTTTGGAACAATCTGAAAGCGGGCGAGGATTGCATTAGTGAGATTCCTGAGTCGCGCTGGGATTGGCGGCGCTTTGAAGGAATCACATCTCCTTCGGGTAAGGACATTTCTAAATGGGGCGGATTTATTGATGATCCAGACTGCTTCGATCCTCAATTTTTTAGAATCACGCCGAGAGAAGCAGAGACCATGGACCCTCAGGAGCGACTGTTTTTAGAAACCTGCTGGGAAACGATTGAGGATGCAGGCTACACGCCGAAGACTTTGGCCAAGCCTAAAGGACGGAACAAAAGGCAGCATGTAGGCGTTTTTGCGGGTGTCATGCATAAGGATTATACATTAGTCGGCGCTAAAGAAGCATCCGCGGAAAATGTGTTTCCTCTCTCGCTCAACTATGCGCAAATCGCCAACCGTGTATCTTACTTTTGTAATTTCCACGGCCCGAGCATGGCAGTCGATACAGTATGCTCCTCATCTCTGACTGCTGTACATCTGGCGTTGGAAAGCATTCGCCACGGTGAGTGTGATGTCGCGTTAGCAGGCGGAGTGAACCTGTCGCTGCATCCTAATAAATATATGACATACGGGGTCTGGGATATGTTTTCCACTGACGGGCACTGCCGTACATTTGGCAAGGATGGAGACGGTTATGTGCCGGCTGAAGGAATCGGTGCGGTTTTATTAAAGCCATTGCGCCAAGCAGAGAAAGATGGAGATCGCATTTATGCAGTGATTAAAGGAAGTGCTGTGAATCATGTGGGCACTGTAAGCGGCATTTCAGTGCCGAGTCCAGTTTCTCAAGCTGATTTGATTGAGGCATGCTTAGAGAAAACGGGAATTGACCCGCGGACGATCAGTTATGTAGAAGCACACGGAACCGGTACGTCCTTAGGAGATCCGATCGAATTACAGGGGTTGATGAAAGCATTCCGCCAATATACACAGGATCGGCAGTTCTGTTCGATCGGTTCTGTTAAATCGAACATCGGGCATGCTGAATCCGCCGCGGGTATCAGCGGTTTAAGCAAGGTTGCCCTTCAGCTTCACCATCAAACTCTCGTGCCTTCTTTACATTCAGAAGAACTGAATCCGTACGTGGATTTTGATAAGTCTCCATTTTATGTACAACATGAAACAGAAACGTGGAAGCAGCCTGTTATCAAGGAGAAAGAGGAAGACATCCTTTATCCGCGCCGGGCTGGTATCAGTTCCTTCGGGGCGACCGGTTCAAACGCACATATTATCCTTGAGGAATACATTCCTCAAACAGCGGAGCCATTGCCATTAGATTCTGACATGCCCGCTGTTATCCCGCTTTCTGCCCGTAATCAAGAACGTCTTCGTGTATATGCAAAACGTCTCTTAGAGTTTCTTCACGATGGGATTCAGATTCGAGATTTGGCTTATACATTGCAGGTAGGTCGTGAACCTATGGAAGAGCGGGTTGCTTTTGTAGCAGCCGGATTTCAAGAATTATCAGGTCAATTGAAGGCTTTTGCAGAAGGGCAAGAATCCATTCATCATTGCTGGATGGGCCGAATATCAAGAGGAAGCGATTTATCGCTTTCTGCCGAAACGGTACATAAATTGTTGGAGCAAAGAAATCTCAATCAGATTGCGGAGGAGTGGGTGAACGGATCTGAGGTTGACTGGTTACTTTTTTACGAAGAAAAGAAACCAAAACGGATCAGCTTGCCGACATACCCTTTTGAGAAAGTGCGTTATTGGGTGCCAAAAGCTGAGGCGGCGACTGATCGTTCTAAGCAGGAAGGACACATCCTACATCCTCTTCTGCATCAAAATGTGTCCGACATGTCGGGAGTCCGCTTTCGTTCAGCGTTCACCGGACGTGAATTTTTCTTAAAGGACCATGTCATTAATGGCGAGCGGGTTTTACCCGGTGCGGCTTTATTGGAAATGGTACGGGCGGCTGTGGAAAAGGCAGCTGCAGATCAGTTCCCGACAGGATTCCGGCTCCGGAATATCGTCTGGGTTCGGCCGTTTGCCGTTACAGAACAGCAAGCGGACATACACATACGTTTATATCCTGAGGACAATGGTGAGATTGCATTCGAAATCTGCCAAGAGCCTGAAAGCGCAGAGAAGGCGCCTGTTGTATATGGACAAGGGAGTGCAGTGCCTTGTGTGGCTGATGAACCTCGGGTAATAAACATTGAAGAACTGAAGGCAAATGGTAATGAGCGGATTTTATCACCTTCTGATTGTTACGAGGCTTATGAAGAAATGGGCATTCATTATGGTGACAGCCACAGAGCGATCGACAGCATATATACCGGCGAAAACGGAGTTCTTGCGAAATTGACGATGCCTCCTGTGATCTCCGACACGGTAGACCATTATGTCCTGCATCCAAGCATGATAGATTCGGCATTTCAAGCATCTATCGGTTTGAGGCTGGGAAGCGATATGCGTTTAGCAGACAGAAAGGCCATGCTGCCATTTGCATTACAGGATGTCCAAATCTTCAAAGGCTGCGAGGCGTCTATGTGGGCGCGGATCACATACAGCGAGGGCAGTGGAGCTGAGGATCGCATGCAGAAGCTTGATATCGATTTATGCAATGAAGAGGGGCAGGTTTGTGTGCGAATGAAGGGCTATTCTGCAAGAGTGTTAGAAGACACAGAAAATCCTTCAGAGACAATTGACACGCTGCTGTTTGAACACGTTTGGGAAGAACATGCTCCTGCCGAGAAGCAAGGGTTTATAGCATACGAGACACATAAAGTCGTTATCTGTGATTTTGGAGGACAAATGGAAAACATCCGAAATGATCTTGACTGTACAGTCCTGCATCATCATACAGCGGCAATTGATGAACGGTTTAAAGCATACGCCGTACAGTTATTTGAAGAAATCAAACAGCTGCTGCACTCAAAAACCGGGGGACATACATTCATTCAAGTGGCGGTGCCTGCGTTGAACGAGCCGCAGCTATTAAGCGGCTTAACCGGACTGCTCAAAACGGCTGAACTGGAAAATCCCAAACTGACGGGACAGCTGATTGAATTAGATACCGGGATGTCTGCTAGTGACCTATACAAAATATTGGAAGAAAACAGACGCTGTCCTCTTGACACACATATCCGCTACTGGCAAGGAAAACGGTCTGTAAGCAAATGGAAAGAAACGTCTGGTGAGCACCTAAGTGCTGACATGCCATGGAAGGATAAAGGAGTTTATCTGATGACAGGCGGTGCAGGCGGCCTTGGCTTCATCTTTGCAAATGAAATCGCAAACCAAACGAATGATGCTGTTATGATCCTGACTGGTCGCTCTCCTCTCGATGAAAGGAAGCAGGTGATGCTTCAAGAGCTACAGAAACTTGGCGTCCGAGTGGTTTACAGGCAAGCGGATCTGACAGAGAAACGAGCTGTTGATGCCTTAATAGAAGAGATCGAAAATGATTACGGCGGCTTGGACGGCATTATCCACAGCGCCGGTATGATAAAAGATAATTTCATTATGAAGAAAACGAAAGAAGAAGTTCAAACCGTGCTCGCTCCAAAGGTAGCCGGCCTGATTCATCTTGATGAAGCAACGAAAGATATTCCGCTCGACTTTTTTATCCTTTTTTCCTCAGGTGCAGGAGCAGTGGGAAGTGCGGGACAGGCTGATTATGCAATGGCGAATGCATTTATGAATGCATTCAGCGAATATCGAAATGGTCAAGCAGCGCTGCACAAACGTTACGGAAAAACACTTTCGGTGTGCTGGCCGCTGTGGAAAGACGGGGGCATGCGTATTGATGCTGAAACTGCGAGGATGCTGACAAAAGAAACAGGCATGGTAGCCATGGAAACAAGGCGAGGGATTCAGGCGCTATATCATAGCTGGGTGTTAGGAAAGCCGCAAATATTAGTGGCTTCCGGTGTAGCCAATCGGATACGTGCATTTTTATATGAAACGGGACATGGTCAAGACCGATCTCACAATATGAAGAATAGAAATGTCAATCAGGATACGGAAAGAGCCGACATTGTCCTGGAAGTCGATGAAGAGACATTGAGAGAAAAAGCGGAAAATTACGTGAAACAAGTGCTTTCTTCGGTTATCAAGCTGCCGGTCGGCCAGATTGATGCTGAAGCTCCTCTCGAGGATTACGGGATCGATTCTATTATGATCATGCACGTAACGGGTCAATTAGAAAAAGTATTTGGATCTTTGTCCAAGACATTGTTCTTTGAGTACCAGGATATTCGGTCATTAACCTGGTATTTTACTGATTCCCACCGAGAAAAGCTGCTGGACATCCTGAAAATTGAAACAGACAAACCTTCTGCTGCGGAAAATAGAAAAACAGATTCAGAGCGTGAAAAAAGAGAAATCTCTGTTGCTCCAAGAAAGTCCCAATCCTTTTCTTTTCAAGAAAAAGGGCAGAAGCAGCCAAGAGAAAAGGAAGCAGAGGAAATTGCAATCATCGGTATATCAGGGCGCTATCCTGAGGCAGACAACATCTATGAATTGTGGGAAAACCTGAGGGACGGACGAGACTGTATTACGGAAATTCCTGAAGATCGCTGGGATCATAGTCTCTATTATGATGAAGATAAGGATAAGGCTGGAAAAACCTACAGCAAGTGGGGCGGCTTCATGAAAGATGTAGACAAGTTTGATCCGCAGTTTTTCCATATTTCGCCGCGTGAAGCAAAATTAATGGACCCTCAAGAGCGTCTATTTTTGCAGTGTGTGTATGAAACGATGGAAGACGCAGGATATACAAGGGAGCATCTTGGCCGTAAGCGTAATTCGGAGCTTGGCGGGAGCGTCGGAGTGTACGTCGGGGTCATGTACGAAGAATACCAGCTGTACGGAGCGCAAGAGCAGGTGCGCGGCAGGTCTCTGGCGTTAACAGGGAATCCATCATCCATTGCGAACCGGGTATCTTATTATTTTGATTTTCATGGGCCGAGTATTGCTTTGGATACCATGTGTTCTTCTTCCTTAACTGCTATTCATTTGGCCTGCCAAAGCTTGAAGAGCGGAGAGTGTGAGGCGGCATTCGTGGGCGGCGTGAATGTTTCAATCCACCCAAATAAGTATTTGATGCTTGGGCAGAACAAATTTATGTCCAGCAAAGGCCGATGTGAAAGCTTCGGAGAGGGTGGAGACGGTTATGTGCCGGGTGAAGGCGTTGGAGCAGTTCTTCTTAAGCCACTGTCTAAAGCCGTTGAAGACGGCGATCACATATATGGAATTATTAAGGGGACAGCCATTAACCACGGAGGAAAAACAAACGGTTATTCAGTTCCCAACCCGAACGCCCAAGCAGGTGTGATCAAAAAGGCGTTTGTGGAAGCAAAGGTTGACCCGCGGGCAGTCAGTTATATTGAAGCGCACGGCACGGGAACGTCTCTCGGAGATCCTATTGAAATGACAGGGCTGTCCAAAGTGTTTACGCAACAAACGAATGACAAACAATTTTGTGCAATAGGCTCAGCCAAATCAAATATCGGGCACTGTGAGAGTGCGGCAGGTATCGCAGGATTAACGAAGGTATTGCTCCAAATGAAAAACAGGCAACTGGCACCTTCCCTACATTCAAACGTGTTGAACCCGAATATTGATTTCCTTAACTCACCGTTTAAAGTACAGCAAGAGCTAGAAGAATGGAAGAGGCCGATCATTTCTGTCAATGGTAAAGACATCGAATATCCGAGAATCGCAGGCATCTCTTCATTTGGCGCTGGGGGAGTTAACGCCCATATTTTAATAGAAGAGTATGTTCCGGAACCTGAGCAGGAACGTTCCCTAGCAGGGAAACAGCCGGCTGTCATTGTGCTCTCAGCAAAAAATGAGGAAAAACTTCAGAAACGGGCGGAACGATTGCTGCATGCCATTCGTGAGCAAAGATATGCTGAAGCAGATTTGCACCGAATCGCCTATACGCTGCAAGTCGGACGTGAAGCGATGAATGATCGCCTGGCGTTCGTTGTTGAAACGATGCAGGAACTTGAAGAAAAGTTGAATGAAT
Organism: uncultured Bacillus sp.; assembly: GCF_958411575.1. Classification (NCBI taxonomy): domain Bacteria; kingdom Bacillati; phylum Bacillota; class Bacilli; order Caryophanales; family Bacillaceae; genus Bacillus; species uncultured Bacillus sp. The sequence continues at coordinate 145,116 of NZ_CATYRA010000002.1, forward strand.
GTGTCTCCGGAACAGAAGATCGTGAATCTGTTTATCGAGGACAAGTGAAACGCAACAAAGATTCCATTGCTGCTTTTGCCGCTGACGAAGATATGTCAAAAACAATCGAGGCATGGATGAAAAAAGGAAAATACGCGAAGGTTTTAGACCTTTGGGTAAGAGGCTTGCGTATCGACTGGAGCACGCTTTATCAGGATCAAAAACCGCGGCGCATCAGTCTACCTGCCTATCCTTTTGCAAGAGATCGCTATTGGATAGAAGTTAATGCAACAAAGGCTGAGGAAAAAAGAACGATGGATCCACCTGCTGAGGTACAGCCTGTCATACAAAAGCCGTCTATAGTGAGAGAAGCCAGCGGCAAGCCTGCCAATATCACGCTACAGCCTTTAACGGCCAATCAGGGTCGTTTGCAGCATACAGCCTCTCTGGTTCCATCAAATACAGAAACAGAAACGATCTCGGCGGAAAAATTGTGCGATGCACTGACGGCGAGCTTAGCGGAAGTGCTGTACATGGAACAAAACGAGGTTGACCCAGACGAAGCATTCATAGATATCGGAATGGATTCGATTACAGGACTCGAATGGATAAAATCAATAAATAAACAGTATGGGACATCACTAAATGTTACCAAGGTTTATGATTATCCGACAACACGTGATTTTGCTGTTTACTTAGCACATGAGTTAAGCACACAAGCCGGAGAGAAAACAGAAGAAAGCGAAGCCCCGAAGCAAACGGGGACGTACGCACCGATGAAACAGAAAACAGCAGCACTTGCTGCTAAACCGGACAATATCTCCCTGCAGCCGTTAGAGCATCATCAGCCGTTACAGGAAGAACCTGCAGCAACTATTCAATATGCAGCAGCTCAAATATCCGCATCAAGCCAAAATACTAGGGCAATTGAAACGCTGTATGAAGAATTGAGGGGAAGCATAGCAGACGTGTTATTCATGGAGCCGCATGAGGTGGATATTGACGAAGCATTCATAGATGTCGGAATGGACTCGATTACCGGGCTCGAATGGATAAAAGCTGTGAATAAGCAGTATGGCACGTCCTTTTCAGTCACCAAAATGTATGATTATCCAACGATACAAGATTTTGCCGAGATGCTAAAGTCTGAGCTTGGAACTTATCTCGATAGAAAACAAGAATTGACAGAACAGAATGATTCCATTGAAGCTATTAAACAGCCGGCCGCACTGTCTAAGGCAGAGCCGTCAGAGCGTCCGCTTCAGTCTGTTCAATATCCAATAAAGAAAGAACATGAGAAGAAACCTGCCCCTATTCATCAAGATCGGGAGGATGCGATAGCCATTGTCGGGATGTCGGGAAGGTACCCGGGCGCAAGTAATGTAAGAGAGTATTGGGATAACCTCGTTCATGCGAGAAATGCTATTCGGGACATTCCAACATCACGGTGGGATGTAGATCAGTACTATGATCCTGCCCTCAACAAAAAAGGAAAAGTCTATTGCAAATCAATGGGGATGCTTGATGGTATTGAACATTTTGATCCGTTGTTTTTTAATATCCCGCCGTCAGAAGCTGAACTGATGGATCCACAGCATCGAATATTTTTGCAGGAAGGCTATAAAGCCTTTGAGGATGCTGGATATAATGCTCGAACATTAAATGAGAAAAGATGCGGTGTTTATCTCGGCATTATGAGCAATGAATATGGGGTCATGCTGAATCGGCAGGCAAGAGCAAACGCCACCGGGAACAGCTTTGCGATCGCCGCGGCACGTATTCCGTATTTTCTTAATTTAAAAGGGCCTGCTATTCCTATTGACACCGCATGCTCATCTTCTTTGGTCGGCACACATTTAGCGCGACAGGCACTCATAAACAAAGAAATTGATATGGCACTGGTTGGCGGTGTCAGCTTATACCTGACGCCGGAATCTTACATCAGTATGTGTGAGGCCGGCATGCTTTCACCTGATGGACAATGTAAGGCATTTGATAATGATGCGAATGGTTTTGTGCCCGGCGAGGGTGCGGGTGCGCTGGTTCTGAAAAGGCTGAAAGATGCAGAAGCGGACCGTGACCATATTTATGGCATTATCATTGGCTCAGGTATTAATCAGGATGGGAAAACAAACGGAATCACGGCACCGAGTGCGAAAAGCCAAATGGATTTGGAAAGAGACATATATGAAACATACGGCATACATCCAGAGAGTATCAGTTTTGTAGAAATGCATGGTACCGGAACAAAACAAGGAGATCCAATTGAATTAGAGGCTTTGTCCACCGTATTTCAAGAAAAAACAGACAAAAAACAGTTTTGTGCAATCGGCTCAGTTAAAAGTAACATTGGCCATACATCCGCGGCGGCCGGAGTAGCTAGTGTTCAAAAAGTGTTATTGTGTATGAACCACAAAACACTGGTGCCGACATTGAACTTCACGACACCGAATGAGCATTTTCAATTTGAGCATTCTCCTTTATATGTAAACACGGAGCTTAAGCCTTGGGAGTCGGCCGATGGAAAACCGAGGAGAGCCTGTGTCAGCTCTTTCGGATATAGCGGGACGAATGCCCACATCGTTATAGAAGAATATCAGCCTGAACGGAGGAATGATCAATTAACAAAGCAGCATCAATCAACATTATTTGTACTCTCAGCGAAAAAAGAGCAGCAATTGAAGGCCTATGCAAAAGTAATGAAAGATTACGCAAATACAATAGAAGAAATCGATTTGGAGGATATGGCATATACGCTACAAACCGGCAGGGAAGCGATGGATTATCGGATGGCGTTTTTGGCGGATTCGAAAAAAGCGGTTATCAAAACTTTAGGCGATTATTTAGCGGATGTGCCAAACAGCAGCATATTTGCCGCGCACGTGAAAACGAAGAAAAACGAAATCAAGCTATTTGAAACAGATCATGATGCCGAAGCATTGCTGCAAACATGGATAGAGAAGAAAAGGCTGGAGAAAGTAGCGGAATTATGGGTGAAAGGGCTACAGATCGATTGGAACAGACTTTATGGAGATCACAGACCTCGCCGAATCAGTCTGCCTTCTTATCCGTTTGCAAAAGAGTATTACTGGTTGCCAAATCAAGAAAACAGGCCCGAAAACAGTGGTTCAGCACAGCCTTACTCCGAACCGATTACTAAGCGCTGCTTTCTGCACAAACAGTGGCAGTATTGTCCAATTGAACCAGTAGAACGTACGAATCAAACCGTTGCCATATTAGCAAACGAGGAGACAATGGCATTAGCGGCAGAGCTTTCGAAGTATTTCTCGAATTACCGTATATTTGACAGTCAAGAGCTCGATCATGTATCCGCTGCAGGCTTTGAACATATCTCCGGAGCAATCGATCTGATCGGGTGCGGAACGAGCCATGAACAGTCGATAAGCTGGATAAACTGGCTCCAAAAGCTGATCGAGCAAGGACGTACAAGCAAGTATTATTTGACGATCTTGGGCGTAACGAAAGGGCTGGAGTCTTTCGAAAATAAAGCTGTTCATTTGTCTGGTGCTTCACGGGCCGGTTTATATCGCATGCTTCAAAGTGAGTACAGCCACCTTACATCAAGGCACGCAGATATGGATTCTGCAGCCTCTCATGAGGAGCTGGCCAAACTGATTGCAGACGAGTTTTATGCCAATAGCACAGAATCAGAAGTCTGTTATCGAGACGGCAAGCGTTATCGCGCGTATTTGGCAGAGCAGCCAGCAGATGCTGCCGGCCTTTATCAGAAGCAAGTATCTTTTTCAGCAGAAAAAGTCCTGCTCATTACAGGCGGGACAAGAGGTCTCGGTTCGTTGTGTGCGCGGCATTTTGTGAAAACATACGGTGTTAAGCACCTGGTGCTCATCGGTCGTGAAGAGCTGCCGCCGCGTGACCAGTGGAATTCAGTAAAAAGTGCCTCGCTTGCTGAGAAAATAAATGCGATTCAAGAGCTAGAAGCCATGGGTGCGAATGTTCAAGTGCTGTCTCTGGACCTCACTGATTCATTTGCTGTCGCACAGAGCCTGAAGACCATACACGAAACAATGGGGCCGATTGGCGGAGTCATCCATTGTTCCGGGAAGGTGAACAAACATAATCCGGCGTTTATCAGAAAATCACTAGAAGAGATCGAACAGGTGCTTGAACCGAAAGTCGAAGGCCTGCAAACGTTGTTTGATCTGCTGAAAGGCGAACCATTGGCGTTTGTTGCCTTGTTTTCATCAGTATCAGCGGCCATTCCTGTTCTTGCAGCCGGACAAGCTGATTACGCGATGGCGAATGCATTTATGGATTATTTTGCAGAGGCACATAGAGATGAATGTCCAATTGTCAGCATTCAGTGGCCTAACTGGAAGGAAACCGGTCTAGGTGAGGTTCGCAGCAAAGCTTTAGAACAAACGGGATTGGTAAGCTTGAGAAACGATGAGGGATTACAGCTGCTGGATCAGATTCTTTCCGATACACAACATGCTGTCGTACTGCCGGCGATCCCAGATGCGAATATATGGCAGCCAGACAAGCTTGTGGAGCCGTCACTGCCTGTTGAAGCCCTCTCACATCCTGAGACGAAAGCGCAAGCTGACACGCAAAACCTGTTCCTTGAAACAGTTGGCTGGCTTGTAACTCTTTTTTCAGATGAACTGAAGATAGCAGCTGAAGACTTTGAAACGGATGAGCCTTTCCAAGAATACGGAATCGACTCGATTATATTGGCTCAGCTTGTACAGCAGATGAACCAAACATTAAATGGAGATATTGATCCGTCGATTTTGTTTGAATATCCGACAATAGAATCCTTTGCAAACTGGCTCATATCGAAATATGATGTATCAGCTATTTTGCATCAATCTGAGAAACAGACACCTGTCAAGGCACAATCAACAATGAAACAAACGCCAATGCCAGAACAGCAGCCGCAACAGATAAGTCATGTAAAAACGGCGGGGCTTACAGAAGATATCGCCATCATCGGTCTTACTTGCAGGTTCCCTGAAGCGGAAACGCTTGAGGCATACTGGGATTTAATACGTGATGGACGGTCTGCGATTAAACCTGTACCGCCTGAACGATTCAGGCATTCCAGCTCGAATTACGCGGGTCTCATTGATGAAATGGACCGATTTGATCATGATTTCTTTATGATGTCCGAGAACGATATCAGAGCGATGGACCCTCAAGCTTTGGCTGTATTGGAGGAAAGCCTGAAACTGTGGTATCACGCCGGTTATACAGAGAAAGACGTGAAAGGCATGAGGGCTGGTGTTTATATAGGAGGCCGCAGCCAGCACAAGCCTGATCCGTCCAGTCTTTCAAAAGCAAGAAATCCGATTGTGGCTGGCGGACAAAACTATTTAGCAGCTAACATTTCACAATTTTTTGACTTAAGGGGCCCGAGTATTGTCTTGGATACCGCTTGTTCCTCTGCGCTGGTCGGGTTGAATATGGCTATTCAGGCTCTCCGAAGCGGAGATATTGAGGCAGCGGTTGTGGGCGGCGTCAGTTTGCTTGATGCTGATGCGCATCAAATGTTTCAAGAGCGCGGACTTTTATGTGACAAACCGTCATTCCATATTTTTGATAAGCGGGCGGACGGTGTCATTTTAGGAGAAGGCGTGGGTATGGTTCTCGTCAAAACCGTCAGCCAAGCACTCGAAGACGGAGATTCCATATATGCAGTTATTAAAGCCGCTGCTATTAACAATGACGGAAGAACAGCAGGCCCATCTTCACCGAATCTCGAGGCACAAAAGGATGTCATGCAGACAGCGCTTGAAAAAAGCGGCAAAAAGCCTGAAGAGATCAGTTATCTCGAAGCGAATGGCTCGGGATCGGCAGTAACAGACTTACTTGAACTGAAGGCGATTCAAGCCATTTACCGCTCCGGATCAAAGGCGCCATTAGGGCTGGGATCAGTGAAACCTAACATCGGCCACCCTTTATGTGCAGAAGGAATAGCGAGCCTGATTAAAGTCGCTTTAATGCTGAAACATAGACAATTGGTTCCATTCCTGTCAGGTGACGAAAACATGCCGTATTTTGATATAGAAGAGACAGATTTGTATTTTTGTAAATCGCAAACCGAGTGGAGCGAAACAACGCCAGCTGCGGCAATCAATTGCTTTGCCGATGGCGGAACGAATGCCCATCTGATTGTAGAAGCTTGGAAAGACTCGGCTGGGCGTCCAATCAGAAGAAAACCTTTACCTCTGCCGGAATTGCATCGTCAGCCCGTTTTAACAGAACCATCAGCTCAAACCGTGCAGAAAAAAGTGCTTTCAGACACGGGGGCTCCTAAAGATATGTTTTGGAAAACTTTCAAATAAGAGAGGAGTGGGAAAATGATAACTGAACAACTGATCATTTCAATAAATAATCCTATTATGTCCAACCACAAAGTATATGGACAAGCGTTATTACCCGGCCTTGCTTATATAGATTTAATCTACCAAGTATTCCAAGAACATGGTTATGCATATCAAGAGCTTGAATTGAAAAACCTGACCATTTTTTACCCTATGATCGCAGACAAATCGTATGATATTGCTCTGACCATTCACGTGTCTGAAAACAAGAAAGGGAAATGGTCCATTATCATCGACGGACAAAAACAGCGCGGTGAGTCGCTATCGGACAAAAGACAGTATGTGACTGCTGACATGCATCGTAAAGAGCGAACTGCTCTTGCCGAATCAATAGACCTGAATCAGTGGAAACGTACAGCTGACAGGAGTCTGAATTTGGATGAAATATATGAACAATGCCGCTCTCAACAATTAGTGCATACCGGCATGATGAAGGCGGAAGGGCAGATTTTTAAAACCAAAGAGGGTGCTTTGATTGATTTATCAGTCGGACAGGAAGCGCTGCTTCATTCTGAAGCGTTTCTGTTTCATCCGACTCTCATTGACGGCAGCGGCATAGGTTCAAGCTGCCTGCTATCAGATCAAACGATGTATCTGCCATTGTGTTATGAATCGTTTTCCGCTTCGGAACCATTGCAAAAAGGATGTACAGCCCGTATCCTCTCTTCATCTGTGCGCCAGAAGAAAGAACTCACATATATGACGATTGAATATTTCAATTCATCAGGACAAAAAGTGGCCGAGCTGAAACAGTTTGCAGGCAAGTCTGTACGGGATGCGGCAGTCTTTCATTCTGCAAAAGAAATTCAAGAAGAAAGACAAGCTGTCTCTCGGAATCCAGGTCGGGACTATACCGCAATGGAAACGTATTTGCGTCAATTGCTTGCTGAACAGCTTGAAAGGCCGTCAGAACAAATGGATATCCATGCCGGATACTATGAGCTTGGGCTGGATTCACCATCCTTGCTTAATGTGGTTCAGGAGATAGGGGCTAAGATTGGAGCGGACCTCTCCCCAACGCTGCTGTTTGAATATACAACGATTGCAGAACTAGCTGCGCATCTTGCTGATGACTATTCAATTGGAGAGGCGGACGATACAGTCCGCCAGTCTCCTGTACCAATGCAGGATTCTTCAGCCGCCGCTATCTCTTCACCAGAAATCGGGGAGGATATTGCGATTATCGGAATGGCAGGCCGTTATCCTAGGGCAAAAAACATACAGGAATTTTGGGAACATCTTAAGGCAGGTACCGACTGCATCACAGAGATCCCCAACTCGCGGTGGGAATGGAAGGAAAACAATGGGCTGGATTCACCTTCAGGCAAGCCATTCTCGAAATGGGGCGGGTTTATCGAGGATGCTGATTGCTTTGATCCTCAATTTTTCAGGATCTCACCCCGTGAAGCGGAAACCATGGATCCTCAGGAGCGCTTATTTTTAGAGACGTGCTGGGAAGCTATTGAAGATGCGGGGTATACACCAGAAACAATTGCTTCACAGCAGGGAGAAAATAAAAGGCAGCATGTCGGCGTATTTGCCGGTGTTATGCATAAGGACTACTCCCTTATAGGAGCGGAGGCTCTATCAGAGCACAATCCATTTCCTTTATCGCTGAATTATGCGCAAATTGCCAACAGGGTCTCTTACTATTGTAATTTTCACGGCCCAAGCATGGCGGTGGACACGGTCTGCTCTTCCTCATTAACTGCGGTTCATCTTGCTATAGAGAGCATCCGGAATGGAGAATGCGAAGCCGCGCTTGCCGGAGGCGTCAATTTATCCCTGCATCCGGCCAAATATATCAGCTACGGCAGTGTGGGGATGCATTCGAGTGACGGCTATTGCCATACATTCGGCAAAGGCGGGGACGGCTACGTATCTGGAGAAGGTGTTGGGACTGTATTGTTAAAGCCTCTCCGAAAAGCTGAACAGGACGGCGACCGGATTTATGCTGTCATCAAAGGCAGTGCCATTAATCACGTAGGAAAAGTAAGCGGAATTACAGTTCCCAGCCCGGTCGCTCAAGCTGATGTTATCGAAGCGTGCTTAGAGAAAACGGGAATTGATCCACGCACCATCAGCTATGTTGAAGCCCATGGCACTGGAACCTCATTAGGGGATCCGATTGAAATACAAGGATTGGTGAAGGCTTTCAGCAAAAATACACAAGACAAGCAATTCTGCTCAATCGGTTCTGTGAAATCAAATATTGGCCATGCCGAATCTGCAGCCGGCATCAGCGGCTTAACAAAGACTGTCCTGCAGCTGCATCATAAAACATTGGTACCGTCATTACACTCAGAAGAACTGAATCCATATTTGCAGCTCGATCAAACCCCGTTTTTTGTCCAGCATGAAACGAAAAAATGGGAGCAGCCTTCAATGACAGAAAACGGGATGGACGTCACATATCCCCGCCGCGCCGGTTTAAGTTCGTTTGGGGCCTCGGGGTCCAATGCGCATCTTATTTTGGAGGAATATATTCCGGCAGATAGCTTTTCAGAGCCGGTTTTAGCGAAAAATGAAGAAGTAATGATTCCATTGTCCGCAAGAAACAAAGACCGTCTGCAGGCTTATGCTGTTAAACTCCTTGATTTTCTGAGCGAGGACGTCAATCTTGTAGCGTTAGCTTATACATTACAGACAGGCCGGGTGGAAATGGAGGAGCGGGCAGCCTTCATCGTGAAGGACATAAAGGATTTAACTGCTAAACTTCGAGTGTTTACAAATGGTGACAAAGAGATCGATGGTTGCTGGACTGGGCAAGCCATGGAGGATCAGGAGGCAGCAGAACCAACATCAACAAACAGCGAATTGAAGAAAATGGCGGAATCTTGGGTTCAAGGTAAGCGGGTCATCTGGGACGGCCTATACGGCGATCGCAAGCCGCTTAAAATCAGTGTGCCGACCTATCCGTTTGCTAAGGAGCACTACTGGCTACCTGCTCTTGAAACAAAAACGAGCACTGTAAATCATACTTTACATCCGCTGGTGCACCGCAATACGTCAGACTTTACTGAGCAGCGCTTTAGCTCTGTTTTTACAGGCAAGGAATTTTTCCTATCTGATCATATTGTGCAGGGACAGAAAATCTTGCCGGGTGTTGCTTTTTTAGAAATAGCGAGAGAAGCAGCGGAAAAAGCTGCGGGCGATCTGGAAGATGAACAAAGAGTTGTGTCGCTTAAAGACATCGTCTGGATTCGTCCGATCACGATAGGAAGTGAACCAAAAGAAATACATATTGGCCTTTATCCTGAAGATAACGGGGACATTTCCTTTGACATTTACAGCAGCTCTGAAACGAAAGAAGAAACCCCAATGGTACACAGTCAAGGTCGTGCAGTCATTTCAGCTGAAGTGGACACTCCAGTTTTAGACCTAGCATCAATCCAGACAGAATGCAGTCTGGACACAGTAACGTCAGAACAATGCTATACGGCGTTTCGAAAGATTGGGCTTGACTATGGCGAGGGCTATCAAGGGATTGAAAAAGTGCTTGTCGGACAAGATCAATTGCTTGCCAAAATCTCGTTGCCCAATTCTCTAAAAGACGGCAGGCATCAATTTACGCTTCACCCGAGTTTGATGGATTCCGCCTTCCACTCCACAGTCGGTTTTATCGTTAGTTCAGTCAATGCTGACAGACAAGCTCATCAGCTTTCTCTCCCGTTTGCATTGCAAGAGCTTGACATTTTCAGCTCGTGTCCAGAGGAGATATGGTCTTATATTCGATACAGTTCAGACAGCAAAGCGGAGGACAAAGTCAGAAAATATGATATTGATTTATGCGATGAGAACGGGAACGTTTGTGTTCGAATGAAGGGTGCTTCGATGCGAGCACTTGATGGAGAACAGACCAAGTCTCAAACAGCAGCTGATTCCCCGCTGAGAGGGCATACGATGATGATCCCTGCCTGGGAACCGGTTTCTCCAGATCAGGAGGACAATGCTCCGTTTATCGGTACGCGTGCTGTTTTATGCGGCGGTACTGAAGGTGAACGGGCGTTAATAAAGCATTATCATCATTCTCAGGTTTCCTTTATCGATATTCGGCCTGCAGATGACATTGATACAATAGCAGACAAACTGCAAGCGTACGGCAGCATTGACCATGTATTGTGGATTGCTCCGCCATACTCGGAGAATATGCTTAGTGAGGGACAAGAAGAGGCTGTTCTTCAGGCATTTAAGATTGTGAAGGCATGTCTTCAATTAGGTTATGGTGAGAAACAGCTAGAATGGTCTCTTGTGACCGTCCAGGCGCAGCCGGTTACGCAACATGAAACTGTACAGCCAGCTCATGCAAGCATTCACGGACTCGCGGGCACAATCGCTAAGGAATATCCGCATTGGAACATCCGCCTTCTTGACCTTGAAGAAGGCTGTACATGGCCGGTAAAACAAATGTTTACCCTTCCTGCTGATCGTCTCGGCCACGCTTGGGCCTATCGGAATCAGCAATGGCATCAGCAGCAATTGATCCCATATCGGCACTTACCGTCAAATGACACGCTATATCGAAAAGGCGGAGTCTATGTGGTCATCGGAGGCGCCGGGTACATCGGGGCGGCATGGAGTGAGTACATGATCCGCCGCTATCAGGCGCAAATCGTCTGGATTGGACGCAGTCAAATCAATGATGCCATCAAGGCAAAAGTAGACCGTCTTTCCGCTCTTGGCCCTGAGCCTTACTATATTGCTGCCGATGCAGCGGATATGCATTCATTGCAGCAGGCTTATGATCAAGTGAAAAAGCGTTATCCTCACATTCACGGGATCGTTCACTCTGCAATGGTTTTATCTGAGCAAAGCCTGGAAAATATGGCACTGGAAGAATTTAGAGGCGGACTGGCGGCGAAGATGGATGTCAGTGTTCGAGTGGCCCAGGTGTTCCGTCAGGAGAATTTAGATTTTGTTTTATTTTTCTCTTCGCTTGTAGCCCATATCAAAAACGTGAAGCAAAGCCATTATGCCTCTGGCTGCGCATTTGCAGATGCTTTTGCTCACCGTCTTTCCCAAAGCTGGGCTTGTCCTGTAAAAGTCATGAACTGGGGATATTGGGGGAACAGTGAAGCGGCTGAGGATGAACAGTATGTACAGCTCATGAATCAAATTGGCTTAGGCTTAATTGAGCCTGCGGAAGGCATGAAGGCGCTGGAAGCACTGCTTTCTGGCCCAGTCAGCCAAACGGCTTTCATTCATACGACAAAATCTGTCGCAGTCGAAGGCGTGAATCAGAATGAATTCATCACCCTTTATCCCGAGCGCCCTTCAGTTGACGCTGAAAGCCTGAAGGAGCGCCTGCCGAAAACAGGACAATTACAAAGAGTCACACATGAAGAGCTGGACGATCTTCTTTACAGGCTTTTATTAGGCCAGCTGCAAACGGCCGGGCTGTTTGAGGGTCATAGATTATCAGTTGAACGCCTTCAACAATATAAGACTCGTGAATTTTATGAAAAATGGCTTCAGCAAAGCAGTGAATTCCTTCTGCAGCATGGATATCTTAAGAAAGATGGAGATTCATTGGTGAGGAAGGATCAAGCAGAGGATATCGGGCTGCTTTGGCAAGAATGGAATGCGAAAAAAGAAAAGTGGCTCGATGACAGCAATACAAAGGCGATGGTTGTATTAGCAGAGACCATGCTGAAAGCATTACCGGATATTTTGACAGGGGAAGTCCCTGCCACAGATATCATGTTCCCGCATTCCTCAATGGAATTGGTGGAAGGGATTTATAAGCATAACCAAGTGGCAGACTATTTTAATAAAGTGCTTGCCGATACGTTAATAGCTTACGTGGATGAACGTCTGAAGCACGATCCTGAGGCATCGATTCGCATTATGGAAATAGGCGCAGGCACAGGCGGCACGAGTGCCGGAATCTTTCAAAAACTGCAAGCCTATCAAAACCATATCAAAGAATACTGTTATACAGATCTGTCGAAAGCATTTTTGCTGCATGCAGAAAAGGAATATGGGGCGGAAAACCCGTACCTGACGTATCAGCTTTTTGACGTAGAAAAACCGATTGACCAGCAGGAAATCGAGGCTGGCGGCTATGATGTCGTCATTGCCGCTAACGTCCTTCACGCGACAAAAAATATCCGCCAAACCCTGCGGCATACAAAAGCAGTGATGAAAAATAACGGAATGCTGTTGCTGAATGAAATGGCGGGAAACAGCCTGTTCCCCCACATCACCTTTGGTCTCTTGGAAGGCTGGTGGCTGTACGAAGATCCTGCAGTGCGGATTCCTGGCTGCCCCGGCTTATACCCTAACAGCTGGAAAGCGGCACTAGAAAGCGAAGGCTTTGAATCTATCTTTTTCCCGGCCGAAGCTGTCCATGATCTCAGTCACCAGATTGTCGCAGCCTCAAGCAACGGACTGGTTCGCCGTATAATGATGAAAAATGTGATCCTGCCAGAGAAGGATGTGACTCTGGCGTCTAATAAAGAGCCAGCCTATATACAAACCATAGATTCGAAGAGAGCTGGACAATCAAAACATGTTCTCCTCAGAGAAAAAAGCACAGAATATATGAAAAAACTAATCGGAGAAACATTGAAATTTCCTGTCAGCAAGATTGAGTCATCTGAACCACTTGAAAAGTACGGTATCGATTCTATCGTCGTTGTCCAGCTGACGAATACATTGCGTAAAGAATTAGACCATGTAAGCAGCACTTTATTTTTTGAGTACCAGACCATTGATGCATTAGTGGAGCATTTAATCAAAACAAAAACAGAAGCACTGATGAAACTGACAGGCCTTGACCGTCAAGTTCAACAACAGACACCGATCACAAGCAAGAATGAATCTTCTCAGAAATCTGGTCAGGCCGTTAATAAATCCCGTCGCTATCGCAAGCTTGGCATCAGCAGGGAGAAAGAAACGCCAACATACACTCTTGCTAGCCGTGACGTTGCTATTATCGGTGTTTCCGGACGTTATCCTCAGGCGGAGACAGCAGAAGACTTTTGGAATAACCTAAAAGAAGGCAGAAACTGTATTGAGGAAATTCCGAAAGAACGCTGGGATTGGAGAGCCTATTACGATATAGAAAAAGGAAAAGAAGGGTCAATTTATACGAAATGGGGCGGATTTATCAAGGATATGGACAAGTTTGATCCATTATTCTTTCAGATTTCTCCGCTCGAAGCAGAAAGAATGGACCCTCAGGAGCGATTATTTCTGCAAACCGCTTATGCAAGTATTGAAGATGCGGGATACACGCCTGACACGCTCTGTACAAGCAGAAAAATCGGCGTCTTTGCCGGAGTCATGAACAAAAATTATCCGACCGGCTACGGCTATTGGTCTATCGCCAACAGAATATCCTATTTGCTGAATTTCCAAGGTCCGAGCCTTGCCGTCGATACCGCCTGCTCATCTTCTCTGACAGCGGTTCATTTAGCGCTGGAAAGCATTTATAGCGGATCAAGTGATTGCGCCATTGCCGGGGGTGTCAATTTAGTTGTTGACCCGGTTCACTATCAGAATTTATCTGTCATGAATATGCTCTCTGCAAGTGATACATGTAAATCATTCGGCGATGACGCAGATGGATTTGTCGACGGTGAAGGCGTAGGAGCCATTGTGTTAAAGCCGTTGCAGCAAGCAATAGCAGACGGAGACCATATTTACGGAGTGATAAAAGCCAGTGCGATTAACAGCGGGGGAAAAACAAATGGATATACGGTTCCCAATCCTCATGCACAGGCACAGCTGATTAAAGAAGCGATTGAGCGCGCCAACATTCCTGCTCGAACCATCAGTTATCTGGAGGCGCATGGAACAGGCACCGCATTAGGAGATCCGATTGAGATAGCGGGATTAACAAAAGCATTTGAGGAAGATACGCAAGAGAAACAGTTTTGCGCGATTGGCTCCAGCAAATCAAATATCGGTCATTGTGAAAGTGCAGCCGGCATTGCCGGGCTGACAAAAATACTTTTTCAGTTTAAATATGGCCAAATTGCGCCATCTTTACATTCCAAGCAATTGAATCCAAACATTGAATTTAGCCATACTCCGTTTGTCGTTCAGCAGTATCTTGGTGAATGGAAACGCCCGGTGATTGACGGGCAGGAGGTGCCGAGACGTGCTGGATTGAGCAGTTTTGGCGCCGGTGGGTCCAATGCACATATGATTCTGGAAGAATATATTCCGAGAACAGAAGCGCAGACTCCTGAAGCTCATCCTCCTGCGTTGATTGTGCTGTCAGCGAAAAACAGGGAACGGCTCCAAGGAAAAGCGGAACAGCTGCTCACAGCCATTCAAGAAAGAAGGTACAGCGAAATAGATTTGATCAGGATCGCCTATACCTTGCAAACGGGCCGTGAAGCAATGGAGGAACGGCTGGGCTTTATAGCGGAATCATTAGAGGACCTTGAGAGAAAGCTCAACGCTTTTATCGAAAACAAAGGAGACAGCCTGTACCTGGATCGCATCGATGATAACAAAAAAGCATTAGCCGTTTTATCGGCTGATGAAGATACCGAAAAAATCATAGAGGCATGGATGAGCAAAGGGAAATACACGAAACTGCTGGATCTTTGGGTGAAAGGCTTGTCTTTTGACTGGGGTAAGCTGTATGGAACCCAAACGCCTGTCCGGATCAGTCTTCCGACATATCCATTTGCAAAAGAACGTTACTGGGCACCAAGCCCGGCAAAGGCTCCGGCGCCTATAGAACAGCATCATGAACAGCAAACGGAAGAACATTTTGAGGTTATGACTTTTCGAGAAGTGTGGAAAGAAGAGCCGGCAACTCTCACATCGAAACGTTTCAAAACGCTCATCTGTTTTCTGACGGATAGAGAAAACCAAAACGCATTCGTGTCATCTGTGAAAAATGTTGATCAAGACACCAAGGTCATTTTTATTTCGCAGGGTGAGGTGTACAGCAAACATTCTCAAAACAGCTATCAGATTGTGCGGGAACAACCCGCTACATTTGAAAAAGCCTTCCAGAGCATTCAGGAGGAACATGGAGAGCCAGATGCAATCCTCTATATGTGGCCTGCGGAAGATGCGAGCCGTATAAAGGACCATTCCAGTATTGTCTATCTATTACAAGGTATGACCGCAGCAAAGCTTCATCCTTCACGGTTGCTGCTGGCAGGACGTTTTGAAAATGGGCTTGACCGGAGCTATCTGGAATCATGGATTGGCTTCGAACGTTCACTCGGGCTTGTCCTTCCACACACAAAGGTGACTGGGATCTTTCAGCCGGCAGATCAAGCATCAATGGATGATTGGGCGCGTAAAATCTGGACGGAATTACAGGCTTCAACTGAACAAACCGTTTTGTATCAGAATGGGAAACGATGTGTATGCCACATTGAACAGACAACGATACAACCGAACAACAGTAAATTGAAGTCCGGCGGTACTTACCTGGTGACAGGCGGTTTAGGAGGGCTCGGTTATTTATTCGCCAAGCATTTGGCTAAACACTATGCCGCAAACCTGATTTTGACAGGGCGGTCGCCTTTCAATGACGAAAAGCAGAAGAAAATAAAAGAATTAAAGGATCTAGGCGGCGAAGCCATGTATGCAGAAGCAGATGTTTCAGATCCTATCGCGATGGGAGACTGCGTAAAAAGAGGGAAAGATCGATTTGGTACCATCAATGGTGTTATTCATGCAGCCGGAATCGAAAGCGATTCTACTATTATTGACAAAGAGATCGAAAGCTTCCAGCGCATCATTGAACCGAAAATCAACGGTACGATAGCGCTTGATGAATGGCTTAAAAATGAAGCCCTTGATTTTATTTGTTATTTTTCTTCGTCTTCTGCGATATTGGGGGATTTTGGCTGTTGTGATTATGCGATCGGGAATCGGTTCCAAATGGCTTATGCACAATACAGAAATGAGCTTCATAGCGGCAAAACGTATGTCATCAACTGGCCTGTATGGAAGGATGGCGGAATGAAGATCGGTAATGAAGAAACAACCGATATGTACCTGAAATCAAGCGGCCAGCGTTTCTTAGAAGCCGATGAAGGCATCCGTCTATTTGAACACATCCTGTCTCAGCAGGATGCTCAGCATCTCGTGATTGCCGGCCAGTCCAGCCGGGTCAGCCGCTTTTTAGGAATGACTGAACCAGCTATACCGGAGCCGGCCATTCAAACCCCTGCAGCACAAGAAAAAAGGGAAGAGATCAAAACGCTAAGCGTTGAAAAGCGTTTAGAACACGATCTGAAAGAGCATATTCACGCATTGCTTAAAATCTCAAAGGACAAGCTGAATTTGAACAAAAATTGGGCCGACTTCGGATTTGATTCGATCTATTTGGCAAAATTCTCGAATGTGCTATCAAAGCATTTCAACATCGAAGTGACACCGGCTTTATTTTTTGGCTATTCGACTTTACAAGAATTGATCGGCTTCTTCTTAACGGATCACAAAGAGCTGATCGAAGCATTTTACCGGGATGATGCGTCTGAGGCACAAAAGCCCCCTGAAGCTGATATGGAAATTCCTGCAGCTCTCGTACCAGAAAACAATAATATAAGCGACCGGCAATCTCACGCCGAGCCTATCGCCATTATTGGCATGAGTGGCAGGTTTCCTCAAGCTGATTCGGTCCATGAGCTATGGGACAATCTGAAAAACGGCAAACATTGTATCTCTGACATCCCGAAAGAACGCCGCGACTGGGGTGGTGCTGACGGAGATCCAGAAAAAGCAGTCCCAAGATGGGGCGCATTTTTGAAGAACATAGACCGATTTGATCCACTGTTTTTTCAAATATCGCCTAAAGAAGCCGAAAACATGGACCCGCGCCAGCGAATTTTTCTAGAGGAAGCATGGCACACGTTTGAAGACGCTGGCTATATGGGACATTGGATAAAAGGAAAATCCTGCGGTGTTTACGTAGGTGTGGAAGAAGGGGAATATGCGCATTTAACTGGAGATACGGATTACATTAACGGAACGCAAAACGCCACATTATCTGCGCGAATCGCATACGCATTAGATTTAAAAGGGCCTAATATGGCGTTGACAGCGGCATGTTCATCTGGACTTGTGGCGATTCATCAGGCATGTTCAGCCCTGCGACAGGGAGATTGTGAAATGGCTTTAGCCGGCGGCGTCAGCCTGAATATTTCTCAAATGTCTTTTGAAGTGCTGACAAGAGCCGAGATGCTTTCTCCAAATGGGCAATGCAAAGTGTTTGACCAGGATGCCAATGGTTTGGTGCCAGGTGAAGCGGTGGCTGCTGTTCTCCTGAAACCATTATCAAAGGCCATTGAAGATAAAGATTACATTTATGGCTGCATAAAGGCCAGCGGTGTGAATTACGATGGCAAAACCAATGGCATTACTGCACCAAATCCTTTTAGCCAGGCAGAATTGATCGAAAGCATTTATGAAAAAAATGAAATCAATCCGCTCGATATTCAATATGTGATGGCGCACAGTACCGGCTCAAATCTTGGAGATCCGCTTGAGGTCCAAGCGTTAACAAGCGTGTTCAGCACATATACGAAGCAGAAGCAATTCTGTATGATCAGCTCAATTAAACCTTTAATCGGACACACATTTGCAGCGTCAGGGGTGGTTGCTTTAATCAGTATGCTGATGGCAATGAAAAACAAGACCATTCCGGCTACTCATCATTGTGAATCGGATAACCCGTATATTCAGTTTAAAGAAAGCCCGTTTGTGCTATGCAAAGAGAACCGTCCATGGATCAGGAAAAATCAGAAGCCGAGGATGGGAACAATCAGCACGACAGGAATCAGCGGCACCAATGCGCATGCAGTCATTGAAGAATATATCCCGGATGAGCAGCCGATCACACACCGGCATAAAGAGTCAGCTGAATGCCCGCAGGTCATCGTGCTTTCAGCCCAAAATGACGATCGGCTTCAGGATGCTGTCAGCCGCATGATTGCGTATCTTGAGCAGAATCAAAACCTTTCTTTACCTGATGTTGCATATACACTTCAGGCGGGGAGAAAAGCCATGGAAGCAAGGCTCGCAGTTGTTGTGAACAATCAGGAGCAATTGGTGCGAAAATTGAAGGAATATGCGGAAGCAATGAAGAATGGTGGGGTATCAGGCCAACAGGGATCTCTTTACACAGGACATACGGAAGGGATGATAGAAGAGGATGATGCAGTCTTGCAAGTTCTCGCAAGAGAAAGAAATTTGGAAAACATCGCGGAATGTTGGGTGAAAGGATATCAGATTCTTTGGGAACTCCTTCACGAAGGTGATGACGTTCGGATGATTCCTTTACCTGGCTATCCGTTTGCAAGGGAGCGGTATTGGGCGTCGTCAGGAAAACATCAATCAGAGGCCGCTAACCCGCATGCACAAGACATGAAAAAAGAGGTTGCCGAGCCTTACGGGGAAACACACATGCATAAGATCATTGTTCAATTTTTAGCTCGAGAGTTGGGCATATCTGAGGATCGCATCAATTTCAAAAGAAACTTTCTGGATTATGGGATGGATTCAATTCTTGGCCGAAAATTGATGCGTCATATCGAAAAAACCACGCAGATGAAGATGACCGGCCGGGAAATCCTTGAATATCAGACAGTCCAAACTCTATCCGCTCATTTGGCATTGCAAGCAGAAAGACACAATCAAAGCGCGGCAGCACATCAAATAAAGAGCACGTATACAGACGAGCAAATCATCGGATTGATGCAAGAGGTGGCGCAAGGAAAATTGGATTTTAAGAGTGTGCAAAACATCATAGAAGGGAGTAAATCGTATGAATCATAAAGAAATTCTCGATGCCTTCAGATCAGGAGAATTAACCATTTCTGAGGTAGAAGAACACCTTCAAGGCAAGAAGCGGCAGTTGAAAAGCCCGCTTTCAGAAGGGCAAAAAGGACTGTGGATGCTTCAGAAAATGTCTCCTGATATGAGTGCATATAATATTCCTTTATGCTTTCGCATCAGCAAACGAATACATGCAGAGACGTTCAAGAAAGCCCTTCTGTTTGTGCAGAGACAATATCCTGTTTTAACCAGTGTGATTCAAGAGGAGAATGGCATTCCATTTCAAACGGTTCAATCATCAGAAGTGCTTTATTTTGAGGAAGAGGATATTTCAGCGATCAAATCAGCAGAGGTATTATCTTTACTAAAAGAAAAAGCAAAAGAACCTTTTCATTTGGAAGCTGGTCCGTTATTGCGCATACATCTTTTTCATCGGTCAAAAGAAGAATGCATTGTGCTCATAACGATTCACCATATCATATTTGACGGTGTGTCGATGCTGACATTGATATCGGAACTTTTTAAGGCGTATCAAGAATTAGTGAATGGGATTGAGCCCGTGCCGCAGCCGCTAACAGCTGATTATTACGATTTTGTCGATTGGGAAACCCGGATGCTGAATAGCAGAGAAGGGGAAGAGCATCTCGCTTACTGGAAAGAACAGCTGTCTGGGAATCTGCCAGTTCTTGATCTTCAAGCTGACCGCTTGCGGTCTTCTGCACGAAAATTCAAGGGGCAAGCATATAAAAGCTTGCTCCCTCATCACCTGAGAAATCAAATCAAATCGTTTGCCCGCACCAATCATGTAAATGAATCGGTTGTATTTCTCTCCATTTACAAGGTCCTGCTGCATCACTATACAAAACAAAAAGATATCATTGTCGGCGTTCCGACAATGGGTCGGCATGAAGATAGCTTTGAAACCCTTATCGGTTACTTTATCAACATGATGGCTGTTCGGAGCAAGAATATCGGATCTCAGCCATTTACAGCATTTATTCGGGACCTGCAGCTGACAATGGCTGACGGTCTGGACCATGCGGCATATCCATTCCCAGCATTGGTAAGAGAGCTGAATGTAGACCGCTCGGCCGCGCATTCGCCGGTTTTTCAAACAGCCTTTTTGTACCAAAACTTCTTTCAAACAACAGGCTTGCAAAAAGTGCTTGAACCATATCAAACGCTTGGCATTGAATATATTGAGGATATTCGGCAAGAGGGAGAATTTGAGCTGGCACTCGAGATATATGAGCAAGAAAATGATACAGTGCTTCATCTTTTGTACAACCCTGATCTATATGAATTGTCCTTCATTGAAAGCATGATGGAGAACTATATGAAGCTCGCGCAACATATGATGGAGGACCCGTCTTTGCCGCTTGAAACCTACTCTTTGCAGTTACATCAAGAACAAAGCAGTTTACTGGAACAATGGAATGCGACAAGCACAAACACGCCAAGTGACAAGTGTATACATGAAGTGTTTGAGGAAAAAGCGAAACAAACCCCGGATGCGGTTGCTGTGATTTTCGAAGACAGGTCTCTTACATATAAAGAAGTAGATGAAAAAAGCACATCTTTGGCAATCTACCTTCAACATCAAGGGGTTGGACCTGAACACCCCGTTGGAATTTGTACAGAGCGTTCGTTTGATATGATCATCGGGATTTTAGGAATACTGAAAGCCGGCGGAGCGTATGTGCCGTTAGATCCAAGCTTCCCGCAAGAACGGTTGGAGTACATGCTCAAAGACAGCCAGGCATCCATTGTCCTGACCCAACCTAACGTTCATCATACGATCAGCGGATTAATTGACAGCCATGTAAAAGCAATCAATATCGAGTTGGCTTGCCGAAACGGTTATACAGATCAGCAAAGCAGCGGTTTAAAGCGGGAAGTAAAACCGGAGCATCTCGCTTATATCATTTACACATCGGGAAGCACCGGACAGCCCAAAGGGGTTATGGTAGAACATCGGAGCATAATGAATACCCTGAATTTTCTTGAATCCCACTATCCTGTAACTGCTGAGGATGCATATCTACTGAAGACGAACTATGTGTTCGATGTATCAATCTCGGAATTGTTCGGATGGTTTATCGGAAACGGCCGCCTTGTGATTCTTCCGCCTAATGGAGAGAAATCACCGCAGAAGTGCATGGATTATATTGAAAAATACAAAGTGAGCCACATTAATTTTGTGCCGGCTATGCTGCATGTTTTTTTAGAAACGGCGAAAGACAACAAGCAGCTAACAGAGGATGGACCGCTCAAGTATATGATGGTTGCCGGTGAAGCTTTCCCTAAAGAATTAGTGAAAAAGGCGGTATCGATCTTTAAAAACTGCCGTGTTGAAAATATTTACGGACCTACTGAAGCCTCCATTTACGCTGCGTATTTCGGATGCGGAAAAGGAGATATTGCAAGTCACCATACGCCGATTGGAAAGCCTGTCTCCAACATGAAAATTTATATTGTGGACCAGCATTTGAAACCTGTGTCGATCGGAAAGCCTGGTGAGCTTTGCATCGCAGGCGACGGTTTGGCAAGAGGATACTATAATAAGCCGGGTCTTACGGCTGAAAAATTTATAGACAACCCATTTGAACCAGGGACAAAGCTTTATAAATCGGGTGATTCAGCAAGATGGCTTCCTGACGGCAACATAGAATATTTAGGCCGGATTGACAGCCAAGTCAAAATACGCGGTTTTCGCGTCGAACTGGGTGCAATAGAAACAAAGCTAAGTGAATATCCGGGCATTTTAGATCAGGCGGTCGTGGTGAAGCAGCTCGAAGGCCATCAACAGCTCGCTGCTTATTATACAGAGGAAAGCGGACATTCCCCTGCAGACCCAAAAGAGATGCGCCGTCATCTAAAATTCAGTCTGCCGGAATATATGATACCTTCACACTTTATCCGCTTAGATGAGTTGCCGTTATCGCCTAGCGGAAAAGTGAACCGTAAAGAACTGGAGAAACGCGAGATCGTTTTCAATAAAAAGAAACCAAATCGCTTGCAGTTAACGGACATAGAGGATCAGGTGCTTCGCATTTGGGAGGAAACGCTCAAGGTCAGCGGATTTGGGCCGGAAGACGGATTTTTCGATGCGGGCGGCGATTCACTTCTGGCTGTAGCTGTTGCTGAACGAATTAAAAAAGAATTGGATTGTGAGTTTAGTGTTACCGAGCTGTTCGAATATTCCACCATCCGTGCAGCAAGCCAATACGTTTTGGAGATGAAAAACTCAGAAAAAGCCATGACTCGAAATGAAGACGATGATGATCTCAAAAGAGACGGAAAATACCAGCAGCAGACGATCCCTCCTTATTTTGACGACAGTGTTGCGATTGTCGGGATATCCTGCCAATTTCCGGGTGCGAAACATCATCATGATTTTTGGAATCACATCAAAGAAGGCAAAGAAAGTATTCAGTTCTTCTCTGAAGAAGAGCTTCGTGAAAACGGAGTTCCGGAAGAATTGATTCAACATCCTGACTATGTGCCTGTACAATCTGCGATCGAGGGGAAAGACTTATTCGACCCTGGTTTCTTTCAAATTTCTCCGAAAGATGCAGAGTATATGGACCCTCAGCTCCGCCTCTTATTGCTGCATTCCTGGAAAGCGATTGAGGATGCAGGATATGTGACAAAGGAGATTCCGGGCACAAGTGTATATATGTCTGCAAGCAACAATGCATACAGAACGTTATTGCCGAAGGAAGCAACAGAAGGGCATGAATCACCGGATGGCTATGTCTCATGGGTTTTAGCCCAAAGCGGAACCATCCCGACGATGATCTCGCATAAGCTCGGATTAAAAGGGCCAAGCTACTTTGTTCATTCTAACTGCTCTTCATCACTAGTCGGCTTGTATCAGGCATACAAAAGCCTGACATCGGGTGAATCTCAATATGCGCTTGTCGGAGGCGCAACATTGCACGCACAATCAGCGATCGGATACGTGCACCAAAACGGGTTGAATTTTTCAAGTGACGGACATGTTAAGGCGTTTGATGCTTCGGCTGACGGAATGGCCGGAGGTGAAGGTGTAGCGGTCATCCTGCTGAAAAAAGCTGTGGATGCCGTAAAAGACGGAGACCATATTTATGCCATTATGCGCGGAATAGGTATCAATAATGATGGCGCAGATAAGGCCGGCTTCTATGCGCCAAGTGTAAAAGGCCAAACAGAAGTGATACAGCATGTATTGGATCAAACCAACGTCCATCCTGAAACGGTCAGTTATATTGAAGCGCACGGAACGGGAACGAAATTAGGCGATCCTATTGAATTGTCAGCTTTAAATAAAGTGTACAAGCAATACACCGACAAAACACAATTTTGCGGAATTGGTTCAGTGAAAACGAATATCGGCCATTTAGATACGGCTGCTGGGTTAGCCGGATGCATTAAAGTTGCGATGAGCTTATACCATAATGAACTTGCACCGACCATTAACTGCACGGAGCCGAATCCGAATATTAATTTTGAAAGCTCTCCTTTTTATGTAGTTCGTGAACGAAAGCCGTTAGAGAAACGTGCAGGTGTCCATCGGGCGGCTCTGAGTTCATTCGGGCTTGGCGGCACTAACGCCCATGCTGTATTTGAGCAATATGAAAACCTTTCTGCATGGGCAGGGAACGAAGGCGATCAGCCCTACATCATTCCTGTATCAGCAAAGAATAGCGAACGGCTCCAAGTATACGTAAAGGAACTGCTGACCTATATCAGTCAAAACGAGCAAACGCATATCTCTCTAAGAGATTTTGCATACACCTTCCAGGTCGGCCGGGAAGCAATGGACAGCAGGGTCGTTTTTATAGCGAACGATCTGGAAGAATGGAAACAGCAGCTGGATGCTTTTGTGAATGGAAAGCCGCTCGCAGAAGGCTATATTCAAGGAAAAAAAACGAGAATGATATCCGCTGAACAGTTGCTTGGAAACGCTGAAGCGGAAGAACTGGCTGCATCACGGATATCAAAAGAAGAATTGAAAAAGCTTGCCGACATGTGGGCAAAAGGCTTTCACGTTGAATGGCGAAGGCTTTACCAAAATACGACGCCGCGCCGCATCAGCTTGCCGACATACCCTTTTGCTGAAGAACGGTACTGGCCTGAAAGCAGCACCGGCGATAACACAACAATTGAACCATCGCATTTGCATCCTTTGGTGCACCATAATACATCGATTCTGTCAGAGCAGCGGTTCAGCTCCACCTTCACGGGACAAGAATATTTTATTGCCGAGCATATCATTAAAGGCATGGCGATTTTGCCGGCGGCGGTCACGCTTGAAATGGCAAGAGCCGCTATAGAACAAGGAATTGGCGGATTGGAGGATCATGAAACCGGAATCAGGCTGAAAAACGTCGTGTGGGTTCGTCCGGTTGTAGCAGGAGATGAGCCGGTTCACGTCAACATCGGACTTTATGATGAAGACGGCGGACACATTCTTTATCGGATGTATGGTGAGCCGGAATCTGATGATGCAGAACTAGTTGTATATAACCAGGGTATAGCGGAATTGATGCAGGTAAAGCAGGAAAAAGCGCTGGATCTTTCTGAGATCAAGACCCGATGTGATCAAAGCAGAGTAGACGCTGCCTTGTTTTATGAAGGAATGATCGGAGCCGATTACGGTCCCGGTTACAAGAGTGTAGAGACCGTATATAAAGGCGACGGACAGCTGCTTGCCAAATTATCACTGCCGGAATCTGTGATGCATACGTCAGGCGATTATGTTCTTCATCCAAGTGTAATGGATGGGGCGTTACAGGCGGCTGAATATTTGCAAAACGTCGTTAGAGCGGAGTTATCAGACAGTGTAGATTTTAAGGCAGCACTGCCGTTTGCCCTGGAGGAGCTTGAGGTCTTTCATCCATGCGTCACTGACATGTGGGTTTATGTTCAATTCAACGCGAAAAATAAACCAGGGGACCTGATACAGAAAGTCGATATTGATCTATGCGATGAGCATGGCACGATTTACATGCGGATAAAAGGATTTTCGACGAGAGTGATGGCGGCTGATATACAAACCGAACCATCAAAAATAAACGCTGAAACTTTATTGCTTCAGCCTGTTTGGCAAGAACAACAGGCAGCTGAAGGCGCTGCTGCAAAAAAATATGCAGAGCATCTCGTGTTCCTATGTGAACATGACAATGAGACGAGAAAACAGATTGAAGCTGCGATCGAGGATGTCCATGTATATAGCCTAGAAACAAGGCCTTCTTCAGTGGATGAGCGTTTCCATTCTTATGCGGAACAAGTGTTTAAGAAGGTGCAAGAGATCACTCGCACGAAACCGAAAGGCGACATTCTTATTCAGATCGTAACCTTTGCAGAAGGAGAACAGCAATTGTTTTCAGGGTTGACTGGACTGTTGAAAACGGCCGAGCAGGAAAATGCCAAACTAACCGGCCAAATGATTGAAGTCAGCAGTGAAGAAGGCGGAGAAAGCATTGCTGGCAAACTGATAGAAAATCAAATGAGCAGCGATTCATATATCAAATATCACAACGGTACACGATACATTGCTGATTGGCGTGACATCAAAACGGCAAACCATGACATCAGCAAGCCTTGGAAAGATGATGGCGTTTATCTCATTACAGGAGGTACCGGAGGCTTAGGTCTTATTTTTGCAAAAGAAATCACGGAACAAACGAAGAATGCGACGGTGATTCTGACGGGCCGCTCGCCTCTTAGCGAAAGTAGAAGGAAAAAGCTTAAAGAGCTTCACGGCAAGGGGGCTGAGGTCACCTATCAGCAAACAGATGTTACCGATAAGATTGAAGTTTACCAGCTCATTGACGGAATCCAGAAAACATATGGCCGACTGGACGGCATTCTTCACAGCGCGGGAATCATCAAAGACAGCTATATGGTCAATAAATCAGCTGATGACCTGCACGACGTACTGGCGCCTAAAGTAAAAGGACTTGTTTACCTAGACGAAGCGACTAAGGATTTGCCGTTGGACTTCTTTATTCTCTTTTCATCACTTTCTGGAAGTTTAGGAAGCATTGGTCAGTCTGACTATGCGGCAGCCAATGTATTTATGGATATGTATGCAGGCTATCGAAATAGGCTTGCCGCCCTCAGCCAGAGGCACGGTAAGATGCTTTCTGTAAACTGGCCGTTATGGAGCGAGGGCGGCATGAAGGTCGATCAAGAAACAGAGAAAAGACTTGTGCAAATGGCCGGGATTGTTCCTATGAGAGCAAAAAAAGGAATTCAGGCATTATATCAAGCGTTTCATTCCGAAGCAAACCAAGTAATGGTGATCGAAGGCGATGTGCAGAAGATAAAACAAAACATACTGGCAAAAAGCGCCTCAGCACCTATGGAAAAGAAGGAAACAGAGCGTATGACTGAACAAGTAAAAAACATCGATACAGACAGTTTGCTGGATAAAGTAAAGGCGATGTTAAAGCGGGAGGTCGCCAAGCTGTTAAAGGTTAAGCTTGAAACGATTGATGATCATGCCGAGATGACGGTATATGGACTTGATTCTATCTCAATGACGGAATTCACCAACCATATCAATCGCGCCTATAAATTAGAGCTGACGCCAACCGTCTTTTTTGACTACCCGACGATTCATGCGTTTGGCAAGCATTTGTCAGAAGCATATCAATCGGTGTTTGCGAAGACATTTGCTGTGCGCGCAGCATCGGCTCAGGTTCAGGTTCAGCCTGCTGCCAAACAGGAACAAGCCTTACATGTCAAAGCTAAGAGACGCCGAAAGCCGCACGTCACAATGCAAAACGCCGCACAGAGTGATGTTGGGCGAGAGCCAATTGCCATTGTAGGGATAAGCGGGATTTTCCCTATGGCGAAAGATGTTGAGGCATACTGGAAGATCTTAAAAGAGGGCAAAGACTGCATGACGGAAATTCCGAAAGACCGCTGGGATTGGCGGGAATATGAAGGTAATCCGGCGAAGGAAGTCAATAAAACGAACGTAAAATGGGGCGGTTTTATTGACGGAATTGCAGATTTTGATCCATTATTTTTCGGCATTTCCCCGCGTGAAGCTGAACAAATGGAACCTCAGCAGCGCTTACTGTTGACTTACGCCTGGAAGGCGATCGAAGATGCAGGGTATTCGGCGAAACGTCTGTCTGGCACAAAAACAGGCGTCTTCATCGGAACGGGAAATACAGGGTACAGCTCTCTTTTGTCAAAAGCCAACTCGGCAATAGAAGGCTCAGCGGCGGCCAATACAAGCCCTTCAGTCGGTCCGAACCGGGTCAGTTATATCTTGAATCTGCATGGGCCGAGCGAACCGATTGATACAGCATGCTCCAGCTCATTGGTGGCTATCCACCACGCCATCTCTTCAATTGAGGAAGGCACTTGTGACATGGCGTTAGCCGGCGGCGTGAATACAATTATCCTACCTGAGGTGTATATCAGCTTTGATAAAGCGGGGGCACTGAGTAAAGAAGGAAAATGTAAGACGTTTTCGAATCAAGCCGATGGTTTTGCCCATGGAGAAGGGGCCGGCATCCTGTTCTTGAAAAAATTAAAAGCGGCTGAAGAAGCGGGAGACCACATTTACGGAGTCATAAAAGGCAGCGCAATCAATCACGGCGGCCGTGCAGCATCTTTAACGACGCCTAATCCGAAGGCGCAGTCGGATGTCATTCAGTCGGCATATGAAAAAGCGGGAATCGATCCGAAAACTGTGACCTACATTGAAGCGCACGGAACCGGGACGGAGCTTGGAGACCCGGTTGAAATTAACGGATTGAAATCAGCTTTTAAAGCACTGGGGGTGAATGAAGGAGATCCATCAGCCAATCCTTATTGCGGATTGGGGTCTGTGAAGACAAACATCGGCCACTTATCGCTGGCAGCCGGTGCAGCAGGGATCATTAAAATATTATTGCAGCTTAAGCACAAAACCTTAGTGAAAAGTCTTCACTGCGAAACCGTGAATCCGTACATTCAGCTGAAAGGCAGTCCGTTCTATATCGTCCGGGAAACAGAAGAATGGAAAGCGCTGAAAAATGAACGGGGAGAAGAGCTGCCTCGCCGAGCAGGTGTCAGTTCATTTGGGATCGGCGGCGTAAACGCCCACGTGATTATTGAGGAATATATTCCAGAAGCAGCCGATGAAATTATACCGTCCATCACACCTGAACATCCGGGTATCTTCAATTTATCAGCTAAAAACGAAGCGCGGCTTAGAGAATATGCACAGCAGCTGGCAGATGCGCTTGATAAGGAAACATATCGTGACGTAAATCTCACCCGCATCGCTTATACACTGCAAGCCGGACGGGATGCGATGGAAGAGCGTCTCGGGATTATTTCCGGTTCCATTGAGGATCTGCAGCAAAAGTTAAAAGACTTTGCAGCAGGCAAAAGCGGTGTGGAAGATTTATTTAGAGGCAGGATTGATAAGGGCACGCTGCAAATGCTGACAGAAGACGAAGAGATTCAAGAAGCCGTTGAAAAATGGATGGAACGGGGAAAGTACGCAAAACTGCTTGAGTTATGGGTAAAGGGGCTTGATGTAGACTGGACGAAACTGTATGGCGAGAATCTACCAAAGCGCATCAGCTTGCCGACGTATCCTTTCGCAAAAGAACGTTATTGGATCTCTGATCATATTCAAAAAAGCGGCCGCCCTGAAGCAAACAAAGCAGCCTCCCGCCTTGGAGGAGCCATACTCCATCCATTAATGCATCAAAACACATCGAACCTCTCGGAACAAAGATTTAGCTCCATCTATACGGGAGAAGAGTTTTTCCTTGCCGAACATGTTGTCAAAGGCCAACGGATCTTGCCGGGAGTGGCGCATCTTGAATTGGCGCGGGCGGCCGTCGAACAGGCAGCAGGGGTACAAGATGTTCCGTGCACCATGAAGCTAAAGAATGCGGTTTGGATGCGGCCTATTGTTGTAGAGGATCGGCCGCAGCAAGTACACATCAGGCTTTTACCGGGCGAAAATGGTGAAATCTCTTATGAAATCTACGGTAATCCAGACGCTGCAGGCGAACAGTCAATCGTCTACAGTCAAGGCAGCGCAGTATTAAGTCCTGCTGAAAACCTGCCGGTGGTTGACTTGCAATCCTTGCGGGAGCAGTGTCAGGAAAGCCATTTCAGCGTTAATGAAGTATATGACACCTATCAAATGATCGGTTTTGAATATGGTCCTGCTTATTGCGGGATGAAAAAAATCTATACAGCCGAACATTTTGTTTTAGCAAGATTGTCATTGCATCCGTCTGCTTTAGATACGCTCAGCCAATACAATATGCACCCTGGGCTGATGGACTCTGCTTTGCAAGCATCAAGCATTTTAACAGGAGCGGGGGATAACCAGCTGACACTGCCTTTTGCGGTCCAAGAGCTTGAAGTCTTCGGAGCATGCTCTTCAGAAATGTGGGTATATGCAAGATACAGTCAAGGCAGCAAGGCGACTGATAAAGTACAAAAGCGGGATATTGATATGTTAGATGAGAACGGCAATGTTTGCGTACGGATGAAAGGATTGTCTTTCAGGGCAGCTGAAGGCGGCTCTGGATCGGCAGAACCCGTTCAAACGCTGGAAACCTTGATGTTTGAAGAACAATGGGTGCCTAAGGCTTGTGAGAAAGAAAATCCTGAGCCTCATTACGAACGGCACATTGTCATGCTTTGTGACATGAATGGTCTCTCAAAAGACAGCATTGAATCAAGAATGGTAGGAGCGGAATGCATTGTTTTGGAGTCTTTCGGCGAAGGACTGGCAGAGAGATTCCAAGATTATGCTGAACAAGCACTTGAGGCAGTACAGAGCCTTCTCAAAAGCAAGCCGCAGGGCAATATCCTGATCCAGCTGCTAACTTCTGCCCGAAGAAAGAAGTACTCATTTTCAGGGCTATCGGCGCTCCTTAAAACCGCCAGCCTGGAAAACAAAAAATTGATCGGCCAGACGATTGAGATCGATTCAAACGAAAACATTGAAAATATGATAGAAAAACTGAAAGAGAATAAAAGACACGCAGGAGATCAGCACGTCAAATATGAAACTGGCAAACGGTACATCAATGAATTACGTGAAATGCAAATGGCTAATCAGGACATAGGCCTGCCGTGGAGAGATAAGGGTGTATACCTCATCACGGGCGGTGCAGGAGGGCTCGGGTTTATTTTTGCAAAAGAGGTTGCTCGTCAAGCCGAACAGCCTGTGCTCATTCTGACAGGCAGATCTGCGTTGAATGCGGATCAGCAGGCGCAGCTTAAAGAACTTCAGCGCTTAGGGGCTCGCGCAGAATACAGACGGATTGATGTAACACAAGCAGAGGAAGCCTCCGGGCTTGTCACAAGCATCACGTCTGATTACGGAGACTTGAATGGCGTCATTCACAGCGCAGGGCTGATTAAAGATAACTATCTCATGAACAAAACCAATGAAGAGCTGATACAAGTTCTCTCTCCTAAGGTAAAAGGACTTGTGAATGTGGATGAGGCAACCGAGCATATCGCGTTAGATTTCTTTATCCTCTTTTCTTCAATATCAAGTGTTGCCGGCAGCGCAGGGCAAGCGGATTATGCGATGGCTAACGCCTTTATGGACAGTTATGCAGCTTATCGAAATGCGCTTGTGACTGCCATGTACAGGCACGGGCAAACGTTGTCGATCAATTGGCCGCTCTGGAAAGAAGGCGGCATGCGCGCGAATAAAGAAATTGAAAACATGACGTTGAAAAACACAGGTGTGACTCCAATGCAGACCGAAACCGGCATTCAGGCGCTGTATAAAGGTTTGGCATTTGGCAAAGATCACGTCATCGTCATGGAAGGGATCAGAGACATGATAAGGGAAAAGCTGGCTCAAAAACCGTCTTCTGATGATGTTCCAATGAAAACAGTGCAGGTACCGGTGAAGTCTGAAGCAAGAATGGACCAAGACAGTTTGTTTGACCACATTCAAGAAGCTTTAAAGCTAGCAATCTCTCAATTGCTCAAAATCAAACCTGAAGAGATTGACCCGGATATGGAATTTAATCAATATGGATTTGATTCGATAACGTTGACTGAATTTGCAAATACACTGAATGAGCAGTACAAGCTGGATCTCACGCCTACGGTCTTCTTCGAGTACGCAACTGTTTATGCATTTGCAGCGTATCTGTCAGAAGAGTATCCAAATGCCTTTACAGTTCAAACGCCTGTCAAAGCTGAGCAGCCTTTACAACCTGTAGAAAAAAATATAAAAAACATGACATTTTCAGCTGAAAACCGCTTTCCAAAACCATCGGTAACGCCAGTGCAAAAGGAAGCTGATCACGGGCCTGAGCCAATTGCGATTGTGGGGATGAGCGGCGTTTTTCCGAAGGCAAAGGACATCGAGGAATACTGGAAGAACCTGAAAGCGGGCGTAGATTGTATTACAGAGGTTCCAAAAGACCGCTGGGATTGGCAGGAGTATTACGGAGACCCTCTAAAAGAAGCGAATAAAACAAACGTCAAATGGGGCGGTTTTATTGATGAGGTAGCTGACTTTGATCCATTGTTCTTCGGCATATCTCCGCTTGAGGCAGAACAGATGGAGCCTCAGCAGCGCCTGTTAATGACCTATGCGTGGAAGGCGATAGAAGAAGCGGGATACTCAGCGAGAAGCCTGTCAGGGTCGAAAACGGGCATCTTCATCGGAACAGGAAACACGGGATACAGCTCGCTTCTGTCAAATGTCGATATCGAAGGCTCAGCAGCTGCAAACATGAGTCCTTCTGCAGGTCCGAATAGAGTCAGTTATTTTCTGAACATTCATGGACCGAGCGAACCGATCGACACTGCATGCTCAAGCTCTTTGGTCGCCGTTCATCATGCGGTTTGCGCAATTGAAAACGGAAACTGTGAAATGGCGATTGCAGGAGGTGTCAACACAGTTGTAACACCGCAAGGCCATATCGCCTATGATAAGGCCGGGGCGCTGAGCAAAGAAGGAAGATGCAAAACATTTTCTGATAGAGCCGATGGGTTCGCAGTCAGTGAAGGTGCCGGCATTCTCTTCCTGAAAAAGCTGACAGCTGCTGAACGAGACGGTGATCATATTTACGGTGTCATCAAAGGAAGTGCGGTCAACCACGGAGGCCGCGCAAATTCTCTGACGACTCCTAATCCAAAGGCTCAGGCGGATGTCGTGAAAACTGCATATGAAAAAGCGGGAATCGATCCAAGAACCGTGACCTATATTGAAGCGCACGGAACTGGAACAGAACTTGGTGATCCAGTAGAAATCAACGGCTTGAAAGCGGCATTTAAAGAGCTGTATGAAAAAACGGGAGACCCGGCTGTTCATGGCAGTCATTGCGGACTTGGATCTGCAAAGACAAACATCGGTCACTTATCGCTGGCGGCCGGTGTGGCGGGTGTCATTAAAGTGTTATTGCAGCTGAAACATAAGACGCTTGTAAAGAGTTTGTACAGTGAAACGATAAATTCGTATATCAGACTGGAGGACAGCCCGTTTTATATTGTGCAGGAATCCAGAGAGTGGCAGGCGCTGCGGGATGAAGCCGGCCGAGAGCTGCCTCGCCGCGCCGGCATCAGTTCATTTGGCATAGGCGGCGTCAATGCCCATGTGGTGATCGAGGAATATATTCCAAAAGAAACAACTCATCCCGCACAAGCGCAAGCTATGACAGCACAACACCCGGGCATCTTTATCTTGTCGGCAAAGGGTGAAGATCGTCTGAAAGACCAGGCCCGGCAATTAGCAGACTTTATCAGCAGCCAATCTATCCTATCTCGTGATCTCACTGATATTGCTTATACACTCCAAGAAGGGCGTGACGCAATGGAGGAGAGACTGGGGATCATCGCTGTCTCGGCAGAGGACTTGCTGGAAAAACTGAACCTCTTTATCGCTGGACATGCAAGTGCGATGTACATGTCAGGCAGAGCAGACAAAGGGCTCGTAAAGACATTGAGATCAGATGATGAAATACAGAAAATACTCAATAACAGCTGGGAACCACAAATATATGAAAGACTTCTTGAATTATGGATAAAAGGCATGGAAATAGATTGGAGTAAACTGTATGGCGGCAAACAGCCGAAACGCATTAGTCTCCCAACCTATCCATTTGCAAAAGAACGCTACTGGATAACGGATATGAAAGAGGGAGCAGTCACACATCATGCAGCAACTAGTGTCGAAACAGCAGCTTTGCACCCATTAGTACAGTCCAACACATCCGATTTATCAGAGCAGCGTTTCAGCTCGATCTTTACAGGTGCTGAGTTCTTTTTCACCGATCATAAGGTGAAGGGAAGCCGGGTCATGCCGGGTGTAGCATATCTTGAGATGGTTCATGCTGCCGTTACGAGATCAGTGAGAGGAATCAAAGAGACACAAACTGTTGTTCACATCAAAAATGTTGTGTGGGTGCAGCCAATAGTGGCGGATGGCCAGCCTGTTCAAGTCGATATCAGTCTGGATCCCCAGCAGGACGGTGAAATTGCTTTTAACATCTTTACAGAGGATGCGCACAATGGGCGGAAAATACACTGTCAGGGCAGTGCTGCAATCAACGAGGCGGGAGACATTCCAGTTCAGGATATCAGTGTGCTTCAAGATCAATGCTGCCTAAGCACACTCTCACACGACCAATGTTATGAATTATTTAAGGCGATCGGCATTGACTACGGACCTGGTTTTCAAGGAATAGATCGGCTTTATATCGGCCGCAATCAGGCCTTGGCAGAACTTTCACTGCCTCCTGGTGTATCCCACACGCTGGACGAATTCGTTCTCCATCCAAGTATGGCAGACTCTGCGTTACAAGCGTCGATCGGGCTGAAGCTGAATTCAGGTGACGAGCAGCTTTCCCTGCCTTTTGCGCTGCAAGAGCTTGAAATATGTAGTCCGTGTACAGACAAAATGTGGGTGTCTATCACATCTCGTCCACATGAGGACAGAATACAGAGACTGGATATTGATCTGTGTGATGATCAAGGTCGAGTGTGTGTACGAATCAAGGGTATTTCCTCAAGGGTGCTGGAAGAAGACATACAGCCGCAAGATGAGCCGACATCACCAGATATCAAGGCATCTCTTGATGAATCGCTTCTTATGGCGCCGGTATGGGATCAAGTGAAACAGGAGAAGAACATCATTCCTCCTGCAGATGAGCGTATTGTCATCCTCGGAGGGGATGACAACAGCAGAAAAGCTGTTCAAAGACAGTTCCCGTTTGCCAAAGAGCTGCACATTGAACCGAACGCATCGAATTATGAGATTGCAAACCAGCTTGAAGCACTCGGACCGTTTGACCATATTGTGCGGCTGTCTCCTTCTCGTGTGACAGAAGGGGAAGTCGGCGATGACATGATTGAAGCCCAAGATCAAGGCGTGATTCAAATGTTCAGGCTCATTAAGGCAATGCTCTCTTTAGGCTATGGTGAAAAAGCCATAAGCTGGACGGTCGTGACGGCGAACACGCAATGTGTTGATCAGGATGATGTTGTCGACCCGTCTGATGCCGCTGTGCACGGCCTGATCGGTTCGATGGCAAAAGAATATCCAAATTGGCAGACAAAGCTAATCGATGTCAAGAATCATGAGGACTTGCCGGTGTCTGAGATCTTTTCCCTGCCTGCTGATCAAGAAGGGAATACTTGGGCCTATCGAAATCAGCTCTGGTATAAACTGCGCTTGATTCCAGTGCACAACAATCAACCAGTGCACACGAAGTATAAGCACGGAGGCGTTTATGTCGTCATAGGCGGCGCAGGCGGTATTGGCGAAGCTTGGAGTGAATATATAATCAGAACATACCAGGCGCAGGTCGTTTGGATTGGCAGAAGAAAGATGGATGCTGCTATTCAAAGTAAGCTGGACAGACTTGCACGTCTAGGGCCAGCCCCGTTTTACATTCAAGCTGATGCGGCTAACCGCGAGGAATTAGAACGCGCTTATGAAACAATGAAACAAAAGCATCGAGAAATCAACGGCATCATTCATTCTGCCATTGTCTTGCAAGACCGAAGCTTGATGAATATGGATGAAAAATGTTTCAGAAACGTTCTTTCTGCAAAAGTTGATGTAAGTGTGCGAATGGCTCAAGTTTTCCGGCATGAACCACTTGACTTTGTTTTGTTTTTCTCTTCTGTACAATCTTTTGCGAGAGCTTCCGGACAAAGCAATTACGCTGCCGGCTGCAGTTTTAAGGATGCTTTTGCACATCGGCTTTCTCGAGTATGGTCTTGTACAGTGGCCGTGATGAATTGGAGTTATTGGGGAAGCATCGGTGTTGTTTCCTCACCGGAATATCAGAAGAGAATGGCTCAGGCAGGCATTGGCTCTATTGAAGCCCCTGAAGCGATGGAGGCATTGGAATTGCTGCTCGGGGGACCGCTGAAGCAGCTAGTGATGATGAAAATGGCAAACGAAACGAGTGATGATGAAGCGGAACAGATAGAAGAAACAATTGAAGTTTACCCGGAAACTCACAGTTCCGCCATTCAAAAGCTGCGAAGCTATCACTCGGGTGACAGCACAAAGATTCAACAACTGTTATAGGAGGGGAAGCGCCAATGCTGAATACAGAAGACATTCTCTGTAAAATGCTTTTCGCACAATTGCAGTCCATAGGGTTTTTCACAGAACGTAAATCCCAGCCAGTATTGGAGAATTTCTATGGCAGATGGTTTGAAGAAAGCCAATCGATTTTAGAACGGCATCAATTTCTCAAGCGAACGGAGAACGGACATATTCCAACGCGCTCAATAGGCACTATAGGTGAGCTGTGGAAGGAATGGAATGAACAAAAGTCAGACCTGCTTCAAGACAATAATATGAAAGCCATGGTGACATTGGTGGAAACAGCACTTAAAGCCTTGCCGGATATCCTGACCGGCAAGGCGTCTGCCACCGATATCCTGTTTCCGGATTCATCTATGGATTTAGTAGAAGGGGTCTATAAAAACAACCAAGTCGCAGACTATTTTAATGATGTATTAGCGGACACGTTAATAGCCTATCTGCAAGAACGCTTGAAGCAAGAGCCTGAGGCGAAGATTCGAATATTAGAAATCGGAGCCGGAACCGGCGGTACTAGCGCGGCTGTATTTCAAAAATTGAAAGCCTGGCAGACACATATAAAAGAATATTGCTATACAGATCTGTCGAAAGCATTTTTGATGCATGCAGAAAATAAGTACGGTCCGGACAATCCGTATTTGACATATAAACGATTTAATGTGGAGAAGCCGGCTTCTGAACAGCATATTGATGCGGGGAGCTATGACGTGGTCATTGCAGCGAATGTGCTGCATGCCACGAAAAATATCCGGCAGACATTGCGAAATGCAAAAGCAGTTTTGAAAAAGAATGGGCTGCTCCTCTTAAATGAAATAAGTGATCATAATATATACTCGCATTTGACGTTCGGCCTTTTGGAGGGCTGGTGGCTATATGAGGACCCTGATCTCCGTATACCGGGCTGCCCGGGCCTGTATCCGGACACTTGGAAAATGGCGCTTGAGAGTGAGGGATATCGCTATGTTTCTTTTATTGCTGAACAATCACATCAGCTTGGCCAGCAGATCATTGTTGCTGAAAGTGACGGAGTCGTCCGTCAAAAGAAGAGAACTGAGACAGAAGAAGATGCAGATTCTATACAAATGAATGCTGTAAAAGCACATTCACAGGAAAGCGAGTCTCTCATTGAACAAACGACTCAATTTGTGAAGCATACGCTGGCAAAATCGATCAAACTATCGCCAGAGCGTATTCATGAAGATACGACATTCGAGAAGTATGGAATTGATTCGATTTTGCAGGTGAATTTCATTCGTGAATTAGAAAAAGTGACGGGGGATCTTCCAAAAACCATTTTATTTGAACATAACAACACAAAAGAACTCGTTGATTATTTAGTAAAGGAGCACGAAAGCAAGCTCCGGACAGTACTATTAAAAGATACACCACAGCTTATAAAAAACGAAGCTCCTGTTCAAACGAAGCGTGCAGCTGCTAGTAAGCCGTTTTCTTATACCACACGCCGTTTTGCTGTAGAGCAGCAGGTCAGAGAAACTCAGCAAGCATTAAATGACGAGTTGAAAAAGGAAACGACAAGCAATTTCCAAGATGCCCAGACGAAAGGATCTGGTACAGAAGATATCGCAATTATCGGAGTCAGCGGACGCTACCCGATGTCTGATAGCTTAGAAGAGTTGTGGGCGCATTTGATTGCTGGAGACAATTGTATTACAGAGGCTCCGGAATCCAGATGGCGCACATCTTTATTGAAAACATTATCAAAAGAGTCAATACAGCCGGCAGATCAGAAGCGTTATGGCGGATTTTTACAAGATATTGAAGCATTTGACCATCAGCTTTTTGAGGTGGAGCAAAGCCGAGTGATGGAAATGACACCGGAACTCCGCTTATGTTTAGAAACCGTCTGGGAAACATTTGAGGACGGCGGCTATACCCGCATCAGGCTGGATGAACTGCGGGATGGCGACACCGGAGTGGGTGTCTTTATCGGGAATATGTATAACCAGTATTTTTGGAATATACCATCAATAGAGCAGGCAGTCCTCAGTTCAAATGGAGGAGACTGGCATATCGCGAACCGCGTTTCCCATTTTTTCAATCTTACCGGCCCGAGTATCGCTGTCAGCTCTGCATGCTCCAGTTCATTAAACGCCATTCACCTTGCCTGTGAAAGCTTGAAATTGAATAGCTGCTCTATGGCAATTGCCGGAGGGGTCAATTTAACACTTGATCTCTCTAAGTATGATTCTCTTGAACGCGCGAATCTATTGGAAAATGGGAATCAAAGCAAAAGTTTTGGCGCAGGAACCGGCCTTGTTCCCGGAGAAGGCGTCGGAGCGGTTCTGTTAAAACCGCTATCGAAGGCAATTGAGGATCAGGATCATATTTATGCTGTGATCAAAAGCAGTACTGCCAATCATAGTGGCGGAAGACAGATGTATACAGCTCCAGATCCGAAGCAGCAAGCAAAATTAATTGCTAAGTCGATTGAGCAGTCGGGTATTGATCCGGAGACTATCGGCTATATTGAATCAGCGGCAAACGGTTCAGCACTCGGCGATCCCATTGAAGTAATTGCATTGACAAACGCGTTTCAACAATACACAAATAAGAAGCGGTTTTGTGCGATAGGCTCTGTCAAATCCAACTTGGGACATTTGGAGGCGGCTTCCGGCATTTCTCAGCTGACAAAAGTGCTGCTGCAGATGAAGAAGGGTACGCTGGTGCCGACAATCAACGCAACACCTGTCAATCCAAATATCAAACTGGAAAACACGGCTTTTTATCTTCAGGAACAAACGGAGCCATGGCATCGCTTGAATGATTCTGAAACCGGAAAGCAATTGCCTCGCAGAAGCATGATCAATTCCTTTGGAGCGGGGGGAGCCTATGCCAATCTCATTATAGAAGAATATATAGAGACGGCTCCTGAGAGACAGATCGCTTCCCGCCAACAGGAATTTACAGCCGTTTTTTCAGCAAAAACAAAATGGAGCCTGCTCAGCTATCTTGAAAACATGCAATTGTTTTTAGAGAAGGAAGCTGCTCTGGATATTGAACCAATTGTACAGGCTTTACACAGAATCAACCACAATTTAGAGCGTAGGGCTGCATTTACAGTAACATCGACTCAGGAACTGATCGAAAAACTAAAGATGTTCCGAACATCAAAAGAAAGCTCACTCCAGCAAGGTATTTATACATCATTCGATTTACAGCCATGTGCGGGATCAGCCCCAAAGGATAGAGAAACAAGCACAGCAAAGCAATGGGCACAAGGGGCATCTATTGATTTTAAAGAAGCAGCTCAAGAGAACCGATCCGGATGGGTTCACCTGCCACACTATGCATTTGATCATCGTACAGCATTTCATTTCGATGTTCCATCGGGTCAGGGGAAACCATCCGCTGTCGAAAGCAATATCAATCATCCAGTCATACAAGATCAATTCACATATGATGAGCCTTACGTGCGAGGCCACGTTTTCAACAATGAACGGGTGCTTGTCGGTGCAACATACAGCAGTCTGGCCATTGATGCATTTTTTAACATGTTTCCTGAGGAAACCAGCGGCCGTATCAGCAAGTTAAGCTATATCAATCCAGTTGTCATCAAACAAGGCGAGATCATTGAACTGCAGGCAAAGCCGCTTCAAAAAGACCAAGTTATAGAATTACAAATCATGAACCGTGAGCTGGCCACTGATATATGGAAGCCAGCCGCCATCGGGCAATGCCAAAAAAGTTTATTTGAAACTAAAAAAGTCAATATCGAGAGCTTAAAGCAGTCATTAACCGAGCTTCATCACATCGATCAGATGTATAAAGCCGAAAACGGGCCTGAGTGGGGAGAGCTATTTAAGACGATTACTCATCTTTACAGAGACAATAGGTCGATACTGGCAAAAATTCGCCTTCCTCAAAGCGGTCTGGCAAACAGGCATCTATACACTGTAAGCCCATTGATGACAAACAGCGCCTACTTGGCTATCCTTAGTTTCTTAGAGCAATTTGACAATGAGGGCAGCTTCCTGCCATTTGGAATCAATGATATTCAATTTACGAAACAAACGATACAAGAGGATTGCTGGCTTCTGATCACATTGGTTAAGAATACAGGTGACATGCTGCTTTTCGATGTAGATGTGATCAATGAATCGTCAGAAACAGTGTTGCGCTATTCGGGCTACTCGTTAAAGCAACTGCATATTTCAAATCAAAGAGGAAATGAAAATCAGCCCATTAAAGTCAGCAATCTAAAAGACCGTATCAGAAGCTATGTAACAGATAAACTGGCTGTAAACATGGCCGACCCGTCAAAACTGTCTCTTTCAAAAGCACATATTATGGATTTGGGGATCGATTCCTCTCAATTGGTTGCGCTGACAAGGGAGATGGAATCAGAAACAAAAATCGAATTAAATCCGACGTTGTTTTTTGAATATCCGACTGTTCAAGAGCTTATCGACTTTTTTGCGGATAAACATGAAGCGTCATTTGTGCAAATATTTGGTGAAGCTAATCAACAGCAGGAACGCTCGGCTCAAATCGAAAACAAAATGAAACGGATCCCGGTACATGAGGTGAAGACGGATAAAACAATTGAACATGCAGCCGACGATATAGCCATTATCGGCATGTCAGGACAGTTTCCAAAAGCAAACAGCGTCACGGAATTTTGGGATAACATCATTCACGGAAAGAACTGTATCTCTGAAGTGCCAATAGAACGCTGGGACTGGCGTGAATTTGCTTCAACTGATATAGAGGAACAATCTAGCCTTCAATGGGGCGGATTTATAGAAGGAATAGGTGAGTTTGATCCGCTGTTTTTTGGCATATCACCTAAAGAAGCGGCACATATGGATCCGCAGGAGTTTCTGCTCTTGGCACATGCATGGAAGGCGATGGAAGACGCAGGCTTAACAGGACAGGCCTTATCCAGCTGTCCGACAGGAGTGTTTGTCGCGGCCGGCAATACAGATACAGCTGTGATTCCTTCCTTAATTCCTAACCGTATCTCCTATGCACTGGATGTAAAAGGGCCAAGTGAATATTACGAAGCTGCCTGCTCCTCAGCTCTTGTGGCTTTGCACAGAGCCATACAATCTATCCGAAACGGCGAATGTGAGCAAGCCATTGTCGGGGCTGTCAATTTGCTGCTTTCACCAAAAGGCTTCATTGGCTTCGACTCAATGGGATATTTGAGTGCGGAAGGACAGGCCAAATCCTTTCAAGCAGATGCGAATGGCTTTGTCAGAAGTGAAGGAGCAGGGGTTCTTATCATTAAACCTTTGCAAAAAGCCATTGAGGATTCAGATCATATTTATTCGGTCATTAAAGGGACAGGTGTATCACATGGCGGCAGGGGAATGTCACTTCACGCGCCAAATCCGGTTGGTATGAAGGATGCAATGCTGAAGGCTTATCAAGGAGCGCGAATCGATCCCAAAACGGTGACCTATATAGAAGCGCATGGGATTGCCTCTCCATTAGCAGACGCGATAGAAATGGGTGCATTAACTTCAGGCTTAAGCCAGCTTGAATTGGAACTTCCACAGGAAGTACAGGAGGAAGCGCCATGTTATATCAGCAGCTTAAAGCCAAGCATCGGACACGGTGAACTGGTCTCCGGCATGGCTGCTCTCATGAAGGTCAGCATGGCAATGAAGCATCAAACAATACCAGGCATATCCGGATTTTCTTCATTGAATGATCAGGTGTCAATAAAGGGAACCCGTTTCCAAATGACTGCGGAGAACCAGCATTGGGAAGATGTAAAGGACGGCTCAGGCAGAAAAATCCCGCGCAGAGCGAGTATCAACAGCTATAGCTTTGGAGGCGTAAATGCGCACGTCATTTTAGAAGAATATATTCCTTCACCGAAAGCACCGATTCATATGAATGAGAATGAAGCTCACATTGTGCTTCTTTCTGCAAAGAATCAAGACAGGTTAAAAGCAGTTATTCAACAGCAGCTTGATTATGTGAACAAACAACAAGAACTGTCATTACAATATTATGCTTTTACACTTCAAACCGGACGAGAGGAGATGGGAGAGCGGCTGGCGCTGGTAGTCCGCAATAAAGAAGAACTGGTAACCGGCTTGCGACACTGCTTAACAGCCGCGGAAAAAGGCGAAAAGCCGAGAAGTTCTGTACCTGTCTTTAGCGGAAATGTAGAAGAGGGCTCGTCAGATATCGAAGCCTTGCTGGATGGTCCATTAAGAGAAATGGTGATAGAGACTTTGTTGTCTGAAAACAACCTTGAAAAGATTGCATTTTGCTGGACAAAAGGGGTGCAAATTCCGTGGGAGCAGCTTTATCAAGGAAAAGGTGCTCGCAGAATACCGTTGCCAACCTATCCATTTGAAAAGAGAAGTTGCTGGAATGGCTTTCAAGCAATAGAGAATAGGCCTTCTGTTCCACATGATGAGCATATCAACAGCAGCGATCATTACATATTAGCTGATGTATTAGGGATGGTTCCAGAAGAATTGCATCCTCATAAGCAGTTGCAACATTACGGATTTGATTCGATTTCTTGCATACAGTTATTACAGCAATTGCAATCAAAGGTTGACCCTCTCATCACCTTCGCGGAGCTGCAAGCATGCCAAACTGTGCAGGACATGACGGACTTAATAGCAAAGAAACAGGAGGATGCATCTTTACAAAATGATCATACTCGCACGTTTCCGGAATTGATACCGTTAAATGACGGAAAACAGGGGCGTCCTGTCTTTTGGTTTCATGGCGGGGTAGGAGGCGTTGAAATCTATCAGCGATTTGCACAAAAAAGCCAGCGCCCTTTTTATGGTATTCAAGCCAGGGGATTTATGGCTGATCATGATCCTTTACATGGAATTGAACAAATGGCTTCCTATTATATAGAGATCATTCGAGCCATACAGCCAGAAGGCCCTTATGATGTAGGCGGATATTCCTTAGGCGGAATGATTGCGTATGAGGTCACACGCCAGCTGCAAAGCCAAGGACTTTCTGTCAAAAGCATGGTGATGATTGACTCTCCATACAGTTCTGAAACGAAAGAGAATGAGGCTTCTATGAAAACGTCAATGCTGCAAACAATCAATACGATGCTGGCCTCGATTGCGAAGCAAGATAAGCTTACTGACGTTCTCATCAGCCGTGAAGAGGTAGACACCAGCACAGTGGATGAAGAATTCCTGTCTGAGCTGATTGATTTGGCAAGAAAACGTGGATTAAACAAACCGGAGAAGCAAATACGTGCGCAGACGAAGCAAATGATGAAAACACAGCGTGCCTATGATGTTGAATCGTACACTGTACAGCCTCTGTCTGACCCTGAGGCGGTAAAATGTTATTACTTCCGCAACAAAAGCAGGTCTTTCTTTGGTGATTTAGACATTTATTTCACTTTCTCAAATGAAAAAGCATCGTTCGATCAAGCTACCTACTGGGAGGAATGGGAGCGGCAAATCCCCCATTTCAACCTGATAGATGTCGATTCAAGCAATCACTTCATGATATTAACGGAACCTAAAGCGTCCAAAGCCATGTTAGAATTTTGCGAAAAACTCTATTCAAATAAGGGGGTAGTAAACGCGAATTTCCTTAAAGCTTTCCGGAAAAAACATGAAGCAAAAGAAGAAAAAGAAGATGAATTGGTGAAGCGCTGAGAAACACAAACGCCCCCTTTTGAAGGGGGCGTTTTGAATATGTTATTTTGATAGTGAAACAGGGAGATTTTCTAATCCTCTTAAAAAGACATTTTTTCTCCAGTGAATGTCATCAGGCGCTGCCGCGAGTTCAATATCCGGAAATCTCTTTAGAAGCGCGTTGAATGCAATGTGGCCTTCCAGCCTGGCAAGCGGCGCTCCTAAGCAGAAATGAATGCCAAAGCCGAAAGAAATATGTCTGTTAGGCGATCGATTTAGATTTAATGTTTCCGGGTTCTCAAAAAAGTTTGGATCGCGATTGGCAGATCCAATGCCTATAAAGATCATGTCTCCTCTTTTGATTGAATGCCCCTTGTATGTAAAGTCCTCGATGGCCCACCGATTTGCCATCATAACGACAGGCGAGGTATATCGCAGCAATTCTTCAACTGCTGTAGCGATCATCTCAGGATACTGCTTTAGTTTTTCGAACTCCTCCTTGTGCTGAAGCAATGCGAGGGTGCCTGATCCGAGTAAGTTAACGGTCGTTTCAAGGCCCGCTACAACCAGCAAAAACAGCATCGAATAAAGCTCTTTTTCGCTTAACTTACTGCCATTTTCTTCAGCATGCACAAGTTTACTGATTAAATCGTCTTTTGGCTGTATTCTTCTGTCTTGGATCAGCTTGGCGATATAGTCTTTGAATTCACGAAGGGCTTGATTTGTCAGCTCTCTGTTACTTTCAGAGGTATCAACCATCGCATTGGTCCAGATTTGAAACTGTGCCCGATCCTCTTTAGGAATTCCCATCAATTCAGATATAACAATAAAAGGCAAAGGGGATGCGAAGGATTTCATGATATCCGCTTTATTTTCTTTTTCCATTTCATCTAAAAGCTGTTCAGTAATTTGTTCTATGCTGCCGCGCAGATT
Organism: uncultured Bacillus sp.; assembly: GCF_958411575.1. Classification (NCBI taxonomy): domain Bacteria; kingdom Bacillati; phylum Bacillota; class Bacilli; order Caryophanales; family Bacillaceae; genus Bacillus; species uncultured Bacillus sp. The sequence goes on from NZ_CATYRA010000002.1 coordinate 189,311, forward strand.
TTCAATGGTGCGGGGGGTAAATGCTTGATGAACAAGTGATCTTAAGCGAGTATGGTCAGGTGTGTCTTTTGCCAGCATATGATCGGATACGAAATCGATATCCTCGCTGACGTTGAGCATTTTGATTTGTTCTTGGCTCATCACGTTTTTAACGTCTCTTGTAATTCGATTGTCTTTTAAAAAGGCCATACAATCATCATATCGGGTGATTAACCAAGCCGGATATGTGCCTCCGAAGCGTTTTAATTCAAATTGGTGAACGGGATCTTCCTCTCTAAATCGGCCCAATACTGAAAAAGGATTTAGATGAAATTCTTTACCATGCGGATGAAACATCAATTTTTCCATGTGCATTCTCCTCGCCTAAGATAGGGTAAGTGGTAATTTCATTTTGTTATACAAGTTTGCAGTTTGCAAAAAACAGAATTATTTGAAATTTAATCCTGTCTCTAAAACTATATATCTATTTTAGGCGGCATTCAATAGGGTGAAGAACGAAAAGTGAAAAAGCGGCAGCATGTAAGCAGCGCCTTTGAATGAAAGCTCAAAGGCGCTAAGCTATATTATTTTGATAAAAGTGACTGTCAGCTGTGCTGGACATCAAATGTATATACTGCACGATCTGTTATAACCTTCAATCCTTCGTTTTCTTGGTGAATATGCATATCGCCTAATAAAGGAATTTCATAGGCATTTTGCGGAAGCGGTACGTTGCCGTCCTCAGTGAATGTTGTTCCTTCGCCTTCTAAAACGAGTTCTTCTTTTGCAACATAGTCATCAGGATGATTCGTGCTGCGTATACCCACTTTTTGAAGGTGGAGAACAATCTGATCCAAGTCTGAAATCTCTTCATCATGGGTCAATTCACCTTTTCTAATATCAAGCGTTTGGCCGATTTTTGATTCCAGCCATTGAGAAAGCTGTGTATTCGTGTGTGCCATCAATATTCCTCCTTTTGATCTACACGATACTATTCCCAATTGCTGCATCTTTTACACGGAAAAGAGCCGCCTCACCCTCTATGTATGAAACAATTCGCTGTTCAGAGCCTTGATATAACGTACGGCAGAACGCTGGACTGCTTCGCCGGCATTCTCTTTGACAACTTTAGAAAAAGCATTATAAATCCGGTTAAATTGAAGCGGTTTCACTTTGGCTGCTATTTCTTCAACTTTGGAGGCGGGGAGGGGAATGAGGTTTGGATAGCTGTACATAAAGCTGACCCAGTTCCGATCCGCCGCAACCGTAATGATATCTCCGGTCAATAGGCAGCCTTTCCCTGCATTGCCGCTGCTCCAATGGAGAACAGCACCGCCCTTAAAGTGTCCGCCCAGGCGGTAAAGGTCCAGTCCCGGCTTCATGTTGAGAGTTTCCCCTGTCCAGAAATGAATGTAATTGCTGGGCCTTGTGACCCATTCTTTGTCATCCTCGTGGATATAAATCGGAGCCTGAAATGCTTCAGCCCATTCAACCTGAGTAGAGTAATAATGTGGATGAGACAAAGCAATGGCTTGAATACCGCCTAATTCTTTCATTTGGTCAATTGTCTTTTGGTCAAGGTATGAAATGCAATCCCATAGCACGTTGAAGCCCTTATGCTGGATCAAATGTGCTGTTTGTCCGATTGCAAACTCTGGTTCAGTTTTGACGCTGTAAAGATGCTCTTCTTCCTTTATGAGGATGTTTTGAAGGTTTCCTTTCTCACGCATGTCTTCAAGGGTTGTCCAACATTGTCCATCAGGATGAATATACTGCCTTTCGTCATCGCAAATCAGACATGAGTTCGGCGGATTTACAGTCTGCGCATGTTGTACTCCGCATGTTTTGCAGATATAATATGGCACTTTTTTCACCTCTTTCTCTATTATTTTATCCCATTATTATGAAAATTCAAAACATAAAGCCAGCAAGTCTCTGAGAGAGAATTGCCGGCTTTATGACGCTGTCTATTGGCCGGGAACGGAATTTTCCGCGTTGACGGCGCCCGCTCCGTAAACATTCGGATCTTCATCTTTCCATTTGTCCGTGCCGTTTTTCAACAGCTCTTTCACTTCATCAGGTGTGAGGTCCGGATTTTGCTGAAGGATTAAAGCTGCAATTCCTGCACAGATCGGTGTTGCCATCGATGTTCCAGACATTGTAAAGTACTGAGACCCTACACGGCTTGACTTTTGAAGCTTATCGATATAAGAGTTCGGAGAGCGGAGGGAAATAATATTAACACCCGGCGCTAAAATATCGGGCTTTTCTTTCCCGTATACTGTCGGCCCGCGGCTTGAGAAGGAAGCGACCGTATCATCATCGCTGTTTGCGGTATTGTTATCGTCAAGGGCACCTACTGTAATCACCTTTTCGCTCACGCCCGGGCTTGCAATGGTTTGTGGATCAGGCCCTGAGTTTCCGGCAGCGACACAGACGACAATCCCTGCGTTCCACGCTTCGTCAACCGCTCTGACTAACGGGTCTTCCTGTTCATTATCATATCGAAGCGCATCGCCACCGAGCGACATACTGATAATATCAATCGGTTCATTCGGATTGTCCTCATTGTATTGAATACACCATTCTACACCTTCAATAATATCTGCTAACGTTCCCGAACCTTGCTTGTTCAAAACCTTTACACCGATTAGATTGGCTTCCGGTGCAGGTCCGCGGTATTGGCCGGAAGAGGATGCGCCGCTGCTTGCGACATCACCCGCACAGTGTGTGCCATGGCCATTATCATCATACGGTTTTGTTTTTTGATTGACCATGTCCGCAAATCCGATAATTCTGCCTTCTAAATCAGGATGCGGGTAGATTCCTGTATCGACAACAGCGACAGTAACACCTTTTCCTGTCAGGGTTTGCCCGTTTCTGACGACTTCCTTCGCGTGGCTTGCTTCGGTTGCCGTGTCTAGAAGCGCTTTGACTTCGCGGTTTAAATACACTTTGCGAATATCGCTACATTCAGAAAGAAGGGAATGTAACGCTGAAGGGGTAACCTCCGCGGTGCAGCAATTGATTTTATTGAAGCGGCTTTTTAGCTTGCTGCGTTTTTCTTTTTGCAGCACCTCTCCAGCCATTTGAAAACCGGTCTCGTGACAGCCTTCTTCAAATTCAATAATGACTGACATTTTTTTTCTGTTTTTCAATTTGGTTTCGAAGAACTGATGCAAGAAGCAAGGAGTCCATTTGAAGGGCTTGTAAAGCTGCAAGACGCTTTCCCGTAACGGCCAATCTAGCTTATGAGCATTTGCTCTCACCATTTGTACCATAGAGTACCCAAACATGTATTTTCCTCCTATTATAAGGTTCTCTGTATACTCTATGAGCAGATGATAGGTTTGGTAAGTTTGTTTGTCCTTTAGAAGAGGCGGACAAGAGTTGGTTTTTATGAATCTTTCGAATCAGATTCAGGAGTCGTGGCAATCATTGGGGATTGAAAAGGAACATATGTTCGTATTATAATGTTGTCATATCAAACTGGCAGGGGGAGAGCAGCTGTATGAATTTCTTCTTACATCGGTCTTTGGAAAGCCAAATACCAATCAGCATTATATATATGAAGAAAGACGGAACGATTAGTAAAAGAACGATTATTGTAAGACAGAAAAACCAAACACAAATCAAAGCATTTTGTTTTTCGAAACAACAGATCAGAACGTTTTTGTTGGATTCGATCCTCTCCTGTGACTTTGTGAGAACAAATAAACAAAACCTCTATTTGGCAGGCCGATAACAGGCTGTCCGTCTCAGCAACCGGGCAGCCGCTAATAAAACCCTCCTTAAACCTCTATACATGTAATTGCCAAGTGAGGTTATTCCTACCTTTTTTATCTTTCCTCTCAATCTTTTTTCACTCATATTTCAAATGAACCGCTATTAACCGTGACAATCAATTGATTTTTTGAAACCGGGAACTTTTTCACTGATGATATAGCGTATACAATGGTAAGATAAAACCTATTGGCTAAACCTCATATAATGAACCTTGCCATTCTTATGAAAGGAGTTAAACATGAGAAGATTTATACTAAATGTCATATTAGTCTTAGCCATTGTCTTATTCCTGAGATATGTTCATTACTCATTAGAACCTGAACCATCTAATCAGCCAGATACATATTCAAATTTCAGCAGCTTGGCAGAAAATGAGAGCCAAGCCGATTATGATATTTCCTATAGTGAGAAAAAAGGAAGCAAAGTGTTAATTATGTCTCCACACGGCGGAAGAATTGAAGGCGGAGTAAGCGAGCTTGTGCGGTATTTCAATAATGAATTCTCTACATACCTGTTTGAAGGGTTGAAGTCACACGATAACCAAACACTTCACATTACAAGCACCAACTTTGATGAGCCATTGGCCGAAAAGAAAATCAAGGAGCACCAATATGTTGTGGCTTTTCACGGATATAAAGGGGAGGACAAGAATACACTTGTTGGAGGCACAGACCGAAAGCGGGCGAAAATGATCGTGAGAGCCCTTGAGAGAAGAGGATTTTCCGCTGAGTTAGCGTCGTCTAAAAGCGGTCTTGCTGGGTTGAGCGCCGAAAACATTAACAACCAAGGGGAAACGGGGCTGAGTATCCAGCTGGAAATCAGCCGCGAGCAAAGAGAAGCATTTTTCGATGATTTTTATTATAAAAATCGGAAATACACAAAGAACAGTGAATTTTACGCTTATGTAAGTGCGATCAAAAGTGTCCTTGAAAAAGAGTATTCGTAACAAGCAGATCAGAAGACAAAATAAGAGAAGATCAGTAGACTGAAATAGGATCATAAAAGGAGGCAAAACATACGATGGCAGATCATCATTTTTATTTAAAAGCGAACTGGCCGGGTAACCGCAATGACGTTGGTACGATCGAAAGCGGGAACTTAATCACATCTATTTCCATTCCCAAAGAAATGGATGGACCGGGAGAGGGGACCAACCCAGATGAAATGCTTCTCGGGGCGGCAGCGACCTGTTACATTATTACACTTGCTGCGATGATGGAAAGAAGCGGGCTGGAAAAGGAAGACTTGCAGATGGAGTCAGAAGGCATTGTCGACGTCACAAAAGGAGTTTTTACATACAAAAAGATTATTCACCGTCCCTCCGTCGTCCTCAAACATGATGCTTCACCAGAAGATGTCGCATTGGCACACAAACTTTGTGAAAAGGCGGAGTCGTCATGCATGATTTCACGCGCAATTCAAGGAAATGTCGAGCTGCAGCTTGAAGCCTCTGTAAAACGGGCTGGAGAATAAAAAACAGACGGTCACTCACAGACCGTCTGTTTTTTTTCTTTAGCAGGGGCTTTCGACTGATTTAACACAACGACGCCTGCAATGACAAGCGTGAGCCCGAACACGCCCTTTAAACTGATGGTTTCGCCAAAAAGCAAAAACCCGACAATGGCTGTAAGCGCCGTTCCAACGCCAGACCATGTCGCATACGCGCTTGATAAGTCAATTGTTTTTAAAGAAAAGCTTAGAAAGGTAAAAGCAGAAAGAAATCCGGCAATGACTCCGCCAATGGGCCAGGCTTGTGTAAATCCTTCTGAAAGCTTCAGCATTGTGCTCCCGAAAACCTCAGATACAATGGCAAGAGCCAAATAAAGCAATCCTTTCATCATTATCACTCCTTTACTGCCAGTTAAGTAACACGACCCCTGATATTAATAAAAGAATCCCGATAAGCCCTTTGGCATTCAATTCTTCCTTAAACCATTTCACTCCGATCACTGCCGTCAGCACCGTGCCTACACCGCTCCACGTCGCATACGAGAGGCTGAGGGGGATATGGTTTAAGGTTAGCGACAGCATATAAAAGGCGAGGGAATAGGCAATCACGACCAAAGCGCTTGGCTTCCACTTTTTAAAGCCGTCAGATACTTTCAGCATGGCCGCTCCTATCGATTCCGAGCATATGGCAATCGTGAGGAATATATATCCTACCAACATCGTACATTCTCCTCACTTCAACTACATTTTTAGATTTGAAAAGATCTTCAGCTAGAAAAATATTAGTGTATGCCTATGTATGAGTCAAGCGATTCATTTTCAATCACATAAAAAGACCCCCTTTTGAAGAGGCCTTTTGTATTTAATAGTAGTAAGGGAATGGGGTGAACGGATAATAGGGATATCCGCCATAAAAATAAGGATTAAATAAAGCGCTTCCTACAAGCCCGCCAACTAGGCCGCCGAAAAAAGGTCCCCCGTAAAAACCGAATGGCCGGCCAAACCCGAATCCAGGTCTTCCAAACCCGTAGCCGAATCCAGGTCTGCCAAATCCGAAAGGTCTTCCAAATATTCTTGTATCTTCAGCAGTGAAATTGCCTACCTCGTTCATCTTTTCTTTCCTCCTGTAATAAAGTGTAGATGATGCAGTGTATTCAGCCTACCCAGATTTGATTGGGCGTTTGATGAAAAAGAAGGGATGTGATCACATTGGGCCTGTATCCGTCTGACTGGTCAAAAGCGCCGCCTCACGTACATGCGTATCATGTCAAAACGACGAGAGAACAGGGACATTATCATCTCATTGAAGGATTTACTCAGCCGGCTAATGGATCGAATACCGATCAGCATACACATTACTTTACAGGGATCACTTCTTTTGAAAACGGCCATTTTCACCGATATTACGGAATCTCAGGGCCTGCGATTCCTTTAGCGGACGGCACCCATTATCATGAAATCGAAGAAACGACGTATCTGGCCTATAATGAACCGATTGAGATCCGGTACGGAGGCGTTGTGTATGATCCGAAAGATGACGGAAGAAAAACGCATCGGCATGCCCTGAAAGGAAAGACGAGAGAAATCGTCGGCAATGAGCCGCTCGGGTGGTAGAAAGATGTTTACCGGTTCAAAAATAGGGCAAAATGGATAGGTGGTTGTACATGATGAATGCTATAATGGGGGGAGATTTATAAAAGAGAGTGATACACATTGAATAATACGAAGCAGCCCGTTGTCATTTTAGTCGGACCGACGGCAGTGGGGAAAACAAATTTAAGTATTCAGCTAGCTAAATCTTTGAACGCGGAAATTATCAGCGGTGATTCGATGCAGGTTTATAAAGGGATGGATATTGGAACAGCTAAAATCAATGAACAGGAGATGGAGGGAGTGCCCCATCATCTCATTGACATTTTAGATCCCCAAGATTCCTTCTCCACCGCTGATTATCAAAGCTTAGTGAGAAACAAAATCAGCGAGATTGCAAAAAGAGGAAAGCTTCCGATGATTGTCGGCGGTACAGGGCTTTATATACAATCTGTGCTTTACGATTATACATTTACGGAAGAGGCGAACGATCCTGCGTTTCGACAGAGCCTGCAAGTAGCTGCCGTGCGGGAAGGCGCTGACTTTCTTCATGCCAAACTTGCTGCGGCAGATCCAGAGGCAGCAGCAGCGATTCATCCCAATAATACGAGAAGAGTCATTCGTGCACTGGAAATCTTACATACGTCTGGAAAAACCATGTCTCAGCATTTGCAGGAACAAAAACGAGAACTTGTGTACAATGCAGTGTTAATCGGACTGACAATGGATAGAGACACGCTTTACGCAAGAATTAATCAGCGGGTCGATATGATGATGGAGGCAGGCCTTCTTCCGGAAGTGAAGCGCCTCTACGACAGGAACGTGAGAGACTGTCAATCGATACAGGCGATAGGCTATAAGGAGCTATATGCATATTTTGACGGTTTTGTGACACTTTCTGATGCCGTCGATCAGCTAAAGCAGAACTCAAGGCGGTACGCGAAACGCCAGCTGACGTGGTTTCGCAACAAAATGCAGGTTGCCTGGTTCGATATGACACCGCCCGTTGATATGGAGCTGAAAAAAAAGGAAATTTTCACACATATAGCAGGAAAACTCGAACTTTAATCGAAACTGTATGATATAGAGAATCAAGGAGGACGAAACATGAAACCGATTAATATTCAGGATCAGTTTTTGAATCAAATCCGGAAAGAAAATACGTATGTCACTGTTTTTTTGCTGAATGGCTTTCAGTTGCGTGGCCAGGTGAAAGGCTTTGATAACTTTACCGTATTGCTGGAATCGGAAGGTAAGCAGCAGCTTATATATAAACATGCGATCTCAACGTTTGCGCCGCAAAAAAACGTCCAGCTTGAACTCGAATAAATCAAAAAATACCATGTCAAGACATGGGGAGGCTGTCGGGGGAATCCCGGCAGCCATTTTTTAAAATTGATCCACTTTTGTTCCAAGCTTTTTTGTAAGCGGACCATGCCAAGGCACGGTCTTTTTTTATGAAATCAACATATGCAAGACTAAATCGAATATCATGTAAAAATCATATCTGGGAGTGACGCGACCTTGTTTGAAAGTGAAGCAGAACTGAGACGAATCAGGATTGCGCTTGTGTGGATAGCTGTTTTTTTACTGTTCGGGGCGTGCGGGAATCAAGATACCATCATCGAAACAGACAGTGGCAATTCAGGCTATGAAACGCCTCCGCCAACCTCGTTCCCGCTTGAACATAATCATTTTGGTGTTGTGGAGGACGGCTATATCAAAATTTATGAGTATAATGAGTCCCGCAATGAGGTAAAGATGAAGAAAGAATACTCGGATGATGAGCTTGAATAAAATTCACAAGCATCCGAATTTACAAAGCGGATGCTACCCGCTAAACTAAATACAGACACAGATCAAACAGAGGGTGAAAAAATGAAGCATAAAGTGATCGTGAATCATTGGGAAGAAATTTGCGAAGATGATTCTTGCTATGAATACGGAACAAGCATCATTGTGAACGGAAAAGAATTAGTCAGAGAAGCCTCAATTATCAGCGCTTTGAAGGCGGTTTTAGAAGAGATCGGTGCTGATGTTGAAATAGAAGAAACAGTAGAGAGCGAAAAATGCTGTGATAGCTTAAGAAAAAAAAATCTAGACTACTAAGCATTTTTTTTTCATGTTATGATATACATCGGCTTAAAAACGACACCCCGAGTAGGACGAGAGATGATTCTCGTTCTGCTCTCTTTTTTGGGCCCTTATGAGTCTGGCCAGTTGCCTGATTTGATCAAAATATGAATTTTTCATAAAAACAAATCTATATATTGTGTTTTTGATAGAGGATAGTATACTATATATAGTGTTAGTGATGAGAGATTCATATTTTTTGATAGGTCGTGATAAAACGTGGTACAAATCATATTTGATTCAAAAACAGGGAATGTTCAGCGGTTTGTGAATAAAATAGGCTTTCAGCAGATACGCAAGGTGGACGAAATTGATCACCTGGACACTCCGTTTGTTTTGGTCACCTACACGACAAACTTCGGTCAGGTACCGGCATCAACACAATCATTTCTCGAAAAATACGCCCATCTTTTATTAGGAGTCGCTGCGAGCGGCAATAAAGTATGGGGCGATAACTTTGCAAAAAGCGCCGATACCATTTCAAGACAATATCAGGTGCCGATCTTGCACAAATTTGAACTCAGCGGCACATCTAAAGACGTTGAATTGTTTACTCAGGAGGTAGAAAGAGTTGTCACAAAATCAAGTGCCAAAATGGATCCAGTTAAATAACGAAATCATGATCCAAAAAGATGGAAAATTCCAGTTTGATAAGGATAAAGAGGCTGTACATAGCTATTTTGTAGATTATATCAATCAAAACACAGTTTTCTTTCACGACTTAAAAGAGAAGCTGGATTATTTGATTGAAAACCAATACTACGAAGAGGAATTCTTAAGCCTTTATTCTTTTGAAGACATTAAAGCAGTGTTTAAGACAGCTTACGCTAAGAAGTTTCGTTTTCCTTCCTTCATGAGTGCGTTTAAATTCTATAATGACTATGCTTTGAAAACGAATGACAAGAAAAAAATCCTCGAGCGATATGAGGACCGAATCTCAATTGTCGCGCTTTTCTTCGCAAACGGCGACACTGAGAAAGCAAAAGAATATGTGAACCTGATGATCAATCAGGAATATCAGCCAAGCACACCGACATTTTTGAACGCGGGAAGAAAACGCCGCGGAGAACTGGTGAGCTGCTTCTTGCTCGAAGTCAATGATTCATTAAACGATATTTCAAGAGCGATCGATATCTCCATGCAGCTTTCAAAACTGGGCGGCGGGGTTTCTCTTAACCTGTCCAAGCTTCGCGCGAAAGGTGAAGCCATTAAAGATGTTGAAAATGCCACAAAAGGCGTTGTAGGCGTCATGAAGCTTCTTGATAACGCGTTCCGTTATGCTGATCAAATGGGACAAAGACAAGGATCTGGTGCGGCGTATTTAAACATTTTCCACCGCGATATCAATGATTTTCTCGATACGAAAAAGATTTCTGCCGATGAGGATGTGCGCGTCAAAACACTTTCAATCGGTGTAGTCATTCCGGACAAGTTCGTTGAGCTTGCGCGTGAGGACAAAGCGGCTTACGTATTCTATCCGCATACCATCTATAAAGAGTACGGACAGCACATGGACGAAATGGACATGAATGAAATGTACGATAAGTTCGTCGACAACCCTCGGGTGAAAAAAGAGAAAATCAACCCGCGGAAATTGCTCGAAAAATTGGCGATGCTTCGTTCTGAATCAGGCTATCCGTACATCATGTTCCAAGATAATGTCAACAAAGTACATGCGAATAACCATATTTCAAAGGTGAAATTTTCTAACCTTTGCTCTGAAGTGCTGCAGGCATCTCAAGTTTCTTCTTACACAGACTATGATGTAGAAGATGAAATCGGTTTGGATATTTCCTGCAACCTAGGATCGCTTAACATTCTCAACGTAATGGAGCACAAATCGATTGAAAAGACTGTTAAGCTTGCGACTGATTCTTTAACTCACGTTTCTGAAACGACTGATATCCGTAATGCGCCTGCTGTAAGACGGGCAAACAAAGCGATGAAATCAATCGGCCTCGGCGCTATGAACCTTCACGGATACCTTGCGCAAAACGGCATCGCGTATGAAAGCCCAGAAGCGCGCGACTTTGCGAACACATTCTTTATGATGGTGAACTTCTACTCTATCCAGCGTTCTGCGGAGATCGCAAAAGAGAAGGGCGAGACGTTTGATCAATATGAAGGATCAACCTATGCAACTGGTGAATACTTCGATAAGTACGTTTCAACTGATTTCTCGCCGAAATACGAAAAAATTGCAAATCTGTTTGAAGGCATGCACATCCCGACGACAGAGGACTGGAAACAATTAAAAGCATTTGTCGCTGAACACGGCATGTATCACAGCTACAGATTATGCATTGCGCCGACAGGCTCTATCTCATACGTTCAGTCAAGCACGGCATCTGTCATGCCGATTATGGAACGGATTGAAGAAAGAACATACGGCAACTCAAAAACGTACTACCCAATGCCTGGGCTTGCATCTAATAACTGGTTCTTCTACAAAGAAGCCTATGATATGGATATGTTCAAAGTCGTAGATATGATCGCGACAATCCAGCAGCATGTTGATCAGGGAATCAGCTTTACATTGTTCCTAAAAGATACAATGACGACTCGTGATTTAAACCGGATTGATTTGTATGCACATCACAGAGGAATTAAAACCATTTACTATGCAAGAACGAAAGATACTGGGCAAGACAGCTGCCTTTCTTGTGTTGTTTGATTAAAGGAGAGTTTATAGTGACGAAAATTTATGACGCAGCAAACTGGTCAAAGCATGAAGACGACTTTACCCAAATGTTCTATAACCAAAATGTGAAACAGTTCTGGCTTCCGGAAGAGATTGCTTTAAACGGCGATCTCCTCACTTGGAAGTACCTCGGGAAAAACGAGCAAGACACGTATATGAAGGTGCTGGCCGGATTGACTCTTCTTGATACAGAGCAGGGGAATACAGGAATGCCGATCGTGGCTGAACACGTAGACGGCCACCAGCGGAAAGCCGTGCTGAACTTTATGGCGATGATGGAGAACGCCGTTCACGCAAAATCGTACTCTAATATTTTCATGACCCTGGCACCGACTGAAACCATCAATGAAGTATTCGAGTGGGTCAAACAAAATAAATATTTGCAGAAAAAAGCGCAAATCATCGTCGGACTTTACAAAGCCATTCAAAAAGATGACGAGATTTCACTGTTCAAAGCGATGGTTGCTTCCGTCTATCTGGAAAGCTTCCTCTTCTATAGCGGTTTCTATTATCCGTTATATTTCTACGGACAAGGAAAACTAATGCAAAGCGGGGAAATCATTAACTTGATCCTTCGTGATGAAGCGATTCACGGCGTCTATGTGGGTCTCCTTGCTCAGGAAATCTACAATAAGCAGACAGAAGAGAAAAAAGCAGAGCTTCGCGGATTTGCGATCGACCTTCTGAATGAGTTATATGAAAATGAGCTTGAGTATACAGAAGACTTGTACGATCAAGTTGGACTCTCACACGATGTAAAGAAATTCATCCGATATAATGCCAATAAAGCGCTGATGAACCTTGGATTTGATCCATATTTTGAAGAGGAAGATATTAATCCGATCGTTTTAAACGGATTAAATACAAAAACAAAATCACATGACTTCTTCTCTATGAAGGGGAACGGTTATAAAAAGGCGACAGTTGAGCCGCTCAAAGACGATGACTTTTATTTTGGAGATGAAAAAGAGCAGATATAATATCTGCTCTTTTCGCTTGAAGGTTCAAATGAGGAGGACGCAGTAACCATGGGAAAAATGGACGAAATGATTTTAGTCGCCCCGCGCGATGACGTGTTTAAGAAAGAAAGCTTAACCTTCCAGGGCGTGAACAGTGAAGATAGCAAAGTAGCAGAAATCATGGCTCAGATCGAAGCCGGCTATCGTGAAATGAGAAGGGGAGACGCAGAAGAAGATCCGCATTTCAAGCAGCCGATCCCTTATGTCGTCATTAAGCGCGAAGATGAAGTTTTCCTTTACGAACGGCTGGCTGGCGGCGGAGAATCGCGTCTGCACAATAAGCTTTCTCTCGGCTTTGGAGGCCATATGAACTCGATTGAAGGAGCAGCCTCATTTGCTGAAGTCTTAAAGCTGAACACAGACCGTGAACTTGACGAAGAACTGCAAATAAATGAAGAAGATAAACAGGCGATTGTCACACTGGGACTCATCAATGATGATGAAAACAGTGTCGGCAAAGTGCATATTGGTATTCTTTCTGCGCTTCAATTAAAGCCAGGCTCACAAGTGGAAGTGAAGGAGAAAGAACAAATTGCGGGAAAATGGATGAAAATCTCTGAATTAAAACAGGACGACATCTATAACCGTCTGGAAACATGGTCACAATTTGTTATTGATATTCTTGAATAAAAAAACCCGGTTTCTCATGATGAGGAGCCGGGTTTTTTTACGAGACGCTAGTCCGCGTCTAGACTATGATTCTAGAATCACAATAGCGTCAAAGCCGGCATTTCTCGCTCTGGCAGCAAGAGCATCTGCATTGTCTTTGGATGAAAATGCGCCGATCTGTACCTTGTATAATCCGTCCTTTAAAAGGACAATCGTGTCAAAGCCTTTAGCTTCAGCACTGCTTGCAAGTGAGTCCGCATTCTCTTTGACTTTAAATGCGCCGACCTGAACCTTATATAACCTAGAGCTAGAGGTCTTTTTAAGGTTAAAGGCTTGCTCCAGCCCGTTTGCATACCCTCTCGCTAAGCTTTGAATAAAGCTGTTTGTTTTCAGCTTATTTGCATCCGCAACGGTATCAATGAAACCGTTCTCGGTCAATAGGGCAGGCATTGCTGACTCCCTTAAAACGTGGAAGTTTGCTGTTTTTCTGCCGCGGTCTGCAAAGTCGACAGCTTGTATCACATTAGAGTGAATTGCCGATTGGTAAGTCGTCGTCGGGGCACCGACTCCCGGGTAAATGTAGCTTTCGAAACCTGTTCCGCCCCCGGCATTAATGTGAATGGATAAAAAGAAATCTGCTCCCCAGCTATTTGCAGCATTTGTCCGGTCGCTTAAGCTGACATATTGGTCGCTTGTCCGGCTCAGCAGCAAAGAAACCCCTTCATACTCATTTATCAATATCGTACGTAAAGCTAAAGCGATTTGCAGGGTTAACGTTTTTTCTTGAAGGCCATTTCCTGTTGCGCCTGGGTCAGACCCGCCATGGCCAGGATCAATAAAAATCTTAACCATTCTTCATCACCTCATTACAGGATATGAAAAAACACGGCTCCTGCTTGTACGATTATCATTCGTCTAAAAAATGAGGAAATAACCCTTTGGATGCGGAAATTATTTCTCGGGAAAGCGCACAATTCAACATGAAGCGACAGCAGATTCTATCTGAATGAAAAATATGAATTTTGTGGGTTCGGCTTTATTTCCACTGATACCGTCTTGTCTTCAGCTTTGCGTTAGGCACTTGGAACGTAAATTAATACGCAAAGCTCCTTTCATATGCTGAGAAGAAAAAGGCAAGGAAAACGTGTCGCTGAAGACATCTCTTTATTAATAGAAGAAAAAAATGTCTCAGGTATCTTGAGCGAATGAGGGCAGCAAATTAACCGCGATCAATATGCTGTCAGGTGTGATCAATTCGTATTTTTGGCTCGCTCCCTATTCAAAACCGAAAGTGTCATGCCAAACAGGGTGCGCAACGGACAAAGAGCGCAGCTTCGGAGAGTATCTTCCGCTGAGAGATTCATTTGAGCTGTTGAAAGCGATATAGGAAGTGTCCGTGATAAAGAAGTTTATATGTCAAAGGCATATCACCATATTCATAGCAGTGTTCCTTACAAAATTGTTAAAAACAAAATCTCTTGGTTTGTCCACCCCCTGTCCGTGAATACAATAAGAAATAAAGTATTTCTCGGGAAAGCGCAAGATTCCTTATCATTCCCGAAAAAAGCAATTGTTTCGACACATGATAGGCGTTTGTCACAAACGGCATCCGCTTGAATATCATATAGAGAGAACAGAGAGGTGAAAATGTTGGAGCGCGCTGTGACATATAAAAACAACGGACAGATCAACATTATTCTTAACGGGCAAAAGCAGGTGCTGACGAATGCTGAGGCAGAGGCGGAATATCAAGCTGCATTGCAAAAAAACGAAGCAAAGCACGGCATTTTGAAGGAAATCGAAAAAGAGATGAGCGCACTGGTTGGGATGGAGGAAATGAAACGTAACATCAAGGAAATATACGCCTGGATTTTTGTGAACCAAAAACGTGCGGAGCAAGGCTTAAAGGTGGGGAAGCAAGCGCTGCACATGATGTTTAAAGGAAATCCGGGAACAGGAAAAACGACGGTTGCACGGCTGATCGGCAAGCTGTTCTTTGAAATGAATGTCCTGTCAAAAGGCCACCTGATAGAAGCGGAGCGGGCTGATCTGGTCGGAGAATATATCGGCCACACCGCCCAAAAGACGAGAGATTTAATCAAAAAGTCATTAGGCGGCATTTTGTTTATAGACGAAGCTTACTCGCTGGCTAGAGGCGGCGAAAAGGACTTTGGAAAAGAAGCGATCGACACACTTGTAAAGCATATGGAAGATAAACAGCATGAGTTTATTTTGATCCTTGCCGGATATTCTCGGGAAATGGATCATTTTCTCTCATTAAATCCCGGTCTCCAATCAAGATTTCCCATCTCCATTGATTTTCCGGATTATTCTGTCACCCAGCTGATGGAGATTGCGAAACGCATGATCGCTGATAGGGAATACCAGCTCAGTCAAGAAGCGGAATGGAAATTGAAAGATTACTTAATGACAGTCAAAAGCACGACAAGCCCCATTAAATTCAGTAATGGCCGTTTTGTCAGAAATGTGATCGAAAAATCGATCAGAGCGCAAGCCATGAGGCTTTTAATGGGAGATCAATACTTAAAAAGCGATTTGATGACCATCAAAAGCCAAGATCTATCCATTAAAGAAGAAGCGTCTGGCTCTGTATAGACCTCTCAGTGTTCGAGAGGTCTGTTTTTTGCTTGTATTTCTTGCTTTTCAAAGCAATCGATTTGTGGTATACACATGCAGGGTTTGGTATGATAATACTACTGCCCAATATGCAAAAGAAAGGAACATCCATTTGAACGAACAGGAAACAAGACAAGAAAAAGCTATTTTAGTCGGATGTCAGCTGCCGCATATCACGGATGAGCATTTTGAAAATTCCATGGAAGAGCTTGCATCTTTGACAAAAACAGCAGACGGAAAAGTATTGACCAGCGTCACACAAAAACGGAACAGGGCTGACGCCGCTACATATATAGGAAAAGGGAAGGTAGAGGAGCTAAAGGCACTGGTGGAAGAACTTGAAGCTGATCTCCTTATCTTTAATGATGAGCTGTCGCCAAGTCAGCTGAAGTCATTGGCAACAGCGATTGAAGTAAAGATGATTGACCGCACGCAATTGATATTAGATATTTTCGCAAAGCGGGCGAGAACGAGAGAAGGCAAACTTCAGATTGAGCTGGCTCAGCTGCAATATGCACTACCGCGGCTGACGGGACAAGGGATCAATCTCTCCCGGCAAGGCGGAGGAATTGGGGCGAGAGGTCCCGGGGAAACGAAACTGGAAACCGACCGCCGCCATATCAGAAATCGCATTCACGAAATCAACACACAGCTTTCAACCGTTATCCGCCATAGAAGCCGGTACCGTGAAAGAAGAAAGAAAAACGGTGTGCTTCAAATTGCGCTTGTCGGATATACAAACGCGGGGAAATCAACATGGTTCAACCGCCTGACAAGTGCTGACAGCTATGAAGAAGACCTCCTGTTTGCCACACTGGACCCGATGACCAGGAAAATGGTTCTGCCAAGCGGCTATAGCGTGCTTCTGTCAGATACAGTAGGGTTTATTCAGGATCTTCCGACAACTCTGATTGCTGCATTCCGATCAACGCTTGAGGAAGTAAAAGAAGCGGATTTGATCCTGCATTTGATTGATTCTTCAAATGAGGATTACGTAGGACACGAAAAAACGGTGCTTCGGTTGCTTGAGGAGCTTGAAGCCGATGATATTCCGATGCTGACGGCTTACAATAAACGTGATCAAAAACTGCCTGATTTCATACCGTCTGCCGGAAGGGATCACATTATGGTCAGTGCGAAATTTGAGGAAGACGCTAATGCGTTTAAAGAAGCGATTCAGCGCTATCTGCGCGAAGAGCTGTTAACGTCATTTGAAGCGCATGTGCCGGCAAGTGAAGGGAAGCTCCTTTCCAGAATCAAATCGGAAACGATGGTTGATCGCTTCTATTTTAATGAAGAAAATGAACGGTACGACATATCAGGCTATGTACAAGAAGAGCAAAGCATCATCGGTGAATTAAAGAAGTATATGTAGGAAGGAAATTCAAAAACATGTTTGACACATTAACACACGGAGAATTATTGAAAAAAACGGCAATGGAAGTGGAAGCGGACATTGCCGGTGTTCATAAACAAATAGAAGAAATCAGCGAGCGCAATGAATGGAGAGTGCTTCAAAGCTATAGAAAACACAAAGTAAGCGACACTCATTTCACGCCGTCTACTGGATACGGCTATGATGATATCGGAAGAGATACGCTTGAAAGCATTTATGCGGATGTGTTTGGCGGAGAAGCGGGGCTTGTAAGGCCGCAAATTATCTCAGGCACGCATGCCATCTCGATTGCTTTGTTCGGTGTTCTCAGACCGGGGGACGAGCTTCTTTATATAACGGGCAAGCCATATGATACGCTAGAAGAAATTGTAGGCGTCAGAGGCGGAGAAAACGCTGGATCGTTAAAGGATTTTCAAATCGGCTACAATGCGGTTGATCTGACGGAAGACGGAAAAATAGACTATGATGCAGTCGCCGCTGCGATCAACCCGAAGACGAAAGTAATCGGCATTCAGCGCTCAAAAGGGTATGCAAATCGTCCTTCTTTCTTAATTAATGAAATAAAAGAAATGATCCGGTTTGTAAAAGAAATCAATGAAAACTTGATCGTCTTTGTGGACAACTGTTACGGGGAATTTGTGGAAGAGCTTGAGCCTTGCCATGTCGGAGCCGATCTGATGGCGGGATCTCTCATTAAAAATCCCGGCGGCGGTCTTGCGAAAACAGGAGGCTATCTCGTTGGAAAAGCGAAATGGATTGAAGCTTGCTCATACCGTATGACGTCACCTGGCATCGGCAGAGAAGCAGGAGCATCTCTTTACTCGCTCCAAGAAATGTATCAAGGATTCTTTTTGGCGCCTCACGTTGTGTCTCAAAGCTTAAAGGGAGCGGTGTTTACAGCGAGATTCCTTGAAAAACTGGGCTTCACTTCAAACCCGAAATGGGATGCGAAAAGAACAGATTTGATACAATCCGTTGAGTTTTCTGACAGAGAAAAGATGATTGCCTTTTGCCAGGCCATTCAATATGCATCGCCGATCAATGCCCACGTGACACCTTATCCAGCCTACATGCCGGGATACGAAGATGATGTCATTATGGCAGCAGGCACATTTATTCAAGGAGCAAGCATCGAATTATCAGCAGATGGTCCTATCCGCCCGCCGTATGTAGCGTATGTTCAGGGTGGATTAACCTATTCGCATGTGAAGAATGCCATATGCAGTGCAGTGGATTCATTGATGGAAAAGCAATTAATTTAAATTTTTTTAAAATTTCACTGAATTTGATGTTAAGAATCCTTACATCGTATTGACACAAAATATAACATCACCTATAATGAAACTAAGTTAAGAAAAGGAGGAAATTGAGATGAGTGATAATATTCGCCGCTCAATGCCTTTATTTCCAATAGGAATTGTCATGCAGTTAACGGAGTTATCAGCAAGGCAAATTCGATATTATGAGGAAAATGGACTGATATTTCCAGCCAGAAGCGAAGGGAATAGACGATTATTTTCATTTCATGATGTAGATAAACTGTTAGAAATCAAGCACCTGATAGAACAAGGTGTAAACATGGCAGGAATTAAACAGATTCTGGCGAAAGCGGAAGCCGAGCCGGAGCAAAAACAAAACGAGAAGACGAAAAAACCAGTGAAACATGATCTGTCCGATGACGAACTGAGACAGCTCCTGAAAAACGAGCTCATGCAAGCCGGCCGTTTTCAAAGAGGGAATACATTCCGCCAAGGCGACATGTCCCGCTTCTTTCATTAATCCGTTAGCAACTGTTTTGCTATATACATTTACCTTTTAAGAGGAGGAGTTTTACGAAATGGCAAAGTACACTAGAGAAGATATCGTAAAATTAGTAAAAGAAGAAAACGTGAAGTATATCCGTCTTCAATTTACTGACATTCTTGGAACAATCAAGAATGTTGAGATTCCTGTAAGTCAGCTTGAAAAAGCGCTTGATAATAAAGTCATGTTTGACGGTTCTTCTATTGAAGGATTCGTTCGCATCGAAGAGTCAGACATGTATCTGTATCCAGATCTGAATACATTTGTTATCTTCCCATGGACAGCTGAAAAAGGTAAAGTAGCACGTTTCATCTGTGATATCTACAATCCGGATGGCACACCTTTCGAAGGTGACCCGCGAAACAACTTAAAACGGATTCTGAAAGAAATGGAAGACCTAGGCTTCAGTGATTTCAACCTCGGGCCTGAGCCTGAATTCTTCTTATTCAAATTAGACGAAAAAGGCGAGCCGACGCTTGAACTAAACGACAAAGGCGGATACTTCGACTTGGCTCCAACTGACTTGGGAGAAAACTGCCGCCGCGATATCGTTCTTGAGCTTGAAGAGATGGGCTTTGAAATCGAAGCGTCTCACCACGAAGTAGCGCCTGGCCAGCACGAAATCGACTTTAAATATGCTGGTGCAGTCCGCTCTTGTGACGACATCCAAACGTTTAAACTAGTTGTCAAAACAATTGCCCGCAAACACGGTCTGCATGCGACATTTATGCCAAAACCATTGTTCGGTGTGAACGGTTCCGGTATGCACTGCAATCTATCACTCTTCAAAGATGGCGTTAACGCATTCTATGACGAAAACGCAGACCTTCAGTTAAGTGAAACAGCGAAACACTTCATTGCAGGTATCGTGAAGCACGCAACAAGCTTTACAGCAGTAACAAATCCGACAGTAAACTCTTACAAACGTCTTGTTCCTGGCTATGAAGCACCTTGCTACGTTGCATGGAGCGCGCAAAACAGAAGCCCGCTTATCCGTATCCCGGCTTCCCGCGGCATCAGCACACGTGTTGAAGTCCGCAGCGTAGATCCAGCTGCTAACCCGTACCTTGCACTTAGTGTATTGCTTGCTGCAGGCTTAGACGGAATCAAAAACAAACTAGAAGCGCCAGCTCCAATCGACCGCAACATCTACGTCATGAGCAAAGAAGAGCGCATGGAAAACGGAATCGTTGACCTTCCAGCAACACTTGCGGAAGCGCTAGAAGAATTCAAATCAAACGAAGTCATGGTCAAAGCGCTGGGCGAGCACCTATTCGAACACTTCATCGAAGCAAAAGAAATCGAATGGGATATGTTCCGCACGCAGGTTCACCCTTGGGAGCGCGAACAGTATATGTCTCAATATTAATCTTTCAATCCCTTGGCACTATTGGTGTCAGGGGATTTTTTGATTTAGATTAATAGAATGAGAAATTAGATTTTTGGTCAATGACCAAATTATGACCAAAAATATTTGAAGTTAGAAATCTAACTCTACGATTGGCGAGACATAATTCTTTGTCCGGTTTTGGTCAAGTTTTTTACTTACATGAGAATAAACATTCGCGGTTACCTTTATGACCTAAGCGCTCTCATGTCTGCACCTGATTCTAAAAGTAATACAGCATGCGTGTGAATGCATGGATTGGCATTTTATCAATATTTGCTCGTTTTAAAATGCGATTAAACGCATTGAAGAGAGTAGACTTACGTAAGATATCTCCGTCTGTTTTATTTTCATGAAACATTACAAATTTAGAAGCGTATATGTATAGTTGTATGTATTACGTAACCTATAGGAGGTAATAAATGAGAGTATTTTGGGAGAAACCTGAATATGATCCTTTAAGGTTAAAAGACATCAGTGAAGACGAAATAAAAAAAGTCGAAAAAAAGTTAAACTTAACTTTGCCTCAACAATATAAAAAATTGATTATTCAACAAAATGGTGGATTGATTAATTTTAATGCGTTCCCAACAAATCAGGAAACGTCTTGTGCAGACGACCATATTGAAGTTGATCACATTAGAGGGATAGAAAAAGATTTGGGAATCTTAGAGAGTGAATACCTAATAAAAGAATGGGGTCTACCCCAAAAACTGTTGTTAATACAGGGAGATGGACACAATTGGGTTGCATTGGATTATCGCCAAACGAATGAGAATCCACCTGTTCATTACTTTGACCTTGAATTAAATAATGACTTTAAGATTGCAGATTCATTTGATGAATTTTTATCTAAGCTATATACACATGAATATGAAGATGAAACTCATGAATACGATAACTTAGATTTTGATGTTCATACTATTGATCCAAATGATCCTGATGCTATAAAGAAGGAAGAAGTCGAAAAAATACTGATTAGTAAGAATCCTTTAGAGATTCATAGGATTTCTCTTTTTCCAATCCAAAGTCTTGAAGACCTAGAGTGGATACTGCACATTATTAAAGAAAATTCCATAGAAATAAAAGGTGACATGGCTTTTGAATTGGCTGATGTATTGATGTCAATTGTTTCTTCGTACACACATCAAATAAAGTCGGCAAATTTAAGAAAGATAGTTCGAGAAGCTGCTCAGGAGTTAGGAAAGTCCAAAAATGAAGATACTGAAATTATATTAGATCAATTTAAAGACTTCATGTAATACAAACCTTCATTTCCTCTCTTTGTTTATTTTTAACATCAACTTGAGTAATGTGTTAAAATCCTAAAGAATAGAAGGAATCAATAAAAAAGCTATCGGAATATTTTGATTGTTGACTTTGCTGAAGCCAGTCAGTTGAACAATCGATTTCTGGGATAGTGGCGGTTCAAGCTTCAGATGAAATCCGGTTGATTCTGAGTATGAAGAGTATAAGGATGACTTAACTGCGAAGAGGATACATACAAGGATTACTAAAAACTTCGAAGGGAGGGGAAAGTTGAATAGCACATTCACACCTACGAGCAGCTGTTGACAAGATGATTTTAGAGGCAGGACATGAAATGGAACTGTATAATGAATTTATAAAAATAGCTAAAACTCTTAATAAGGAGTTAGACATTACTCCATTATTATATGGCTCTTTAGGTCTTGAAAAGGTAACTGGGTTGGACTTTTCCCCAGAAGTATTGATATCCTAATTCCTTTAATTTTTTTAGAGGAAAAGTGGGGAAAATTAAAAAAACTTATGGAACTGCAAGGATACAAAATGGTTGATTTACAAGAGCATGAATTTAGGAAAACTAATACTAAAATAGGCATTGCCTACATAGAGGATTTAAGACCATTTGCAGATGTAGACTACAATACTCTAGAGATTTTTGAATATTATGGAGCATAATATCATTTGCTAACTATTGTTGATTACCTCAAGATTTATAATAAGTCTTTATTAGATGGTTAGAAGAACAAAGAAGAATAATAAAGACGAAAGTAAAATTAACATATTGAAAAAACTAATACAGAATTAATTTCTATTATTCTTTTTTGTTTCAATTTTGATAAATGAATTTAAGTATATTTGCACTTCTGAAAACTCACTATCTAACAGTTTTGAATACATCCCGAATATAAAGTATCCTGTATATATCATAGTTGGTATATAGTCACCATAGGCCAGAGAGTTCCCTCACATTCTTTCTGGCGTTAGTTTCGTTTTAAACTGTAAGGAGGACAACACTGTGCAGAAAGCTTTAAGACGTTTATTCAAGAAACAGAAAAATCAAAGTCCAAACGCTGATGGCTATTTGCATATTCTAGAGAAGGATATAAATCTAGAATTAAAACAAAAAATATTTGCGTTGGAAGGCTTAGGGGAAGTAGTAGCAGAAAAACTGCAACATAAGTACACAGATGCTTTTGGAAGTCAGGGCAAACGTAACCTTAGCATCAAAATTTGTAGAGACATAGATGGAGATGTGTTAAGTGATTTAACAGCTGAGAGATGCTTAGAAAAAGAATACCGTTCCCGAATAACAATTAATTATGGAACTGTGACAGCCTATGATGAAGATTTAGACGCTTTTACAATTGATTTATGGTATTACTACGGTGGATATATAAGAACAGGTTGTGGAACATTATTCGATTTGAATAATAATGATTTAGAAAAAGAAATTGAAGAGATGCTAATATTTTTACTACAGGACAAACATTCCGAGAAATAAAAAAGCCATAAGGGCTTTCAGTTATCATTCCTAAGCTAGTTGTCATGATCTTGTACATTTTAAATTGATAAGCAGGATGAGAGCTAAGACGCCATTCGGATATTTCTTTCTAATCTCAATACAATGTGCAAACGTTTGTGATTCTCCAGTTGACGCTGCAGAGGACAAATTTCGTTTTCTTTTATTGGTATAGTGGAAATGTCACTTGGTGCTTTCTGATTTAGATGTTATGCTTTTTTAACCGCTTATTTTTCTGTTTAACACAGGCATTAAATCCGCGGTCAATCACATATCCATAACAGACTTGCCATCAACACAAACGGTATGCTAACAGCCTTCCATACTTATCTCTGCGATCACCTGTATCAAACTCTAATTGCAGCTTACCGCTGCTAACCAATTCCTTGTTTCGCTTAGATCATCTTTGCCATATGGTTGAACACAAGAATCTGTGTTTACGAGTAAGTAGCGTACTGTATCAAAAAGGACTGAGCGTCATAATTGACACGTGACATTTCTTAAATATTTAAGAAACTGAATAAAGAAATGAAGGCAAATATAGATGAATTAGATTTTTCTGAAAAAATATTGAAAAAGGCGAAAGGATTTTATAATATTAAATCAAGTTAGTTTGTCTGATCAACAAACTAATGAGACGAATTTTAATTGTCCATAAGAAAAAGGTTCTTACTAAATATGGATGGAAGGGAGATGAGGCTCGATTTAATTGGAGCTAAACAATGTATGAACGAAAGTGTTTTCCTTTTGCAGGCATATAAGGTGTGACGAAAAAAGATGAACTTACTGCTTGCTGATAATCATTTAGATGATGAAAATGCTCTGTGAAAGTAAACCACTAAAATTTCTCGAATTATTTTGAAAGCGCTTTTATAAAACGCTTACTGGCCATAAGATTGAAGAAAATTTTATACCATTTCATAGTGTTCCTTATTATAGGATCGAAAAGGGGAGAAATCATGCTCAGTGAAAATGTAAAGAAGATTAGCATGGTTGAAAAAGTTGGATATGCGTCTGGAGATTTTGCATGTAATTTAATTTATGCAACAGTGTCTACTTATCTTTTGTTCTTCTATACAGATGTATTTGGTTTATCGGCAGCAACAGCCGGTACTATGTTCTTAGTGGTTAGAATCATCGACGCTCTCGCTGATCCTTTTATTGGAACAATAGTAGACAGAACGAATAGCAGATTTGGACGCTTTAGACCGTATCTTTTATTCGGAGCTTTTCCATTTGTCATACTGGCCATACTCTGTTTTACAACCCCAGATTTTTCGGATATGGGGAAATTACTATATGCCTATATGACCTATGTTGGCTTGTCGCTTACATACACAACGATAAACGTTCCATATGGCGCGTTAACATCTGCAATGACTAGAAATAATCAAGAAGTTGTTAGTATAACTTCTGTTCGTATGTTATTTGCGAATCTTGGGGGACTTGTCGTTGCATTTTTTGTTCCCTTACTGGCTGCTTATTTAAGCGATACTTCCGGCAACGAATCTCTTGGCTGGCAACTAACCATGGGTATTTTGGGAATGATAGGCGGGTGCCTTTTCATCTTTTGTTTTAAAAGCACTAAAGAACGTGTCACACTTCAAAAGTCTGAGGAGAAAATTAAATTTTCGGATATATTTGAACAATTTCGTGTTAATCGTCCACTTGTTGTGTTAAGTATATTCTTTATTATTATTTTTGGAGTGAATTCAATCAGTAATTCGGTGGGCATTTATTACGTAACGTATAACTTAGAAAGAGAGGATTTGGTGAAGTGGTACGGTTTGTTAGGAAGTTTGCCTGCTTTGGTTATCTTACCGTTTATTCCAAGGCTTCATCAATTATTGGGGAAGAAGAAATTACTAAACTACGCATTATTACTGAATATTATCGGCCTCTTAGCTTTACTGTTTGTTCCGCCAAGTAATATATACCTCATACTTTTCTTTCGATTAATTGCTGCTGCTGGAAGTCTCACTGCCGGGGGATATATGTGGGCGCTCATTCCTGAAACAATAGAATATGGAGAGTATAGAACTGGGAAAAGAATGGGTGGGCTCATATACGCTATAATCGGCTTTTTCTTTAAGTTTGGTATGGCCCTGGGAGGAATTATTCCTGGGCTGGTTCTAGACAAATTTGGGTATGTGGCAAATCAGGCACAAACTCCAGAGGCATTAACGGGAATTTTAATTACAACAACCATTATTCCCGTGTTCTTACTGGTTCTAGCCATGATTGATATTAATTTCTATAATTTAGACGAGAAAAAATATAAAAACGTGGTACGAGAATTAGAGAATAGAGATAAAGTTTATTTGGATCATATTGATGATTTCAAGGCTTAAGAAATAATGAGTCAAAAGAAAATAGCTGAGGAGGAGTTCCAAATGAAGATTATCAATCCAGTACTTAAAGGATTCAATCCCGATCCAAGTATTTGTAGGGCAGGAGAGGATTATTATATCGCTGTGTCTACATTTGAGTGGTTTCCAGGTGTCCAGATACACCATTCAAAAGATTTAGTGAATTGGCACTTAGTCGCACATCCATTACAGAGAGTTTCACAATTAGACATGAAAGGGAACCCTAATTCAGGCGGGGTTTGGGCACCATGTTTAAGTTATAGTGACGGAAAGTTTTGGCTGATCTATACGGATGTTAAGGTAGTAGATGGCGCTTGGAAAGATTGTCACAATTATTTAGTTACTTGTAAAACGATTGATGGTGATTGGGGGGAGCCGATTACATTAAATAGTTCGGGGTTTGATGCTTCTTTGTTCCATGATACGGATGGAAAAAAATATTTATTAAATATGTTATGGGATCAACGTATTGATCGGCATTCATTTGGAGGAATTGTCATACAGCAGTATTCTGATAAGGAGCGAAAATTAATTGGTAAACCGAAAGTTATATTTAAAGGAACTGATAGAAAATTAACAGAAGCTCCGCACCTTTATCATATCGGGAACTATTATTATTTATTAACTGCAGAAGGAGGAACACGGTTCGAACATGCTGCTACAATTGCCCGTTCTACAAATATTGAAGGCCCATATGAAGTTCATCCCGATAATCCAATCTTAACGTCATGGCATGATCCAGGAAATCCACTGCAAAAATGTGGACATGCATCGATTGTTCAAACACATACAGGTGAGTGGTATTTAGCTCATTTAACGGGACGTCCAATTCATCCTGACGATGATTCAATTTTTCAGCAGAGAGGATATTGTCCTTTGGGCAGAGAAACAGCTATTCAAAAACTCTATTGGAAAGATGAATGGCCTTATGTAGTAGGTGGAAAAGAAGGAAGCTTGGAGGTAGAAGCGCCTTCTATACCCGAAAAAATGTTTCCAGCAACGTACCCGGAAGTTGATGAATTCGAGGATTCGAAATTAAATATTAATTTTCAAACTTTAAGGATCCCGTTTACGAATGAATTAGGTTCATTGACTCAAGTGCCAAGTCATTTGCGATTATTCGGTCATGAATCATTAACCTCGACATTTACTCAGGCATTTGTAGCCAGACGTTGGCAAAGTCTCCATTTTGAAGCGGAAACTGCTATTGAGTTTTATCCGGAGAATTTTCAACAAGCCGCTGGATTGGTGAACTATTACAATACAGAGAACTGGACGGCTCTTCAAGTCACGCATGATGAAGAACTTGGCCGGATTCTTGAATTAACAATATGTGATAACTTTTCTTTTTCACAACCATTAAAAAATAAAATTGTTATTCCTTGTGAAGTAAAGTATGTATATTTAAGAGTAAATATTGAAAAGGAAAAATATTATTATTTCTATTCTTTTAACAAAGAAGATTGGCACAAAATTAACATTGCATTGGAATCGAAAAAATTATCTGATGATTACATCCGGGGAGGAGGGTTCTTTACAGGAGCCTTTGTAGGGATGCAATGTCAAGATACCAGTGGTAATCATATTCCGGCCGATTTTAGATATTTTCGCTATAAAGAAAAATAGTTTGTACGTGAAAAAGGAGACTTCTATTTTAGAACTCCTTTTTCATATGAGAAGGTATCATACGTAAATATTCCTTCATAAAATTATCCTATTCAACATTAAAATAAACAAAAACTCATCTTTGAAGATGAGCGTATAACATAGAGATTTGTACATTTTAATAATGAATTACATTTTAACGATATCTAGAAAATGTTCAATAACAATGGAAGACATTCCTAATGCCGGTGCATTCTTTCCTAAGGAAGATGGTAATAATTCATAGCTATTGCCTAATTGGGGATAAACCCTGGACGACACTTCACTTCTAATTGAATTTAAAACCATAGGATGTGATTCAATTATGCTGTTTCTTAAAATGATGGCTTGTGGATTGAATGTATTTAGAATATTAGTAAGGCCAATTCCTAAATAGAATCCGAAATTCTGTAATGCATTTAAGGTGCCGATATCATTCAGATGGGCGAGGTCTATGATATCTTGATAGGACACTTTTTTCTCTTTAGTCTGAAGAGATTTTAATAAAGCCTTCTCTGAAGCATACAATTCCCAGCAACCTCGGTTTCCGCAACTGCATTTAGGACCATTAAAGTCTATTGTCATATGTCCCATTTCTCCAGAGAATCCGCTTACCCCTCTATATAAATGATTGTTGATAATAACACCGATCCCTATACCTGTACTGATACTAGCATAAATAATGTTATTGTGATTTTTTGCAGCACCAAATACTTTTTCTCCATACGCGCCAGCATTTGCCTCATTTTCAATAAAAACAGGCACATTGAACTTCTCTTGTATGAAAGATTTTAAGTCAATATCTCTCCAGTTGGAGTTCGGAGTGAAAACAATTTTTTGATTTTTATCAATTAGTCCAGGCACGCATATGCCTATACCGATAAGCCCGTACGGAGATTGTGGCATACGCGTAATAAAGTGATGAATCATATCAATTAAAATGTCTTTAGTTATTTCTGGAGAATTCGATTCTAAATGGTGATGTTGATCAAGAATGATCGTTCCTTCAAGGTCTGTTAAAATGCCACTAATATAATCCACACCAACATCTATTCCTATGGAGTATCCTGCCTTTTTATTAAAAACAAGCATGACAGGTCTTCTTCCGCCACTTGATTGTCCTTGACCTATTTCAAATACAAGATTTTCTTTCATCAGCGTGTTTACCTGTGATGAAACAGTTGATTTATTTAATCCAGTCATTTCAGATAATTTTGCTCTTGAAATAGGTGAATTCTTAAGTATTTCTTTTAATAATAACTTTTGATTTACTTTTTTGACAAAGGTTTGATCTGCGATATCCACTTCATCCACTCCATTTGTATAACCTTTAAATTAAGTTAAAATTTTTTGTGTTCAGTATGAGATTTAGTACATAGCGAATCTTACCTTTATTATATCTAATGTGTTCATGAAAAACTAAAAAAAATATTGAAAATACTGATGAGGTTATTTAAGATTAAAATAAGTTAGTTTGTTTGGGCAACAAACTAATGTGCAACTTACTTACAATATGACATAAAATGCATCTGTATTTGAATTTATTTTTAAGGAGGAAATAACATGGCTCAATCTCATTCTAGTTCAGTTAACTATTTTGGAAGCGTAAACAAAGTGGTTTTCGAAGGGAAAGCTTCCACTAATCCTTTAGCATTTAAATATTATAATCCTCAAGAAGTAATCGGCGGAAAAACGATGAAAGAGCATTTGCGATTTTCTATTGCCTATTGGCATACATTTACTGCTGATGGCACAGACGTTTTTGGAGCAGCTACAATGCAAAGACCATGGGATCACTATAAAGGCATGGATCTAGCTAGGGCAAGAGTAGAAGCAGCATTTGAGATGTTTGAAAAACTAGATGCACCATTTTTTGCTTTTCATGATCGAGATATTGCACCAGAAGGAAGTACGTTAAAAGAGACAAATCAAAATTTAGATATTATCGTGGGCATGATTAAGGATTACATGAGAGATAGCAACGTTAAGTTATTATGGAATACTGCAAACATGTTTACGAACCCCCGTTTCGTCCATGGAGCCGCGACTTCTTGTAATGCAGATGTGTTTGCGTATGCTGCAGCACAAGTAAAAAAAGGGTTAGAAACAGCAAAAGAGCTTGGCGCCGAGAACTATGTATTTTGGGGCGGCCGTGAAGGATACGAAACATTGTTAAATACCGATTTAAAATTTGAGCTTGATAATTTGGCGAGATTTATGCATATGGCAGTAGATTATGCGAAGGAAATCGAGTATACAGGGCAGTTTTTGATTGAACCAAAACCAAAAGAGCCGACCACCCATCAATATGATACAGATGCAGCAACAACCATTGCCTTTTTGAAGCAATATGGCTTAGACAATCATTTTAAATTAAATCTAGAAGCCAATCATGCCACATTAGCCGGGCATACATTCGAACATGAATTACGCATGGCAAGAGTACATGGTCTTCTTGGATCTGTTGATGCGAACCAGGGTCATCCTCTTTTAGGCTGGGACACGGATGAATTTCCCACAGATTTATATTCTACGACATTAGCAATGTACGAAATCCTGCAAAATGGCGGCCTTGGAAGCGGTGGCTTAAACTTTGACGCGAAGGTCAGAAGATCTTCTTTTGAGCCTGATGATTTAGTATATGCCCATATTGCAGGGATGGATGCATTTGCAAGAGGATTGAAAGTAGCCCACAAATTAATCGAAGATCGTGTGTTTGAAGATGTGATTCAACATCGTTATCGCAGTTTTACTGAAGGAATTGGTCTTGAAATTACAGAAGGAAGAGCTAATTTCCATACTCTTGAGCAATATGCGCTAAATAATAAAACAATTAAAAATGAATCTGGAAGACAGGAGCGATTAAAAGCTATATTGAACCAATACATTTTAGAAGTATAACAGGTGAAAGAGAAGCTCCAGATCCTGCTAGTAAGAAGAGATAGCAGGATAGCCAAGTCACCTAAACTACCCGTCATGATTCCATTACTTTTGCTTATGTTATGACGGGTAATTTCTATAATTGGGATTTATTTAGATGAATGTTTTTTTAAAAGGTTAAGGAGTGAAAAAATGAAGTATGTCATAGGAATAGATCTTGGAACAAGTGCTGTTAAAACCATTTTAGTCAATCAAAACGGCAAGATTTGTGCAGAAACGTCCAAAAGTTATCCGCTCATCCAAGAGAAGACGGGATATAGTGAGCAAAATCCTGAAGATTGGGTGCAGCAAACAATTGATGCATTGGCTGAATTGGTTTCGATATCCAACGTTCGAGCCGAGGATATTGACGGACTAAGCTATTCAGGACAAATGCATGGGTTAGTACTGCTTGACCAAGATCGTCAGGTGTTACGTCATGCAATTCTTTGGAATGATACCAGAACGACGCCTCAATGTATCAGGATAACCGAAAAATTTGGCAATAATCTGCTTGACATCACAAAAAACCGTGTTCTAGAAGGGTTTACATTACCTAAAATTTTATGGGTGAAGGAACATGAACCTGAACTTTTTAAAAAAACTGCTGTTTTTTTGCTTCCGAAAGACTATGTGAGATTCCGAATGACTGGTGCCATTCACACCGAATACTCCGATGCAGCAGGAACTTTACTTTTACATATTACCCGCAAGGAGTGGAGCGATGATATTTGCAATCAATTTGGTATTTCTGCAGATATTTGTCCTCGACTTGTTGAATCTCATGATTGTGTAGGATCGTTGCTTCCGAACGTTGCGGCGGAGACAGGTCTATTGAAAAAAACAAAAGTGTACGCTGGGGGAGCAGATAATGCTTGCGGTGCTATTGGTGCGGGTATTCTTTCTTCCGGCAAAACATTATGCAGTATTGGGACGTCAGGGGTCATACTTTCCTACGAAGAGGGCAAAGAAAGAGACTTTCAAGGGAAAGTGCACTTTTTTAATCATGCAAAAAAGGATTCTTTTTATACGATGGGAGTCACGCTCGCTGCAGGATACAGCTTGGACTGGTTTAAAAGAACGTTTGCACCAAACGAATCGTTTGAGCAATTATTGCAGGGGGTGAAATCTATTCCGATAGGAGCCAATGGACTACTATACACTCCTTATTTGGTTGGTGAAAGAACGCCACATGCTGATTCTTCCATTCGGGGAAGTTTGATCGGAATGGATGGAGCCCACAAAAGAGAGCACTTTTTGAGGGCAATAATGGAAGGCATCACATTCTCTTTACATGAATCAATAGAGCTATTCCGCGAAGCGGGAAAATCAGTTCATACTGTTGTTTCTATTGGTGGGGGAGCTAAAAACGAAACGTGGCTGCAAATGCAAGCTGATATTTTCAATGCGAAGGTGATTCAGTTAGAAAATGAACAAGGCCCAGCCATGGGGGCTGCTATGCTAGCTGCCTTTGGAAGTGGATGGTTTGAATCCCTTGAAGAATGCGCAGAGCAGTTTATTCGCGAGGCTACTGCTTTTTATCCAAAGGAACAAAATGTTCAAAAATATAAAACACTATTTGATTTGTATAAGAAAATTTACACTCATACAAAGGATCTAAATACAGCTTTGAAGAGCTTTCGAAAAAACTAATGATAAGTGATGGTCTAAAGAGTTTATTTATTATCAGGAGATCAACGAAAGAACAATTAACGATTAATCATCATCATATGCCTTTGATGACATTACAGCTACATTATAGATAAGTTTGGTTATATATATCTGTTAACAAAAAGGAAAGCGGCATCAAAAAATCATTTAATGTAATTCTATTTCCAACCAAAAAACACAAAGCTATTACATTATAAACTAACTTTTTAGGGGGATAGCAGGAACAATAATATAACTACTATGGCTGCCTTCTTTTGAAAGGTGGTGAGAACAAACAAAACATAACGGTAAGACCTAAATACAATTTAATCAAACAGGAGGGTAACCAAATGAAACAAAAAAGAATGAAGTTTTTGTTAGCAGTTTTATGTAGTCTATTGCTGTCATTACCTGCATGGTCCGCTCAGGCGGCAACTACAATCACCTCAAATCAAACCGGCTCCCAAGATGGCTACGACTATGAATTGTGGAAGGATTATGGGAACACCAGTATGACGCTCAATAGCGGCGGCGCGTTTAGTGCCCAGTGGAGTAACATTGGGAATGCTTTATTCCGAAAAGGCAAGAAATTCGATACAACCAAGACTCACTCAGAGCTTGGAAACATATCAATTAATTACAACGCAACCTTCAATCCGAGAGGAAATTCCTATCTATGTGTTTATGGATGGACGAAGGATCCGCTCGTAGAATATTATATCGTCGATAATTGGGGCACTTATAGACCGACCGGTACGCCAAAGGGTACTATTACTGTTGATGGGGGCACATATGACATTTATGAGACCACTCGGATCAACCAACCTTCTATTATAGGTATCGCAACCTTTAAACAGTATTGGAGTGTCCGGCAGACAAAACGAACGAGCGGAACCGTATCTGTCAGCGAACACTTCAAGAAGTGGGAAAGCTTAGGAATGCCAATGGGTAAAATGTATGAAACCGCGCTTACGGTAGAGGGATATCAAAGTAATGGCAGTGCTAATGTATCTACTAATGTACTGACTATTGGAGGGAAAAGTAAATAATCCTCTTAAGTTTTGATTCAAATTCCGATTTAGTAACACTCCAAACTCTTGATGTGCAATGAAACGGAATTATGTTTACACACAAATAACCCCTCACATTAACGTGAAGGGGTGTTTTTTATAATTCAACAAGATCATGTTTAAAAAGCACGATCAACTCTATCTATTAGGAGTTACTAAAACAGATAAAAAAATATATTATAGTATCTCCTGGCGATACATCAGAAATTTCCAGGAATAGTTGTCATGATCCCTGTCTGATTGGTAAGCAGAATGGCAGCTATAACTTCCTTAACTCAGTTTGTAAACGTTTCTGTTCCTCGAGTTGACGCTGGAGCAGAAGAGGTTTCATTTTCATATATAGTGGAAGTTGCACTCAATTCTTGGGAGATGCATTCTAATACGTTGATGCTTTTTTAGCCTTACTGTTTGTCTATTTCACGCAACCCTTAAATCCTCTGTTAGTCACATAACCATTCCTGCTCCAGATTGAAAGTTTTTCTGATTTCGCTTCTTGCTCATCTTTCCTAAATTGGTCTATGTATTTTGTGTTAGGCTCATATATATACGCTACTCTGGCCAACCCTTCTTTCAATAATGTCTCTTGAACAGACTTGCCATCGACATAAACGTAAGCTAACAGTCTTCCATACTTATCTCTGCGGTCACCTTTGTCAAACTCCAATTGCAGCTTACCGCTACTAACCAGTTCCTTGTTTCGTTTAGATGCATCTTCACCATATGGTTGAACACATGAATCTGGTTTTTTAGTCTCAGGTGTATCAACGAGCAAGTAGCGAACTGTGTCCACATTTCCATTGTAACTAATCTTAATCGTATCTCCATCAACTGCTCTATCTAACGAAACATCGACCAATTTGTTATGATCTTTTGAATAGGATTTGCCAGCCTTTTGTTCTGGCTGTTTATTTTCATTAGATGGAGTATCTTGAGAGACTTGCTCTGTGTCATTAGAATCTGAATGGCTTTTTTCTGCGTGATTTGATTCACAAGCTGCTAAAGGAATACTTAAAACAATGCGATAATACTGACCAAAACTTTCTTCATATTGATTTCCTCTCTAGAATGTAAGTTCTTGTATGCTCTCCTTTTGATCGGTTAAACATCATCATTATAACGATGTGCACATTTTTTGTGAATAAAATATATCCATAACGCTAAGGGAGATTACACTGAAATTGCTTACAGTCAAAATGTAAACTTCACAATGAAGTGACAAAAACATAATTATGATATAACAAAAACGAACAATTCTGAAAATATAGTTGACTGAAAATGCTTTTGGAATTATGATCATATCAGATATGGCAATAATGTGACAAGAACATCACTACAACATAACAATTAATTGCTACCGGTGAAATATGAAAGCGATTACAAATCCAGAAGCAGAAATCTAAGATAGAGATGACTTTAGTTTTGTATCAATATCCACACTGAAAGAACTTATTAAGTATTCTTAATAAAGGCAGGGGAAATAGATATGAATGAACATCGAAATCGAAGATTGAAATTAATAATGATTTCAGCAACATTTGGAGGGCTTCTCTTTGGATATGACACCGGAGTTATAAATGGAGCTTTGCCTTTTATGGCAAGATCAGATCAGCTTCAGTTAACACCGGTTACAGAAGGGCTTGTTACAAGTATTCTTTTATTAGGTGCGGCGTTTGGAGCGTTGTTATGCGGCAGATTAGCTGATCGCTATGGCCGCCGTAAAATGATCCTTAATCTTTCTTTTTTATTCTTTCTAGCATCACTTGGAACAGCATTAGCACCTAATGTTTCAATCCTGGCGGTCTTTCGTTTTTTGCTCGGGCTGGCTGTTGGAGGAGCTTCAGCGATGGTACCGGCCTTTTTGGCAGAAATGGCACCGCATGAGAAGAGAGGACGAATGGTAACTCAAAATGAGCTAATGATTGTCGGCGGGCAATTTTTAGCATATGTTTTTAATGCGATTCTTGGTGTTACAATGGCAAATACCGGACATGTTTGGAGATACATGCTGGTTCTTTGTGCTGTTCCGGCTTTAATGTTATTTGCCAGTATGCTCAAGGTTCCAGAAAGCCCGAGATGGCTAATCTCGAAAGGCAAAAAAAGTGAGGCGCTGCGTGTTCTTAAACAAATTCGAGAAGAGAAACGTGCAGAAACTGAATTTAGAGAAATACAAGCAGCGGTAGAAAAAGATACAGAACTGGAGAAGGCATCACTCAGTGACTTTTCCACACCATGGCTGCGCCGTCTTTTACTCATTGGAATCGGTGTTGCCATAGTGAATCAAATTACAGGTGTTAACTCGATTATGTATTATGGCACTCAAATCCTTAAAGAATCTGGTTTTGGTACAAAAGCAGCTTTAATCGCTAATATTGGCAATGGGCTGATATCAGTCATAGCAGTTATATTTGGGATTTGGCTGGTCGGTAAAGTGAGCCGGCGTCCAATATTAATGATTGGTTTGGCGGGAACGACGACAGCACTTTTATTAATAGCAATATTCTCAATAGTGCTTGATGGATCTGCAGCACTCCCTTATGCTGTTCTTTCTTTGACCGTTTTATTTCTTGCCTTTATGCAAGGATGCGTAGGGCCTGTGACTTGGCTGGTCATAGCGGAAATATTCCCTCAAAGATTAAGAGGACTTGGTTCTGGAATAAGTGTTTTTTTTCTGTGGATTTTAAACTTTATGATTGGTTTTGCTTTTCCAATATTGCTTAGCTCTGTCGGTTTGTCTTTTACCTTCTTTATATTCGTGGCATTGGGTGTATTGGCAATCGGTTTTGTTTACAAATTCATGCCGGAAACAAAGGGGCGTACACTTGAAGAACTTGAAGAGCATTTCCGTTCTCGACACGATAAAAGTACTCCTGAGAAATCAGTTATTGAGGTATGACTGATTAAACCCCCTCTGTTTATAATAGGGGGGTAGAAAATCATATTTAAACAAACTCAAAATCCCTCCTGGTTATCTTGATTCAGATTAAAGGTGTTTACCAAAAAATGCACCTGTAAATCTACACGTATAATACTGGAGTTGAAATCTTAAAAATCTCACCATCTCTTATATAAAAACGAGGGATGCGGCGGCTTAATGTAGACACCACTTCGTAGTTAATCGTATTAAGCATTTCAGCCACTTCATCAACGGAAATCTCAGCTCCCTTTTGCTGACCGTAAATCACGACTTCATCTCCTTGTTTACCTTCACCGCTCTCTCCTAAACTAACCATGATCATATCCATTGTCACTCTTCCCGCCAGTGGCACTCGTTTTCCGCGATGAAGAACAAATCCGCGATTGGAAAGAGTGCGAGAATAACCGTCAGCATATCCGATCGGGAGTGTAGCAATGACTTCGTCTGGTTCTGCGATGTATGTCGCACCATAGCTAATGGTTCGGGGTTCTGTCCGCATGGTTTTCACATAAGCGATACGCGCCTTTAAACTTAATGCAGGTTCAAGCTTCACGAGGTTTAGTTGTTTGATATAGGTTGAAGGATATAACCCATATAAGCCGATACCTAAACGAATCATATCCGCACTAAATTCCGGAAAAGCAATAGCTGCAGCCGTGTTGCTCATATGCACGGTGGGCAGTTCAATGCCCTGATTCTTTAAAAAGCTGAGGAAACTAATGAATTTTTCGTGCTGCAGCTTGGTTAGTGTGGTGTCAGCTTCATCAGCTGTAGAAAAATGTGTAAATATCCCTGTCCACCTGAGGGATTTGCTTGCCTTTAGTGCCTTCACTACTGCTAAAAGTTCTTTCTTTGTGCGTACACCTAAACGTCCCATCCCAGTATCCACGTTAATATGAATAGCCAGCCGGTCAGTACTCGCTTCTTTTTCCAATATCTCGTTAGCTTCTTTCATCCAATCAACCTGAAATGCTGATAATGTTATATTCCAAGCTGCTGACTTTTTCACACAACTAAGGGAGGTAAATCCAAGCACAAGGATAGGTGCTGTAATCCCCGCTTTTCGTAAAACGATTCCTTCTTCCACGCTGGCAACAGCGAGCTCACTCGCCCCGTGTTCCAGTGCATGGCGCGCCACTTCTACAGACCCATGACCATAACCGTTCGCTTTTACGACAGCCATAATTTTGCTCTTATGTGGAATATGACGGCGAATCGCTCGCAAATTTTTTTTTATGGCATCAAGATTGACTTCAATCCAAACTTCTCGGCAAAGATTTGTCATTAACGCTTCCTTCCTTCTTATGGAATAGTAAAACCGCATGTAGCCGCAAAATAAATGTTAATTGTTGGATAGTTTCGATCTTATTTTATTCAACTTCATTTGAAATCATTCAACAGCAAATCTATGATATACGAGAAGGCGTCATTGATGCCGAAATATTTGCTTTCAATGTTCTATAACCCAAACATGAAACTGTTCTGGCTTCCGGGAAGATTCTATTAACAAGAATTCTCCTCACATAGAAGTACCCGGGAAAAACAATCAGGACACTTATATGAAGGTACTGGCCGGGCTAACTCTCCTTGATAAAGAACTGGGGAACGTTATTGAACTTGGAAGAACTTTTTAAATGGGAAGGTTGAGAAAATGTGTAAAAGAAGATCGGTATCAACCGGCAGTTGATTCCTTGTTCCACAAACCTAACATCTGAGTATATAATTAAATTCATATTCAGAAAATCGTTTAAGTGAGGAGTAAACATGAAAAGGGGAGTTAGTTTTCAAATACCGAATGAATATGGAAATTATCTATGGAGAATACTGCAGCCGTTAGAAATAGCTAATTATATGTGGCAAACGAGTGGGGAATCTTATGTTGTTGTAGACGGAGAGCTAGATAATGAGGAGCTCTTTAATGATTACGCAATTGTTGAAGGGACTGACTTTGCGAATCGATTAAAAACAAATCAGTACTATACCATTTTCGTTGAACTGCAAGCATTTCCATTTGGAAAAACGGTTAATCAAGTCCGGACATATGAAGAGTTTATTGACAGTGATTGCGAACTTGTCCTTTTGATTGCAGATAATAGCTATGTTTCGATATACTGTAAAAACAAAAATGCCATTGAAAAACTTTACTTCAATGCTTTAAAGAATGATTTTGAAGAAGTTCAATTTATAACTGATGAAAACGACACAAGAACAGGCCTTACCGTATGATAATTCAATAATTTATAAGGAGTAATACATATGACAATACAGATTAAAATCAAATATCTAGATGAAACACAAACAAGAATCAGCAAAATTGAGCAAGGAGACTGGATTGATCTTCGGGCAGCTGAAGATATAGCAATTAAAAAAGATGAATTTAAGCTTGTCCCATTAGGTGTAGCTATGGAATTGCCTGAAGGTTACGAAGCACATGTTGTTCCTCGTTCAAGTACTTATAAGAACTTTGGCGTTATTCAAACAAACTCAATGGGTGTTATCGATGAATCGTACAAGGGAGACAACGATTTTTGGTTCTTTCCTGCATATGCGTTACGTGACACAGAGATTAAGAAAGGCGACCGGATCTGCCAGTTCAGAATCATGAAAAAGATGCCGGCAGTTGAATTAATTGAAGTCGAGCGTTTAGGGAATGAAGATAGAGGCGGACACGGTTCAACAGGAACAATGTAAGCAAATTTAAAAACCTTGGCTGTTTTCATGCTGTGATCTGAACAATGGAGGTTTCAGCCAAGGTACATATAATAATATGTATAAAATGAATATTCAATACGAAGGATTTAATTATAAACAAACTTTAAAAAGGGTAGTTTTGAAAAAGCGAAATAGTAATGACTAA
Organism: uncultured Bacillus sp.; assembly: GCF_958411575.1. Taxonomy (NCBI): domain Bacteria; kingdom Bacillati; phylum Bacillota; class Bacilli; order Caryophanales; family Bacillaceae; genus Bacillus; species uncultured Bacillus sp. The sequence continues at coordinate 228,008 of NZ_CATYRA010000002.1, forward strand.
AGTAGATAAAGAACCTAAAGATGTCAAAGAAACAATTTTTCGGGTGCTTTGCTTTTTTGAAGGTTTACTAAGTTCATGAATAACTGCACCCCATAAAAGCATGGATGCTAAAGTTATAATACTTATATACATATCAATGCTCCTTTTCTTATATTTACAGTTTTTACATCTTTGTCGATTTTACCACATTTAGGATTGAGATGCCGATGAAATAAGCATCTCTATAAAAGAGTACTTTTATCTAAATTTTTATAAGTAGGGGAAGGCAATTAAAAACCAGTAATGACACTAATTATAAGCTAAGATAAATGACATGTGTTCATTAATAATTGAATTTACAGCAGCCATGAGCCAAGTTCACAAAAAAATCTGAGTATCGTCGACAAATATCATAAAAAAACCCCCCAGTATGTCACCGGGGAAATAAATAGATCTTTAAAAGATTTAGTGATGTTTTTTATACGATTTAACAAAATCATAATAATGATCATCGTCATCATAATACTTTTTGTCGTAATGATAATCGTGATCATCGTAATATTTTTTATCATGATCATAATACTTTTTGTCGCAATCATAATGCTTCTTATCATGGTCGTAATACTTTTTATAATACGTTTTTTTCCAAGTGTAATACTCTTCTTTATATTTTTTATAATAACCCAATTAAATTCCTCCTTTTATTTTATTCAAAATTAATTTATGAAGTTTAAACGATATGGTATGGTCAAATGAAATAAAAATAGTAAAAAGAGGCTGTTTAATAAACTTTCTGAAAACAAAACGGATAACTGCTTATTAAATAAGAGCGGGAGAAAGGACTCAATCACTGATAAAGTGTATGGAGAAGATTAATATACGTAAAGAGAGACTTTCTCTAATTGAATATTTGAACGTCTTGGTTAAGATTCAAGCACTCTATGATGTGATTTCTGACGCTGCTTTTGAAAGATTTAAAGTAAGACGTCAACAAACAGCAAAAATCGGTCAAAATGGATAAAAGAAGAAATGATTTGCTGCCGAATATCATAAAAAAATGTTAATAATCAAATGAATGAAATTAGAGGGGATTTGTTTGAAAGAAAGCCCAATTGCACATGGACAAGTGACAATTGATATTGAGGTAAAATACAATGCATTAAATCAGAGGGAGCGATTGGAGGATTTAATGTGTTTAGACAATATCCAATTTGGTATACACAAACACCTTACTATATGAATTTTCATCTGCCTCAATATCAAATCATTTCATATAATCCTCAACAATGTTATCAACGGTGTATGTATCAAACTGGCGGTAAATATGAGCTATGTGGCAGACTATGTTATGAAGAAATACCGGTGTAAAAGAGGGGGATAACTCCTCTTCACACGTGATTGGAATAAGAATCCCATTTTATCGCACGTGCTTAGTATTTGCGTTAATATTGTTTTCGTAATAAATTATGCCAAGTAACTGAAAATGAAAGAAGGATATGAATAGTCATGACTCAATTCGATAAACAATACAATTCAATCATAAAGGATATTATGAATAATGGAATCTCAGATGAAGAATTCAATGTAAGAACCAAGTGGGACTCTGATGGAACACCGGCTCACACACTAAGCGTGATTAGTAAACAAATGAGATTCGACAACTCAGAAGTTCCGATTTTAACGACAAAAAAGGTTGCCTGGAAAACAGCCATAAAAGAGTTGCTCTGGATTTGGCAGCTAAAATCTAACGATGTTACTGAATTAAACAAGATGGGCGTACATATTTGGGATCAGTGGAAACAAGAAGACGGCACCATTGGACATGCGTATGGATTTCAGTTGGGCAAGAAAAACAGAAATCTAAATGGAGAAAAAGTTGATCAGGTTGATTATCTTCTTCATCAATTGAAGAACAACCCATCTTCACGCAGACACATTACAATGCTATGGAATCCAGATGAATTAGATTCAATGGCCTTAACGCCATGTGTATACGAAACTCAATGGTATGTTAAGCAAGGTAAGCTCCACCTCGAGGTAAGAGCACGGAGCAATGACATGGCGTTGGGGAACCCATTCAATGTATTCCAGTACAATGTGTTGCAGCGCATGATTGCTCAAGTTACTGGTTATGAGCTTGGTGAATATATCTTTAACATTGGGGATTGCCATGTGTACACACGTCATATAGACAATTTGAAAATCCAAATGGAAAGAGAGCAGTTTGAAGCACCTGAATTATGGATCAATCCTGAAGTCAAAGATTTTTATGACTTTACCATTGATGATTTCAAGTTATTCAACTATAAACATGGGGACAAGCTTTTATTTGAGGTAGCAGTTTAATGCTGCCTCTTTAGATTGATAATAGGTAATCCTAATAAAATTAAGAACCATATTTCACAATTTCCACCCTCTATTAAAATATGGTATAAACAAAAAGCTGAAGATGTTCATGATTATTTCTAAAAAATAACCCGAGCTATGAACAGAATGCCATTTTTTGTAATTGTCCTAATAAAACCGCCTGGCAATGCCGGCGGCCTTTTGCTGCTTTATTTATTAACAGAAATCGTAACGTTATTTCCTGAAACAGAAACCTTTGCAAAATCTTGCGTATCTACCACAGGAGTGACGGCTTTATTGTCAATTGTAATATTGTTAAAAGCCGTTGAAAAAGTTGCTTTGATAGAATTACGCTGACTTTCATACGAAACAGCCGCGGTAGCAAGTGTTTTCCATTTTGAAATCGTGCCGATGTTGGTTCCTTGGATTTCTGTGATAATCCGTCCGGTATAACCGTCATTGTTCGTTCCCCAAAGAGTCATGCGTGTATTGCCGTTCAAATTTTTATAGATTGTCATTTGGACTGTGCTTCCAGGGCGGAAGCCTTTTTTGTATGTGAATTTGTCCTTGCCTTCGGTATACGTTTCTTCATTTTTGGCCCCAACCTTCATGAGAGGCTTCCAGACGTTGTATTGTTTGCTGTACTGGAGCCCGATGTCTGCCTCAGTTCCGCTTGTTGCCCTAAAGCCTGAATAAATATAAGGCGTAGAGACTGAGTCGTCATTTTTAACAGTATCAGGAAGTTTGATTTTTGCTGTGAAAACTGCGCCAGTACTGTTCAGGTAGGCGCGGCCGCCGATCCCCTTAGGCAGCTGGGAGGCTGCTTTTGCGACTTGAGTGTCTGCCGCGGGCAAGCCTAGTACACCCGATGAAAGTGTTCCGAAAAGAACTGCTGTTCCTACTGCACCTGCAATCAATACTTTTTTCAACAAAATTCCCCCTTTTAATAGTGGTTTCGTCATTTATTATACCTTATTTTGGAATTGAATTTATGTATATCAATCGACAAAATGCCTCATCTTACCAATAAGTTTCATGTTGGATGGTTTATGGGGTGAAACTGCTCCTCCAATTTGAAAATTATATACATTTACTAGATGAAAGGATTAGCTTACAAGGGTTTTAACCGATTTGAAATCTTCCTCAAGATAAAAACACAAATGCTTAAAGAAACGATAATCAAAAGAATGACCGCTATTATTTCCCAGCCGGTAAAGAGGGGGTGATCTTTAATAAATGCTTGTCCTTGTAAAATCATAAAAGTACAGATACCGACTAAGAATAGAAAACAAATACTTAGGATCGCCAACGATTTACGTGTATATGTTTTCAATTCCTCTTTAGCATACAGCAAAACGAAAACAAAGCAGCTAACATTGGCAATCGTTTGTATTACATCAAAGTTTTTCATGGCAATTGATATAATTAAACAAAGTAACATGAGATAAAATGCTATGTTTTTAGACAAAGAATCTCTCCTTTTAAGTAATGGCCCTCAAAGAGTTTACAAAAGTTTCTTTAAAACTGCAATAATTGGAGGCAGAACCAATCGCACTTATAAACTAATTAAACTATGTACTAAATATTCACAAGGATTTTAGATTCTGTCATTAAGAAAAACTTCAGTTACAACAGTAGATCAAACAAAAAAACCCGGCATCAGCCGGGGAAAAAGTGAAATCGAGGAGATGTTAATGGAGTTTAGTGATGTTTCTTATGCTTTTTATACTCTACAACATAGTCATAGTCTTTTTTGTCGTGATCATAATATTTTTTATCATAGTCGTAATACTTTTTGTCATAATCACAGTCATAATATTTTTTATCATAGTCGTAATACTTCTTATAATACGTTTTTTTGACCGTATAATACTCTTCTTTATATTTTTTGTAATAACCCATATTTACTCCTCCTTTATTGTTGATACGCTTTATTATATGGCGAATTGATTGTGCGGCTTGGACAGATAAAATCATAGAAGAAAAAAAGGGCTGTCCAAATCATAGAAAAAGAGGCAGATAACACAGAAACAAATCAACATAGATAGCCGATTTTTCATCGGCTTACATTATTGATCTTATATTGTTTGTCTTCTTTGTTTTCTTAATCACTTTTTTATACATCTTTATTCTGTCCGCTGGTCGCTTGTTTACATTCTGATAATGCTTTTCCTGCATAACGGCCAAGCGCGGTTTATCAGGACCAAATACGAAAAAGCCTACAAATAAAATAACGAGTATTTTTTATTTTGAACATTTTAAAAGCCGGCAGCTGGCGTAATGAAATTACAAAGGCTGATTCATAAAACGGCTACAGCCGAATATAATGTCCAATGCCATTTACAAAAAAAGCGGGGAGGTGATCTGGATCAAGTATTGTTGACGCTGGCCGGTATCGGGGGTACAAGGATCATATCGGCCATACGGGAAGGCATAATCAGATTCAAAGAAATGATACGTATAGTACTGTGATTTGCTTTGGTAGAAAGAGAGGAGAGATCTGGATGATGCGATTTACTAAGGTAATTGGATTCCTGTCTATTTTTGGATTCGCTGCGTTTTTTCCATTAACGGCACAAGCAGAACAAGTGGGAACTGCTGGAGCTGGGGAGTGGGATAAGCTGGGGACTTACACATATACTTATTCAAGTCCTACAGTATATTCGAGCGGAGGAGATTTTAGAGTCTGCCTTTCAGGAAGCACTCCTTTTTCTGTCTCGCTGCACTTATATGAGGATGATGCCGGTGACAATCCTGATGATTATGTAGGGGCAAACTATTTTTCACCCGGAGAATGCCACACTTTTAGCAGTATTGGAAAATTTGTAGATGGGAGCAATAACAAGGCTGAGTTCTTTGTTACCGATTACTCTGGTAAATCTAAAACAGTTACGTTTTATGATTGACGAACTCAAACTGGGAAGTATAACCTTTGAAAACAAAGAGAGAGAAACTTCTCTCTTTTGTTATTCTTCGACAGTCTTACGAAGCCGTTCATTTACAATGCCAGTCCAGCCTCCATCCATCTTATCGCGTATGATGGAGCTTTTCTCGTTTGCTTTGCCAATCACTTTATTTGGCTCCTTCCAGCCGCCGTGAATAAGGGTAAACCTCGTCTTTTCTCCCAAGTCTTCTAATTGAAAGGTAACGACCCATCCATCTATATCCCATTCAAATGAAAGTTCAGTGGGAACTTGAACAGTCAAAACTTTACAAGGAGACGGTCCAAACGGTGATTGTAAGGTGAATTCTTGCCCTTCTTTCAGCTGAAAGTCATTGGGCATAAACCACTTGGCGATGCCTTCTGAAGTGGAGACTGTTTCCCAGACTTTCTGAATAGGTGCCTCAAGGATAATGTTTTTCGTAATATCCGGCAATGTATTTTCGCGATTTTGATCCATTTCGTATACCTCTTACATATGATGTTTTTTGGATTAAATCATATAATAACTAATAAGATCATGTCCATAGCTTGCATGATTTATGCTGCAGCCTGTTGATGAACATTGTATCAGTCCCATCCAGTTGGATCTGTTTAAGGGGGAGAGTTCCTGCGTGTACGAGAAAGAAAATACAGTGAGAGAGTGGAAAGTGTATCTTTTCGTCTTTTCATTCATGATGGTTTGTGCAGTTGCAATTGTTATTTTTGAACCGAAAATTCTGTTCAGCCAAATTGTTTTGCGTGGATTTGATGCCTTCATCAGTTTTGTTTTATTAGCCAATGTGCTGTTTTTCTGGAGGAGGAACAAACGTATAGCATATGTTTCAGGAGTTTTAGCTATCATCAATTTGATTATGGTTATATCTCTGGTTTAATCTAAAACAGGAGGTTTTTTTATGCTTGGGAAAATTAAAGCAGCCATTGATAACAGTCCGGGAAAGCCGGCTAGAATTGTAGTCAGTGAAAAAACGTTTCAGCAACTAGAGAAAGAGATGCGTTTTGTTTACGTTTCCAAACCGAAAACGATAATGGGAATACCTGTAGAAGTGTCAGATCAGGAAGATAGCTTCAAGCTGGAATTTTAATCTATTCCACACTGCAAAAAAGGCTCATTTTGAGCCTTTTTATTATAATAAAGTTAAGATTCGTTATCATTTCAAATCAAGCGCTTGCAAACATGGTTCAGTTTTTTATACTTAAGTGGAGTATTTCAGCTTTTTTTAAATGTTGAGAACATGGGAGGGAGCAATGCACAAACATAAGCGTTACAGCTTTAAAACTCTGATAGAAATTTTAATTGTTTCAACAAGACTTGGAGTTACATCATTCGGAGGCCCCATTGCTCATCTGGGCTACTTTTATGAAGAATATATTCGCAAAAGAAAATGGCTGGATGAAAAAAGCTATGCTGATTTGGTTGCGTTGTGCCAGTTCTTGCCTGGGCCGGCGAGCAGTCAAGTTGGAATTGGGATTGGAGTTATGCGTGGCGGGTTACTTGGCGGTATCGTTTCATTTCTCGGCTTTACACTGCCCTCTGTATTGGCACTTATCATATTTGCACTTATGTTAAAAAGTACCGATATAGAGCAAGCCGGCTGGATTCATGGTTTGAAAATCGTAGCGGTTGCAGTTGTTGCACATGCTATAACAGGAATGGCTCAAAAACTGACACCTAATGTTAAGCGAAAAACGATTGCTTTGTTTGCATTGGTTGTTTCACTTTTATGGCAAACTGTGTTTACCCAAGCAGGTATTATAATCATATCAGCAGCGATTGGTTTTCTGCTATTTAAAGAGTCTATCGACAAAAAAGAATCAGCATTTCATTTCCCTATTTCTAAGACATTCGGAACAGTGTGTCTTTCATTATTCTTCGGATTGCTTGTTCTTCTGCCTGTTCTGCGAGAAACTGCGGATTTGCGCTGGCTTTCTATGTTTGACAGTTTTTATAGGGCAGGTTCCTTGGTTTTTGGCGGGGGACATGTTGTATTGCCGTTACTGGAACAGGAATTTGTACCAGCTGGAATGATCAGCAAAGAAGCATTTTTAGCAGGATATGGTGCAGCACAAGCTGTGCCGGGGCCTTTATTTACATTTGCCGCCTATCTAGGTGCAGTCATGGGCGGCTGGCAGGGCGGAATGTTAGCTGCTATTGCCATTTTCCTGCCTGCGTTTTTGCTGATTTTAGGTGCGTTGCCCTATTGGGATGTTTTGCGGAGGAATCCTAACCTAAAGGGAGCTCTTGCAGGAGTAAATGCAGCGGTAGTCGGAATTTTAATTTCAGCTTTTTATTTTCCGATTTGGACAAGTGCGATTTTGAATCCGATTGATTTTGCGTTTGCGGCTTTATTGTTTAGTATGCTTGCTTATTGGAAGCTGCCTCCTTGGGTGATTGTAGTCACCGGTGTAATTGGCGGCTTTCTTCTGAACCTTCTTTACATTTGACTTCTTTAAAGCATGATGAAGACGTTCATCATGCTTTTTTAGGGATTGAGATAGATCATTTGCCGGAATCAGGTTACGTTGAGAAGCTAATTGAGGATAATTATTTGAGTCCATTCCCGCTAGTACAGAGTACAGAACGGCCTGACCGCGTCATAAGCGGATTAATGGAAGGCAGGGTAGCCATTCTGCTTGACGGCAAGCCGTTTGTTTTGCTTGTTCCAGTCACTTTCAGCATGGTGCTTCAATCGCCTGAAGATTATGATGAACGGTGGTTCCCGAGCTCGCTCATCAGATTATGGAACGGTTAAAACACAGTGATGAATCAAATAGATGCTTAAAAAGAAGAGAAGGCAAATATCTCTTCTTTTTCTATGTGTTTTTAGGGTTAATATACTTTTTTTGGAGGAAATGGATTTTTCGGATGGTCAATATGCTAATATAGGAATTGCTTCAAATTGAAGGGAGGAGGGGCTGTGAAACAGAAACCGATTTATGTAGAAATCGAAATGAGATCTGATCTGGATAAGCTTTGGGCATATACACAAAACCCATCGCTGCATAAGGAATGGGACCTCCGGTTTTCAAATATCACGTATTTGCATAGGCAGCCATACGAAAAGCAGAAGTTTCTTTACGAAACAAGGATAGGCTTTGGATTAAAGGTATCGGGTACAGGAGAAACAGTCGGTGTTTTCGACAAATGTTCATCTGAAAGAGTTTCCTCACTGGCTTTTGGATCTGATCATCCGTTATCTCTGATTCAGCATGGCAGCGGGTACTGGAAGTATATACAGCGGGACAACGGGAAATTGACGTTTTTAACACAGTATCAATACAAAACAGCCTACGGGCTGCCGGGAAGATGGATCGATCGTTTATTATTTCGGCCGCTTCTTGGCTGGGCGACTGCATGGAGCTTCGATGTTTTAAGACTTTGGATTGAGCAAAATAAGCATCCGAAATACTTCATTCGATCTGCTATCGTCTATGTGTTAATGTGTCTGTTTTTCAGTCTGTTTTGGATGTTTCAAGGTTTTACAGGTATTGAAACAAACATTTTGGCAGGAACAGCGGAGATAGGATTGGGTATTTTGTGGCTGATTCCATTAAAGAGAAAATGGATCATTCATGTTGTCCAGGCTTGTCTCTTTGCAGGATTCGCTATTCTAGGTTCCGAGATAGTATTGTGGATTCCGTTGAGTGTGTTTTCTGCGGCAAGCGGCATTCTTAGTCTGCAGCTTCCTAGTGCCCGGCACACAAAACGAAAGAGAAAGAAGTGACATTGTGAGTTCGATTTATGAAAAAACGATCAAGAACTATCATTTGCTGCACCCCAAGCTGCAAAAACGATATCAATTAGATGAATCTCATACATTCAGCGGGACAGGAACGATGTCCGAAATAAGCGGAGGTTCTTTTCTGGTTAGAATGCTGTTAAAGCTGGGTGTTTTTTTCAGGTGCTTTTTTTCAGAAAGAGGCAAAGACATTCCTTTTACGATACAAAATAGAGCTTGTCTTTTGAATCGGGAACATACCGGGATAGAATGGAATCGTACATTTTTCTTTAAAGGCAAAAACCGTTACTTTGACGCGATTATGGTATACGACGAAAAAGAAGATAGAATACTTGATTTTTTCGGCAAACCTCATCTTTTGCTGTCTGTTTTAGCGTTCGAGGCATCTGCTGACGGCTCTCTCACGATTACATCGGGAAAGCAATGGCTATTGATATGCGGAAAAAGAATAGCGCTCCCAAAATGGCTGACCGGTACATCCGTTGTTTGCGAAACGTTTGACGAAAGCAAGAATTGCTTCACCATTCAAGTGCATGTCCAAAATACAATACTCGGCACTCTTTTCTTTTATAATGGAATGTTTCAGGAAGAAGAGAGAGAATCATGTTAAAACGAAATGGCATGATCAGTGCGCTTTGCTTTATAGGATTTCTTGCAGCGGAAGCACCCCATATCTCAGTGGCAGAGGCACTTGTTTTGGTATCCATTCTTTTTTTCGTGCCGGGAATACTTCCTTTTGTCTTTCGTCAATCGCAGCTTCGGGCTGCTCAATCTCTAGAATCTGGGTTAATGAAATGCTATCCGGCAGCCGCTTTTTTTGCGGTACTGGCTCTTGTGACAGACATCGGAGGGTTCGCGCTGATCTGGTGGATATACACAGTTTTTATTGCGCTGTATGTGGTCCTTCGCCTCTGGGAAACAAAGATACATAGAATCGAAGAGACATCAGTTTTGTTCGGGCTTATCTATTTGGCGGGAGGAGGTTTTTGGTTTTTTGCTTATGCTGCACATTTGCAGATGATGCAATTTGGCCCTCTCATCATTTTGCTGACTGCTGTCCACTTTCATTATTCAGCTTTTCTGATCCCGATCTTTAACGGCTTGCTCGGGAGGATCACCAGGAAAAATCGGATGTTGTACAGTTGGATAACATGGGTGATATTGTTTTCACCCCTTCTGATCGCGCTTGGTATCACATATTCAAAAACACTTGATGTCATTGCGGTTGGCATCTATATGGCGGCACTTTATCTGCACGCATTTTTGGTGTTCACCACAGCTTTTCGCAGCAAGACGGGGAAATTTCTTATTCGGCTTTCTTCTGCCGTTCTAATGATAACGATCTCTTTCTCGATGATTTATTCATTTGGTGTATTTCGGCAAGACGTTACACTGACCATTAATCAGATGATTTGGATTCACGGTTTTGTTAACGCGTTTTTTGTTATATTGCCTGCCCTCATAGGATGGAGAATAGAAGATCCGAAGCCTTTTGATGCAGACAGCGTAAAGACATTCAGCCGTATCTACGGAAAAAGAAGGATTGGAACAGACTTTTTAGCTCACATTCAAGCTGAAAATAACGTTCAGTACAGAGGGCTCGTGGATGATATGGGAAGCCTTCGGTCAAAAGATTTTTCACCCGAAAAACTGGCACCGGTCATTCTTTCGTTTTATGAACAAACCATTGATTATGATATAAAAGCAAAAGTGACGTGGAGCACGTGGTTTCGGCCGCTTGCAATGGTTTACGAATGGTTCAGCAGAAGAACTGGCCAAATACATCTCTCGACGAACCCTGACTGGTATAGGATGTACAGCACGATAAAGGGTGTTCATTCGAAAAGTGACGGGAGAAAAAAAGTGCGTGCCTGGATCAGAACAAATGAAAAAAACGAAACCATTTTTACCGCTCTATATTCAGTGTATCGTTCAAATGGAGAAGGGTATATGAACATTTCTCTACCGCTTCCATTCAGCAGTATGACAGGCATTTTAAAACCTTATCATCATCATGAGAAGCTGGTTTTGACAAGCAGGCGGAGAAAAAGCGGAGCCGGGGATGAGGGGATTTATCTGCAAACAAGAGCGGGAACTTGTCCGCTGCCTTTATCTGAAACCTTTCTGATAGAAGCTATGCAGGACAACAAATTAACCGCTGTTCATCACATGTGGCTGTTTGGAATAAAATTTCTAACTGTACATTACATCATTACATATTGTCCGTCCAAATGAAAGAACCTAACACAAAGAAGAGGATTCGTCAGCCAGTTGCTTAGTGAGCAGATCAGCGACATTGCAATTCTGCGCCGCATCTAGATGGGAAAGGAAGGTTTAATGATGTTTTATATCAGTTGTTTTCTGATTCTTTGGCTGACTGCGGGATTTACAGTGGGAATGAAACAAGTGTATGTCGATCAGCTGTTTGATAAAGACATAACCGAAAGACTGGAAAAAGAAGCGGGTGATCATACGCACGCTGACCGGATGATCAAACAGCGTGCCCTTTACATTGCAACAGTGACATTAAGCGGGTTTATCGCTGTTTATGATGAAGTGAAAACAATCCCGCAAAGGCGAAAAATAAGAAAAATTGAAAAAAACATCATGAAACTGAATAAAGAAAAGAAACAAAGAATGAAACGAAAATAAAAATGCACAGGCCAAAGGGCAGGTGCGTTTTTTTGTTTGATATGGGAATTGAGAAAAAGGCAGTTGGTGCCAATTTACTTTTATAAATTCAGAAATGGGAAGAACAGCGCCCGGGCTAATGGTATATAATATTGTGAATTTAACAAAAATTTAACAAGGAGGACGAGAAATTCGTGCTAAAGCCTCAAAGAAACCGACATCCTGTTGATTTGGACTTAGAGGCGGAGTAGATGAAACCGGCCAAAGTATCCCTGCTCCGCCGTTTGCTCCATTCCTTGAAGCATGTTGATTGTAACATAGCCAAACGTTTTCCATCAACTCTTAAAATTGTAAAAATATTGTTTATTTTTATGGTATTTACTCCGATTTCTTCAATATATGCTGAAGATGTATATCAGAATTTTGAGGAATTAAAAAACAATGAAGATCCTTCTGATTACGGCATTGTTACGAAAGAAACCGGCAGCCCTCTTCTTGTTTTAGCCATTCACGGAGGAGGTATTGAAGGCGGGACAAGTGAAATAGCGAGAGAGCTCAGCAAAGAGTACTCGTTGTATTTATTTGAAGGCTTAAAATCGTCAGGAAACTCAGTGCTGCATCTTACGAGCACGCATTTTGATGAGCCTCGGGCCCTGAAAATGACGGGAAGTCATGAATATGTCATTTCATTGCACGGATATGCAGAAGAAGATCAGCAGATCGAAGTCGGCGGTACAGATCGCGTAAGAGCGGCAGATTTAGTTGAAAAACTGCAAAATGCCGGTTTTCCTGCTGTATTGCTCGGTATGGATCATCCGCATGCAGGCGTAAGTCCGAATAACATCGCAAATAAATCAAAAACAGGTTTGAGTATCCAGTTAGAAATGAGCACAGGTTTTAGAAAATCTTTGTTCGGCGTTTTTTCTTTAAAAAGCAGATCTGTTACTCAAAATGAGAGGTTTTATGATTTTACAGAAGTGATGTCCCGTTTTATCAATAATAGCTACTGAAAAATAGGAGGCGCTAAGCCTCCTATTCCTCATGCTTCTCATTCGTAACGTCAGGAAACAGCTCATCTGCGGCTTCTGTTTGATACTGTAGAGTGTTATCCCTGGCTGACAGTTCATTTCGGAAGGTTTCATCCAGCACATTTTTTAGCAGATACCGATGAAAAAAGTATTCAAAAACAGTAAGACAGGCAGCGGAAAGTAGAGCAGCTGCAAACGGTGGGAAATCATTTCTTGTTTGGGTTAAAACAAAGACCCAAAGAATAACGAATGAAAGCCCAAAGTCAGCTAATGAAGCTGTAATATTGTTTGTGCGGGGAAGGACGAGCATGTCACCGGATAGATAGGAAACAAAACCTAGGAAAAGTGCAATAAACATCACACTTAAAAAGGGCGCGTGATAGACTCTGTCCAAAATCACATATAAAAGGGCGAGAGTGAAAGCAACCTTTGAAGCAAGAGCAATGATATGTTTCATTTGACCACCTAAATTGTTATTTTTGAAGAAAACCCTTAGCTGTAAACAAATTATCAAAAACATAAGTAATTCAATTCGACAGTCATTATTGTAAACAATCCGATGTTGTTTACACTGGTATTTTTTGCTGACTGCATGAAACTTTTTTGGGAAAAAGTCGTACATATGGATGATCAGCTTTCAAGGGGGAATGATTTGTGAAGATAAAAGGAATCAATCACTTATTATTTTCAGTTTCTCATCTGTATACATCAATTGATTTTTATCAAAAAGTGTTTGATGCCAAGCTTCTGGTTAAGGGAAAAACAACAGCATATTTTGATTTAAATGGCATCTGGCTTGCGCTTAATGAAGAACCTGGCATTCCGAGAAATGACATTATGGCGTCTTACACCCATATTGCATTTACTATTGAAGATCATGAGTTTGAGGAAATGTCAGCAAGATTAAAAAGGCTTCATGTCAATATTCTGCCTGGCAGAGAACGAGATGAACGCGATCGAAAATCAATTTATTTTACCGATCCAGACGGTCACAAATTTGAATTTCATACAGGAACCCTTCAAGACAGGCTTCGTTATTATAAACAGGATAAAACACATATGGATTTTTATGATTGAACGACCTCTTGATATTACACAGAACATATACATAAATCTTATGTAAGGTTAAAATATGGTAAAGGAGGGATGTGATTGAAAATAAAAATCTTAGGCTTAACAGCAGTTTTGATGTGTTTTTTTGGCAATGCCAGTCCCCATGCGTCAGCTTTAGATTTTGATCACAAAACAGACTTTATTTTAAATGACAGCACAAAATCGTTTGTTCTGGAAAATATCAGTGATGTTCCGGCGATCGACTATATTTTAGGCTATCAGTTTACGATCTTGGGAGCCAATACTTGTTCAGTTGAGATTAAACTTCAGCGAATGAGGCTTACGGGAGAATATACCACACTGAGCACGAAGCAATTCAGCGGCAGCTGGTTTGATTTTAGTGCTCAGGATAAGGTTTCTATCGATCCATTTCACCGATACCGTATATTTGCAGAAGAACACTCAGAAAACTGCACAAGTGTTCGGGTAAAGGGCAGTTATGGTATACAGTATTTACATTTTGATTGAAGCTCACGTTGATCAAGAAAAGTGAGCTGTTTTTTTAGAAATGTTGAACCAACTATACTGTGTACTAAATTTTCATTAAATTTCAATTGCCGCGCTCCTTAAATAACATGAAGCTGCATCATTCCACGACCTAAGAAAATGAAACATTTTTAAGGAGATAACGTCTAATGTGTTAAACGGACAATATTTTTATAAAAGTTTCCTGAAGGAAAGAAAATTTCTTGACTTCAACAATTGTTTGGTGGATAATTATGGTGTAAACATGATGTTCTTTTTCCTCCTATTCAGGCTCGCACCCAAAAGTCAGGGCGAGCCTGCTTTTTTGTACAATAAACCCCCTCTCCGTAAAGGAAGAGGGGGTTATTTCATGCATTTGATAGATCAATAGGTTAATGGACGGTTCTGAACACGCCAATCACTTTCCCTAGAATGCTGACATTCTGCAAGATGATAGGTTCCATCGTTGGGTTTTCAGGCTGTAAGCGAATGTGAGTATCCTCTTTATAGAAACGTTTTACCGTAGCTTCATCATCTTCTGTCATCGCAACTACAATTTCCCCGTTGTTCGCTATATTTTGCTGTTTAACGATGACATAATCCTTATCGAGAATACCAGCATCAATCATACTGTCTCCCATTATCTCCAGCATAAATACATGCTCGTCCGGAGGAACCATACGGTCAGGAAGCGGAAAATATTCTTCAATATTTTCTACTGCTGTAATAGGAGATCCCGCCGTGACTTTCCCGATGACCGGTACATTAACGACCTGACTTTGCGGAATGTCTACTTCTTCATCAAGTATTTCTATTGCTCTAGGTTTTGTCGGATCCCGTCTGATCAGCCCTTTTGTTTCCAAACGGGCCAAATGGCCGTGGACAGTTGAACTGGACGCAAGCCCAACAGCCTCTCCGATTTCTCTCACGGAAGGCGGATATCCTTTTGATTTAACCTCTGCTTTAATAAAACGGAGGATATCAAGTTGCCTTTTTGATAGCTTCGTCATTTTTCGCACCTCAAAACGTCGATTTTAAGAAGATTATAGCATGATTTTCCTTACAGTACAAACATAGGTTCGAAAAAACAATTGACAGAAACGTTTGTTCGTATATACTGAAATTATAAAAAAGCGAACAAACATTCCTGTTGGAGGTTATGGTCATGAGTAAAGAATCTATTATTTTTGTCGGTCTATTCTCAGTGATTTTGAGCGCGGTTATCCTTTTGCTGTCATATACAAGCAGCGGTCAGGAGCTTAATCAGTATGCTAAAATAAAAGTCCAGCAAGGCGACACACTTTGGTCAATTGCTGATCAGGTAGCAGATACAAAAAAGATAAACAAAAACGATTTTATTGAATGGGTAGCTGATAAAAATCATCTGCAGACGTCTGATATCCAGCCGGGAGATGAGTTGGTGATTCCATTGAAAAAGAAGCATCAGGATGCATATGAATTGGCAACTGTAAGATAGAGAGGAAAGATAGAAAAAATGAAAGCACTCATATATGCCCGCGTAAGCACAAATAAAGAACAGCAGGAAACATCATTAAAGCGGCAGATGGAGGAGCTAACGGCCATTGCAGCCGAGAACGGCATGGAAGTCGTCAAAGTAATTTCTGAAAAAGCCAGCGGATATGAAATTGATCGGGACGGTGTATTTGAGCTGCTTGATGAGATCAAGAATTCGGGAATCGATGTTATTTTGGTTCAGGATGAGACTAGGCTCGGCCGGGGAAATGCAAAAATCGCCCTGCTCCATTGTATCTACAGAGAAGGTGTGCAAGTCTATACAACGGCTCACAGAGGTGAACTGGAGTTATCGGAGGCTGACTCGATGGTGCTGGAGATCGTCAGCATAGTGGAAGAGTATCAGCGAAAAATTCACAACATGAAAATCAAGCGGGGAATGAAGCGTGCAGTAAAAAACGGTTTTAAACCGCAAAAAAACCTGAAAAACCAACATGAAAACAGCGGAAAAGAAAGAATAGAGGTCCCAATCTCAGAGATCGTCCGCCTAAGAGCGAATAAACTGACGTTCGCAGAAATTGCGGCAACGCTAAGAGGGTTTGGCTATGATGTGTCTAAAGCGACCGTCCACCGGCGGTATCAGGAATACATAGAGAATGATGAGACAGCCGAGTGAATCAGTTGTAAAACTCTTTTTGATCTAGTACTATATAGACAAAATGCAATAAAGGAGTTTAACATGATTTCAAACGCTAAAATTGCCAGAATTAATGAACTTGCTGCTAAAGCCAAAGCTGGCGTTATGACAGAAGAGGAAAAAGCCGAACAGCAAAGGCTCCGTCAAGAGTACTTGAAAGGTTTTCGCTCTTCTATGAAAAACACGTTAAAAAGTGTGAAAATCATTGACCCAGAAGGCAATGATGTAACACCAGAAAAGCTAAAAAAAGAACAAAGAAATAACAAACTTCACTAATATGAGAGGAATACGGAAATATCGTATTCCTCTTTTGCATATACTATGAGCAAAACTCTTATGTGACAAAATTCAACAAGTTTCTCTCGAATTTAAGCTGAAACAGTTGAGAAAAAGTCGTCAGACATTTATGATGTAAGGGTACAACACATAAGGAAGGGGATTTTTATGGATACAATTGAAAAGAAATCAGTTGCTACCATTCGCACACTCTCAATAGACGCTATTGAAAAAGCAAATTCTGGTCACCCAGGGATGCCAATGGGGGCCGCTCCAATGGCATACACGCTGTGGACAAAATTTATGAACGTTAGTCCGGCAAACCCTGGCTGGTTTAACCGTGACCGTTTTGTTTTATCTGCTGGACACGGGTCAGCACTTTTATACAGCATGCTTCATTTAAGCGGATTTGATCTTAGCATCGAAGATCTTAAGGGATTCCGCCAGTGGGGCAGCAAAACACCTGGACATCCGGAATTCGGGCATACTGCCGGTGTGGATGCGACAACTGGTCCGCTCGGGCAAGGAATTGCCATGGCGGTCGGAATGGCTATCGCTGAACGCCATTTAGCGGAAACATACAACCGCGATTCATTTAACGTAGTCGATCATTATACATACAGTATTTGCGGTGATGGTGATTTAATGGAAGGCATTTCTTCTGAAGCCGCTTCACTCGCAGGCCATCTTCAGCTTGGCCGTCTGATCGTATTATACGATTCTAATGACATCTCTCTCGATGGAGATCTCGACCGTTCATTCTCTGAAAACGCGAAACAGCGTTTTGAAGCAATGAATTGGGAAGTTCTTTATGTTGAGGATGGAAACAACATCGAAGAATTAACAGCAGCTATCGAAAAAGCACGCCAAAATGAAAAGAAACCTACATTAATTGAAGTGAAAACGACAATCGGTTTCGGTTCACCTAACCGTGCCGGCACATCCGGTGTTCACGGTGCTCCGCTTGGTAAAGAGGAAAGCAAGTTAACAAAAGAAGCTTACGCGTGGACGTATGAAGAAGATTTCTACGTACCGTCAGAAGTATATGAGCATTTTGCTGCAGCGGTTAAAGAATCAGGAGAGAAAAAAGAACAAGAATGGAATGCTCAATTCGCTAAATATAAAGAAGTTTATCCTGAACTTGCTGAACAGCTTGAGCTGGCAATCAAAGGAGAGCTTCCGAAGGACTGGGATCAAGAGGTTCCTGTTTATGAAAAAGGAAGCAGCCTGGCATCCCGCGCCTCTTCCGGTGAAGTTCTCAACGGACTTGCGAAAAAAATTCCATTCTTTGTCGGAGGATCTGCTGACCTAGCGGGATCAAACAAAACGACAATTAAAAATGCCGGTGATTTTACAGCGGTTGATTACTCAGGCAAAAACTTCTGGTTCGGTGTTCGTGAATTTGCGATGGGTGCAGCCTTAAATGGTATGGCGCTCCATGGCGGACTGCGTGTATTCGGCGGAACTTTCTTTGTCTTCTCTGATTACCTGCGTCCGGCGATTCGCCTTGCAGCGTTAATGGGTCTTCCTGTCACTTATGTCTTCACACATGACAGTATTGCGGTAGGTGAAGATGGCCCGACGCACGAGCCTGTTGAACAGCTTGCTTCACTCCGTGCGATGCCTAACCTTTCCTTGATCCGTCCTGCAGATGGAAATGAGACAGCGGCAGCATGGAAGCTTGCAGTGCAAAGCACTGACCAGCCAACAGCGCTAGTATTGACACGCCAAAACCTTCCTACGATTGACCAAACAGCTGAAGAAGCATTGGCAGGAGTAGAAAAAGGTGCATATGTCGTTTCTAAATCTAAAAACGAAACACCTGACGCTCTTCTTATCGCTTCAGGCTCTGAAGTAGGTCTTGCGATTGAAGCACAAGCTGAATTGGCAAAAGAAAATATCGATGTTTCTGTTGTCAGCATGCCTTCAATGGACCGTTTCGATAAACAATCTGTTGAATACAAAAACACTGTCCTTCCTGCAGATGTGAAAAAACGCCTTGCGATTGAGATGGGCGCATCATTTGGATGGGGCAAATACACAGGGCTTGAAGGAGACGTGCTCGGCATAGACCGATTCGGTGCATCTGCTCCTGGCGAAACCGTCATCAATGAATACGGCTTCTCAGTTCCAAACGTAGTGAACCGAGTTAAAGCATTAATCAATAAGTAAAAGTCTTTTAAAGAGGATGAGTCAAATCATCCTCTTTTTCTTGTTTATCCGACAAAAATAGTATTGGCTGTTTAACAGTAATAGACAATTCTTTCTTTTCTTCTTTTGTATAATAGAGAGCAAATGAAATGCTGCTGGAAAAGGGGATGAAAAGATGGAACGTCACTACTATACGTACCTGATAAAAGAGGAGTTTGCCAATCACTATTTCGGGCGGGAATCGGTTATGTTTGAGCTGTTTCAAGACTATCATTGGACAAGCCTGACAAAGCAGCAGTATGAAATGACAGAGAAACAGATTCAATATATTACACAGCCAATCCCGATTTTACATATGCATCAGCGGTTAAAAATGAATTTAAACAATACGGATTACAGGCAGCTGGATTATATTTATAGATTAGCTTTGCCGAAAGCAAAAGGCCACGCGACGTTTATGATGAAGGAGCACATGATAGAATTAGTGGCTTCTGGGGATTACGAGGCAGAAACGATTTTCTTTGAAGTGTTGAGAAAAGTAAGCCCTTGCTTTCTGGCTATGGATTTTAATTCGAAGCGTTATGGATGGCTAAATCCGGTGAAAGAAAGAAATTTTGTCTAAAACCGAAGAAAAAGAGATGTAAATGTTGTATAATAGCTTTTGGTTTAGTACACTTTAAACTAGACAACATGAAGGAGGAAATAAAATGACTTTATGGGTTGGCATCCTAGTGGGCGTAGTTGCATTGCTCATAGGTGTTGCACTCGGGTTTTTTATTGCTCGTAAATATATGATGAGCTACCTTAAAAAGAATCCGCCTATTAATGAACAAATGTTACGCATGATGATGATGCAAATGGGAATGAAACCTTCTCAAAAGAAAATCAATCAAATGATGAAAGCCATGAATAATCAAACGAAATAATACGTAAAGATTATGATATAGAGAAACATGGTTATAAAATAAAAAACCCTTATACGGGTTTTTTATTTTGCAATCATTCATCACCCGCTACTGCTCTAAGGCGCTGCTTTTGATATTGTATGAGAAGATGGTCAAGCTCCTGACTGAGCTCTATCGTAATATGAGATGTCATTCCGTTCGCCATGACAATTTGCAGCAGCTCTGCTCTTTTTTTTTCAATTTCATTTAATAGATGCTCTCTAATCACAGGGATGTATCCTTTCATACATTAGATCTTCAAAGTGAATGTTTATATTATATCCATATTTATACTAATTTTCAAATGAGAAGGAGTACAATATCTCAATGTCAAATTAAATTATATAAGTTTTTTCTGAAAATAGAAATCCTTCAAGTGAAAGTGTTAAAAAAATGAAATGATTTTGTCATAACTTGAAGGAATGTCAAATCATGAAGGGATGATGACATGGGAGACGTGAATTATTTCTTGACATTCGGAGCAGGATTTTTATCCTTTATTTCGCCTTGCTGCCTGCCGCTTTACCCAGCTTTCTTGTCATATATTACAGGGGTCAGCATGGATGATGTGAAAACAGAAAAGCTGCTGCTGCAGAAAAGAAGCTTGTTTCATACTTTGTGTTTTTTGCTTGGCTTTTCAGTCATTTTTATCGCTTTAGGCTATGGAACATCTTTTGTTGGCAGCCTGTTTAGGGATTATCACGATGCGATTCGGCAAATTGGCGCGTTGCTTATTATATTGTTCGGTTTCATTACGCTCGGCGTGTTCCGGCCTGAGGCTATGATGAAAGAGCGAAGAATCCATTTTAAGCATAAACCAAGCGGGTTTTTAGGTTCCGTCTTAATTGGAATGGCATTTGCGGCGGGATGGACGCCATGTACCGGTCCGATATTAGCTGCTGTTATTACACTTGCAAGCACAAATCCAGGCTCAGCGGTGCCGTACATGGTGTTATATGTACTCGGTTTTGCTGTTCCGTTTCTTTTATTGTCTTTCTTTATCACAAAGCTGAAGTGGATAAGAAAGAACCAGCTTTTGATCATGAAAGCAGGCGGCGTTTTGATGATTGTGATTGGTGTGTTGTTATTCTTTAATTGGATGAGCCTGATCATTATTTTGCTGTCGGATCTTTTTGGAGGATTTACTGGTTTTTGACGGTAAATTACTTTCGTACTACTACTAGTCCTTTTGTTTTTGGTACAATGAGACTATTATCTGTGGAAATCGATTGTTGGAGGGGAATATGACAAGAGTTTTAGTTGTAGACGACGCCAAGTTCATGAGGGTGAAAATCAGAGAGATCTTGGAAGAGGCAAATTACATAATCGCAGGCGAAGCGGCGGACGGTGAGCAAGCAGCAGACCTGTATAAAAAACTGCGGCCGGACATTGTGACAATGGATATTACAATGCCAGTGAAAAACGGCATTAAGGCGCTTCGTGATATCTTAACCTTCGATCCTAAAGCGAAGGTCATCATGTGCACCGCCATGCGCCAGCAAAGAATTGTAACGGAAGCGATTGAGCTGGGGGCAAAGGACTTTATTGTCAAGCCGTTCGAGGAAACAAAAGTGTTAGAAGCTGTCCGCCGCGTTATGGGATAGTAACGTCATTTCTTTTCAAAATGGTTTTTTTTATTATTTTGGAGTATAGTATATAGTATCAACACTCCTAGAAACAAAGGAATGATAAGTATGATGATTATAGTTTCATCGATTATTGCTGTGTTAATGGCTGTAGCTGTGATGGTGGTCAGAATAAAGTCCTCTGACAAGCCCGTTTCACCGAAAAAAATCATTCTTCCGCCGATATTTATGAGTACGGGAGCGTTAATGTTTTTATTTCCGGTATTTTGGGTCACTGGTGCAGAGTTTTTAGAAGCGATCACTTTAGGCGTGATTTTCTCTATTTTTCTCATCAAAACTTCTAAGTTTGAAATTAAAAATAATGAAATTTACATGAAACGCTCTAAAGCATTTGCATTTATATTAGTCGGTCTTTTGGTGATCAGAATCGTGATGAAATCGATCTTGAGCACATCAATTGATTACGGCGCACTGAGCGGAATGTTTTGGATTCTGGCTTTCGGTATGATTGTACCGTGGAGAATCGCCATGTATTTATCATATCGAAAACTTCATAACGAGCTGCAGTCAGCTAATATTCAAATGAATTAAAAAACCTTTCCTTCTATCAGGAAAGGTTTTTTATTTGAGAAGGGTCTGATAAGGTTCGAGATCGATTTTTTTGTCCTGCAGATGTCTTTTTAAGAAGGTATGATCTCTTTTAGGAGTTGCGAGAATGTAGCCTCTGATCATCAGTTGCTGATCAATCTTTGATACCTTTTCTTCTAATGCAAGCTCACCGATTTTCCCTGCGATTTTGGCTTTTGCTGCATCTCTGAACAGCTCCGGAACCGGCGAAACCAATTCATTAAGAAATTGTTTGTTTTCATTGCTCCACAAATGCATGCTGTTTTCGATATAGTAATCCTGCCAATCAAGCTCTGACCTGCCATCTTCTTTCGGTAAACGCTTTAAAAACTTTCGAAACATAAAAAAACCGCCGATTGATAATAAGACAACCATCATGATCACCCAAAACAGAATAAACCACAAAAACCAGCCTTCCAGCATCAATCATTCCCCCTTATTCTAACCATATTGTATACGAAGAGAGATTAGAAGAACACAGTAAAAAAAGAATAGAAAAAAGTGATAGACGTCTAGTCAAAAGAGATAATAGATCATATTCTATTGTATAGTGAATCTGCTATTTGGCCATGGGAGAGTCACTAGAGGGTATTTGATGATAAATGGACGGAAAAAAGTCACTTTCATAATAGGGGATGAAAGTGACTTTTTATGTTAGCTGAGAGGAAATTGAAGAGAGAAAGAAGAACCATCTTCTGTTTCTTTATTGACGGCAACTGTGAGTATTTGATTTTCGCATTCTGTTTGAATGGTTTTGTCATTAAAATAAAAAGGAAGCATCATTTGTTTTTCAAAAGTCTGCCCTGACGATTTGACTGTTAAGATGAACTCGCAGCCAGACAGGGTAACCGTTACTTGTGTCGGCTGTAAAAAAGTCAGATCCGCTTCAATAATATACTGCTGACTTGTTTCATATAAATCAATAGGCAATGTTTCGTCATACCAGGCGAAGGGGTCTTCAAAAAATTGCCGAAGCCATTCATCCATACTATCGAAATCATTAGCATCATTACGTTTTGAATGGGTCATGGAAGCATTCCTCCACATATCAACCTTGCTTTACATCATATGCGGAATATCAGAAATGGGTGAACGCATAAAAAAACAGACACTAATGTCTGCTTTTCTTACATATCATGGCTTGAGTTGTGCTTCTGTCTTGTGTGGTTTCGGTTTTTCACTTTTTTGCTTCCGCTGAGAGGCTCCGGCTGACCCGGATTGTGTCCTTTAGGGGCGTTTTTATGCATATCTTTACTTGTATTTTTATTGGTCATAAAATGAGAACCTCCTTAAAAGAGTCCGGTGTTATTGATTGGTTTTTCTTTTTTTATTATTTTGGCGTTCAGCTTCAGTCAGTACAAGCTGGTCGTTTTCGACGTAGCCGGCGCCTTTGCCTTGGCTTTTCGCGTCATTCATTCCGTTAATTACGTGATTCGCTTTTCTTTTGACCATCATTATCACCTCAATCATAATATGGCTCCTTTTGTTGCGTTATATGAGAGAGCATAAACAGTAATAATTACCGGTACATTTGTCCGATAAGCCGAACTTATTGTATTTAATAAAAACATTGATATTTACTTATGTATGATTTTGTTTTAATATGAAATTGTGAGAAAATTGTGATGGAATTTACTTCATCTGAGAATGATCTGATCTGAAGGGGGATTTTGGAGAATGGCAAACGAGCAAAAAACTGCAGCAAAGGACGTTTTCCAAGCGAGAAAAACGTTTACTACTAATGGGAAAACATATCATTACTACTCTTTAAAGGCGTTAGAAGATTTAGGTATCGGGAAGGTTTCGAAGCTTCCTTATTCCATCAAAGTTCTTTTAGAATCAGTATTGCGTCAAGTTGACGGATTCGTCATCAAAAAAGAACACGTGGAAAATTTGGCAAAATGGGGAACTGCCGAATTAAAGGAAATCGACGTTCCGTTTAAACCGTCTCGTGTTATTTTACAAGACTTCACAGGGGTTCCGGCAGTAGTAGACCTTGCTTCACTGCGTAAAGCGATGGCAGCTGTCGGCGGAGATCCTGATAAAATTAACCCTGAAATTCCTGTTGATCTCGTTATCGACCACTCTGTACAGGTTGATAAAGCGGGCACAGAAGATGCGTTAGCTATTAATATGGACTTGGAATTCGAAAGAAATGCAGAGCGCTACAAATTTTTAAGCTGGGCAAAGAAAGCGTTTAATAACTATCAGGCAGTGCCGCCTGCAACAGGTATCGTGCACCAGGTAAACCTAGAGTTCCTGGCAAGTGTCGTCCATGCTATTGAAGAAGACGGTGAACTTGTAACGTATCCTGATACGCTTGTCGGAACAGACTCACATACAACAATGATTAACGGTATCGGCGTTCTTGGCTGGGGTGTCGGCGGAATTGAAGCTGAAGCGGGAATGCTTGGACAGCCTTCTTACTTCCCAGTTCCTGAGGTAATCGGCGCAAAACTTGTCGGCAAGCTTCCGAACGGAACAACAGCTACTGACTTGGCGTTAAAAGTGACACAGGTGCTGCGTGAAAAAGGCGTTGTCGGTAAGTTTGTTGAATTCTTTGGACCGGGGGTTGCTGAACTGCCGCTTGCAGATCGTGCAACTATTGCGAACATGGCTCCGGAATATGGTGCTACATGCGGATTCTTCCCAGTAGATGAAGAAGCGCTAAACTATCTGCGCCTGACAGGCCGTGATCCTGAACATATTGATGTTGTCGAAGCATACTGCAGAAGCAATGGCTTATTCTACACTCCAGATGTGGAAGACCCTCAATTTACTGATGTGGTTGAAATTGACCTGTCTCAAATTGAAGCAAACTTATCAGGTCCAAAACGCCCTCAGGATTTGATCCCGCTTTCTGTTATGCAGGAAACGTTTAAAAAGCATTTAGTCAGCCCTGCGGGTAACCAAGGATTCGGTTTGAATGCTGAAGAAGAAGAAAAAGAAATTAAGTTTAAACTCCTTAACGGCGAAGAAACCGTTATGAAAACGGGTGCGATTGCCATTGCTGCGATCACAAGCTGTACGAATACATCCAACCCATACGTTCTGATCGGCGCCGGACTCGTAGCGAAAAAAGCGGTTGAGTTAGGGCTTAAAGTGCCTAATTACGTAAAAACGTCACTTGCACCGGGCTCTAAAGTCGTTACAGGATATCTTGTGAATTCAGGCCTTCTTCCATACATGAAAGAGCTTGGTTTTAACCTCGTAGGGTACGGATGTACAACATGTATCGGAAACTCAGGTCCGCTTTCACCAGAAATCGAAGAAGCGGTTGCGAAAAATGATCTTCTGATTACATCTGTCCTTTCCGGAAACCGTAACTTTGAAGGGCGTATTCACCCGCTTGTTAAAGGCAACTATCTTGCTTCTCCGCCGCTCGTTGTGGCATATGCACTGGCTGGAACGGTAAACATTAATCTGAAAACTGATCCGATTGGTGTGGGCAAAGATGGTCAAAACGTATACTTTAACGATATTTGGCCGTCAATGGACGAAATCAATTCACTTGTTAAGCAAACTGTTACGCCTGAGCTCTTCCGCAAAGAGTATGAAACAGTATTTGATGACAACAAGCGATGGAATGAGATTGAAACAACAGATGAAGCGCTATATAAATGGGATAACGAGTCAACTTACATTCAAAACCCGCCATTCTTCGAAGAAATGTCTGTTGAGCCAGGTAAGGTTGAGCCATTAAAAGGTCTGCGTGTTGTCGGTAAATTCGGCGATTCAGTCACAACTGACCATATTTCTCCTGCGGGGGCAATCGGAAAAGACACGCCTGCCGGAAAGTATTTGCAAGAAAAAGGCGTTTCTCCTCGTGACTTTAACTCCTACGGTTCCCGCCGCGGAAACCATGAAGTTATGATGAGAGGAACATTTGCAAACATCCGCATCAAAAACCAAATCGCACCGGGTACAGAAGGCGGATTTACAACGTACTGGCCGACTGGTGAAGTAACGTCCATCTATGATGCGTGCATGAGATACAAAGAAGATAAAACAGGTCTTGTCGTATTAGCAGGAAAAGACTACGGTATGGGATCTTCACGTGACTGGGCTGCAAAAGGAACAAACCTTCTCGGCATCAGAACGGTAATTGCTGAGAGCTTTGAAAGAATTCACAGAAGCAACCTTGTATTCATGGGTGTGCTGCCGCTTCAGTTTAAACAAGGTGAAAATGCGGAAACACTCGGTTTAACAGGTAAAGAAGTTATCGAGGTTGATGTTGATGAAACAGTTCGCCCTCGTGACCTTGTGACAGTAAGAGCAATCAATGAAGACGGTAATGTAACAACATTTGAAGCAGTCGTCCGCTTTGATAGTGAAGTGGAAATTGATTACTATCGCCATGGCGGCATCCTGCAAATGGTGCTTCGTGAAAAAATGAAGCAGTCCTGATGAATCAATAGGAAGAGAAGGCGTTTCTGCTTTCTCTTCTTTTTATGACAAAGTGTGCTGCGGAGGTGGCATATGCTGAAAAAATGGCTCGCAGGTATCCTGCTGATCGTGCTTGCCGGGTATATGGGATGGAATTTGTATCAAACATACAGCAAAAAAGAAGTCGGGATTGAAGAGGGACAGCAAGCACCTGATTTTTCTTTGAGAACGCTATCGGGAGAGAAAAGTTCCTTACAGGACACAAAAGGCAAAAAAGTACTGCTCAATTTTTGGGCAACTTGGTGTAAACCGTGCCGTCAGGAAATGCCGGCGATGGAACAGCTGCAAAAAAAACACGCCGACGAACTTGCAGTTGTTGCTGTGAATTTCACTTCAGCTGAGAAAAGCGAGAAACAGGTCCGGGCATTTGCTGATACGTACGATTTAACGTTTCCCATTCTGATTGATAAAAAAGGGATTAATGCTGACTATAACGTGATGTCATATCCAACGACGTATATCTTAAATGAAAAAGGTGTTATTCAAGACATACACATTGGCACCATGACAAAAAAAGAAATGGAACAAAAACTGGATCTTGATTAGATTCAGTTTTTTTATGTTCAGATATGCTTACAAGTTTTCAGAATTGGAAAAAATAAAAGAATATGCGGAGGTGAGAAGAGTGAAGAAGATGAGAAAGCGTTCTTTTCATGAGCTCGTCATGGAAAACAAAAAAGAGCTGATGACCAATACGGAGTATTTAAATCAGCTTGAGGAAAAGCTTGAACAGCGATTTAAGCAAAAATAACCTTTAATTTGTATTCATGTTTACCCCTCCTTTTGAGAATCCTATCTGTTGAGGAGGGATAAACATGGGAAACAACAAGAAAAACGGTCAGCCTCAATATGCGCCAAGTCACTTGGGTACAAAGCCTGTAAAATATAAAGCCAATAAAGGGGAAAAAATGCATGATACTTCCGGACAGCAGCCGATCATCATGCAGACAAAAGGCGAGTAGCGCCGAATCAAGTTTAATTCTAGGGGGTACATCCGAATGACAAAGAACCAAAATCAATACCAGCAGCCTAATCCTGATGATCGTTCTGATAACGTAGAAAAATTGCAGGATATGGTTCAAAATACAATTGAAAACATAGAAGAAGCAGAAGAATCAATGGAGTTTGCTTCAGGAGAAGATAAACAGCGTATCAAAGAAAAAAATGAAAGACGCGAACAGAGTATCGAAGCGTTTCGTAATGAGATTCAAGACGAATCTGCAGCGAGACAAAATGGATACCGTTCATAAAAACCAGGGAAACCTGGTTTTTTTCTTTCTGATTTGATTATGGTAAAATGGGGCTAAATTGACGTTAAGGGAGCAGAGTAATCTTGCATGTATCAAAAAAAGAAATAGAAGTGCGTTATGCAGAAACAGATCAAATGGGGATTGTCTATCACGCAAATTATCTTGTATGGATGGAGGTCGGCAGAACGGCCCTCATTAAGGATTTAGGCTTTTTATACAGTGATATGGAAAAGAAAGGCGTTCTGTCTCCAGTCGTTGATATCAATATTTCCTATAAAAAGCCGCTTCATTACGGAGAAACCGCGGTTGTGCATACATGGATAGAGGAATACAACGGCTTTAAAACGATCTATGGTTATCACATTTATAATCCGGCCGGTGTGCTTTCCATCGAAGCCACCTCATCTCATATTTGTGTGGATAAAGAAAGCTTTAAGCCTATTCAGTTCCGTAAAGCTTTCCCTGATTGGCACGAAGCATATGAAAAGGCCAAAAAATAGGGAAGTGAACAAGATATGGCGTTTGGTGTGAAACGTGAGGAACTCAACCGCTGGAAACAAGCAGTGAAAAGAGGAGAAATCGCATTTTTAACACATTACTGGCTGGATGACCGTTTTCCGGAAGCAAAGACTGTGACAAAAGCAGGCTGTGCAGATATTGATAAGCTGATTCAGTGGGGAGCGGCGTACGGTTTAAAAAAAGAATGGATACATAAAAAAAGTGAATTTCCTCACTTTGACCTGCTGGGAGAGACACAGAAATATATTTTGGAACAAGAAAACCTGACAGATCATCTTATAAGATTTCATTTATAAAAAAAAGAGCGCACATAACGTGCGTTCTTTTTATTGGTATTCAAAAACCGGTTCATCAGCGTCCGCTGAATAGCTGACTAGTAGGTCGTGGTTATCGAAGTACCATAGATCACTTTCTTCAATAAAGAAGGTGATGCCGCCGGCTTCTGCAGTGGCTCCAGCCTCTTGCGGGGCATCTTTCGCCACTCCGAGGGAAAATCCCTTTTGAACGTTGCTGCAGCCGCCGTAGCGGACGAAAAAGCGAACCTGGTCTCCGCTTTCTAAATCGAGCTCTTCCTTATACCAGTTCAGTGCGTCTTCGTTAATTGTTATATTCATAACAGAACACCCCTTTGTTCTTCATTTGAATTTTCTCTATTATAAACGTATTAGGCTATTCTGTGTCAAAAGAGAAGGTTTATAACCATTTCACTTTAGGTTCTGTTTTATTGATAATTCGTTTAATGTTCGCCCGGTGTCTGTATATCACAAAAATAGTGAGCAGGGTAACGACAATCAATAAATACTTATCATGGACAAAGAGACTATATATAACAGTATAGATCCCTGTTAACATCGATGACAGAGAAACAAATTTAGTCAAGTATAAAAAGATGAAAAATACCGCGACCATCGTGATAAATAACAAAGGTGCGTAAAATAGCAAAACGCCCCCGGACGTTGCCACGGCTTTGCCGCCTTTAAATTTAGCGAAGACGGGAAACACATGGCCTAAAACTGCAAAGACTCCTGCTAGAAGCGGGTGAATATCAACATGCATGAGAAAAGGCAATGCAGTTGCCAGCGTCCCTTTCAAAATATCTCCGGCTATCACGATCGAACCAGCTTTTACGCCCAACGTACGGAATGCATTGGTAGCCCCTAAGTTGCCACTTCCGTGCTCCCGAATATCAATTCCTTTGGCAAGTTTGCCCACAATTAAGCCAGATGGAATGCTGCCTATCAAGTAGGCCAAAATAATCAATAAAGCAATTAACATCTACATTTCTCCTTTTTCAAAATCCCTTCTTTCTATTTTAACATGAGATATCATAATCTGATGATAAGTTTTTTGTAAAGTTTGCTTACAAATCCAATCAAACATGCATCATATTTTGATTTCTTACATTTTGATCGTGTAAAATAGATGAAAAAGGAGTGGTACATCATGCAAAACCCTTCCAAAGCGGAAATTAAAGAGATTCTTGATCATAGCAAGCGAATCGCGGTAGTGGGGCTTTCAGACCGGCCGGATAGAACGTCGCATATGGTTTCCAAAGCGATGCAGGATGCGGGCTATGAAATCATTCCCGTCAATCCTACAATTGATGAGGCACTTGGTGTCAAAGCCGTTTCATCTTTACAAGAGATTGAGGGTCCGATTGACATCGTCAATGTATTCCGGCGCTCAGAACAGCTGCCGGGCGTGGCGGAAGAGTTTTTGAAGACAGACGCTCCAGTATTTTGGGCACAGCAAGGGCTGGTAAACGAAGAAGCTTACCAGATGCTAAAGCAAAAAGACAGAACGGTTATCATGGATCTGTGCATAAAAGTGGCGCACGCTGTAACAAAATAGGTGCA
Source organism: uncultured Bacillus sp. (assembly GCF_958411575.1). Classification (NCBI taxonomy): domain Bacteria; kingdom Bacillati; phylum Bacillota; class Bacilli; order Caryophanales; family Bacillaceae; genus Bacillus; species uncultured Bacillus sp. The sequence continues at coordinate 258,076 of NZ_CATYRA010000002.1, forward strand.
GAACTGCAAAAATCCTTGTGAATTCAAGGATTTTTGCTTTTTAATTTTAAGATATTGTTTGCGTATTACGGTGAAACAGATACAATAAAGCTTGAACAGCTTTTTTTGAATACCTTGTCTAGCTGGGTTTCGGCCGTTCGATTTGCGAAGGTCTGCTGCTTTATATATAATAAACAAACATACGTTCTCATAGTGTAAAAACAGCACTATCCGATGTTTTGCGAACTGATTCGTTAGCTCTATGTTGCGATTGCAAACATATTGGTTATAATGAGGAGTCCAAGGCAGTACCGGCTCGAGGCGAGGTTTATAACAAATACTTTATACAATTGATGGTGTAACACTGAAAAAGAGAAAGACAATGTTAGTTTTTGAAAGGGGTTTGTACGTTTGGCTAGAAAACAGCAATTTGATTACAACGAAGATGCCATACAGGTGCTCGAAGGCCTTGAGGCCGTCAGGAAAAGGCCGGGTATGTATATTGGCTCTACTGATGCACGGGGCTTGCACCACTTGGTTTATGAAATTGTAGATAACTCTGTCGACGAGGTGCTTGCCGGCTATGGAGATCACATAATCGTCAAAATACATAAAGACAACAGTATATCTGTACAGGATAGAGGCCGCGGCATGCCAACCGGAATGCATAAGCTCGGCAAACCAACCCCTGAAGTGATTCTAACGGTGCTTCATGCCGGAGGAAAGTTTGGTCAAGGCGGCTATAAGACCAGCGGAGGGCTACACGGAGTTGGTGCATCAGTTGTGAATGCTTTATCTGAATGGCTGACGGTTACCATTGAGCGGGACGGTTTCGTCTATCAACAGCGTTTTGAAAACGGAGGAAAACCAGTTACATCTCTCGAAAAGATCGGCAAAACAAAAAAGACAGGAACGCTAACGCACTTTAAGCCAGATCCAACGATGTTCAGCACAACGACTTATAATTTTGAAACGCTTTCTGAACGCTTAAGAGAATCTGCGTTTTTGTTAAAAGGATTAAAAATTGAGCTGATTGACGAGCGTAATGACCAGCAAGAAATCTTTTATTATGAGAACGGCATAGAAGCGTTTGTCGCTTACTTAAATGAGGAAAAAGACGCCTTGTCTGAAGTGGTCTCATTTGAGGGGGAGCATCATTCAATAGAAGTGGACTTTGCGTTCCAGTTTAACGACGGCTATTCTGAAAACATTTTATCGTTTGTTAACAACGTCAGAACAAAAGACGGCGGGACTCATGAGTCAGGTGCAAAAACAGCGATGACACGTGCTTTTAATGAATATGCGCGAAAAGTGGCTTTGCTGAAAGAAAAGGATAAAAACCTGGAAGGCACTGATATAAGGGAAGGGCTTTCAGCCATTATTTCTGTTCGGATTCCTGAGGAGCTTCTTCAATTTGAAGGACAAACAAAAGGAAAGCTTGGTACTAGTGAAGCGAGATCAGCAGTTGATGCGGTTGTTTCAGAGCAGCTTGCTTACTTTTTAGAGGAAAACCGGGATACTGCAACGCTTCTTGTCAAAAAAGCAATCAAAGCGAGCCAGGCACGCGAAGCGGCACGCAAAGCCCGCGAAGAAGCAAGAAGCGGCAAAAAACGAAAAAAATCAGAAGCGACATTAAGCGGGAAGCTGACGCCTGCAGGTTCGAGAAATCCGGCAAAAAATGAATTGTATCTTGTTGAGGGTGATTCGGCAGGAGGGTCAGCAAAGCAGGGAAGAGACCGCAGATTCCAAGCGGTTCTGCCTTTACGCGGTAAAGTCATTAATACGGAAAAAGCTAAGCTTGCTGATATCTTTAAAAATGAAGAGATCAATACGATTATTCATGCGATCGGCGGGGGAGTCGGAGCGGATTTCTCAATCGATGACATCAACTACGACAAAATCATCATTATGACTGATGCAGACACGGACGGCGCTCATATTCAAGTGCTGCTTCTTACCTTTTTCTATCGCTATATGAAGCCGCTGATTGAACATGGCAAAGTGTTCATTGCACTGCCACCTTTATATAAGGTCAGCAAAGGTAGCGGAAAAAAGGAAATCATTGAATACGCATGGTCTGATGAAGAGATGGATGATGTGCTGAAAAAAGTCGGCAAAGGTTATACCATTCAGCGATATAAGGGTCTTGGAGAGATGAACGCAGATCAGCTGTGGGAAACGACGATGAATCCGGAGTCCCGTACGCTTGTAAGAGTCAAAATCGACGATGCGGCACGTGTAGAGAGACGTGTCACCACGTTAATGGGAGACAAAGTAGAGCCGCGCAGAAAGTGGATTGAGAAAAACGTCGCTTTCGGCTTAGATGAAGAAAGCAATATTTTAGAAAATGAAAACTTATCGGTCGCTGAGGAGGTTTAATGTTGTCACAGCCAGAATTATTTCATGATTTACCATTAGAAGAGGTGATCGGCGACCGTTTTGGACGCTATAGTAAATATATTATTCAAGACAGGGCGCTTCCTGATGCAAGAGACGGCTTAAAGCCGGTACAGCGCAGAATTTTGTATGCGATGCATACAGATGGAAACACGTTCGATAAAAACTTCAGAAAAGCGGCCAAAACGGTCGGTAACGTCATCGGTAACTATCATCCGCACGGTGACAGTTCGGTTTATGAAGCAATGGTGCGGATGAGCCAGGATTGGAAAGTGCGAAATGTGTTAATTGAAATGCATGGGAACAACGGGAGCATCGACGGAGACCCCCCGGCAGCCATGCGTTATACAGAAGCGAGGTTATCTCCGATCGCTTCTGAGCTTCTTCGGGATATTGACAAAAATACAGTTGAATTTGTACCCAACTTCGATGATACAAGCAAGGAGCCTGTCGTACTCCCGGCGATGTTTCCTAACCTATTGGTCAACGGATCTACCGGGATATCAGCAGGATACGCGACCGACATTCCCCCTCATCATCTGGGAGAAGTCATTGATGCTGTTATCAAGCGCATTCAAATGCCATCTTGCTCTGTTGATGAACTCATGGAAGTCATTAAAGGGCCTGATTTTCCGACAGGCGGTATTATTCAAGGCGTTGACGGCATAAAAAAAGCTTACGAAACTGGAAAAGGAAAAATCATTATCCGCGGAAAAGCTGAAATTGAAACAATCAGAGGCGGACGTGAACAAATTGTCATTACGGAAATTCCATTTGAAGTAAATAAAGCAAACCTTGTGAAAAAAATGGACGAGTACCGCATTGATAAAAAGGTTGAAGGTATCTCAGAGGTTCGCGATGAAACGGATCGAACTGGGCTGAGAGTGGTCATTGAACTGAAAAAAGAAGCGGATGCCAAAGGCATTTTGAATTTCTTATATAAAAATACTGATTTGCAGATCACCTATAACTTTAACATGGTGGCTATTCATAATCGCCGTCCGATGTTGATGAGCCTGCCGTCTATTTTGGATGCATATATCGGCCACCAAAAGGAAGTCGTCACAAACCGGTCCGTTTATGAGCTTCAAAAAGCAAAAGATAGACATCACATCGTAGAAGGACTCATGAAAGCTTTATCCATTCTGGATGAAGTCATTGCAACAATTCGTTCTTCAAGCGATAAACGTGACGCTAAAAATAACTTAATAGCGAAATATGAATTTACAGAGCCTCAGGCTGAAGCCATCGTGTCATTGCAGCTATATCGTTTAACCAATACAGATATCACAGCACTGAAAGAAGAAGCAGAAGAGCTCGGCAAAAAAATTGAAGAGCTCGAATCCATTCTGAGCAATGATAAAAAGCTGTTAAAAGTGATCACAAACAGCTTAAAAGCACTGAAAAAGAAATATGCAGACAAGAGACGCTCCGTGATTGAAGAAAAAATTGAGGAAATTAAGATTAACCTTGAAGTCATGGTTGCGTCTGAGGATGTATATGTGACCGTTACGAAGGATGGCTACCTAAAACGGACGAGCCAGCGTTCATTTGCCGCTTCCAACGGCCAGGATTTCGGAATGAAAGATACGGACAGGATGCTCCATCAGTTTGAAATGAATACGACGGATGTGCTGCTGCTCTTTACGAACAAAGGAAGCTACATCTATTGTCCGGTTCACCAGCTGCCTGATATTAGATGGAAGGACATGGGCCAGCATTTATCAAATATAATCACCATTGACCGTGATGAAACGATTGTAAAGGCCATACCGATAAAAGAATTTGATCCGTCGGCGTATCTATTATTCTTCACGAAAAACGGAATGGTGAAAAAGACAGAACTCACCCATTATAAAGCACAGCGTTATTCTAAAGCGCTTGTGGCCTTAAATCTGAAGGGTGAAGACGAACTGATTGATGTACATGTAACAAATGGGGAAAGCCAGATTTTTATGGCCACTCACCTAGGGTATGGCTTATGGTTTGGAGAAGACGAAGTAAATGTAGTTGGCGCGCGTGCCGCTGGTGTCAAAGGGATTAACTTAAAAGAAGATGACTTTGTTGTCTCCGGGGAAATCCTTCAAGAATCTGATTCAATTGTATTGTTCACACAGCGGGGAGCGGTGAAACGCATGAGTCTTTCCGAGTTTGAAAAAACATCCCGTGCAAAACGCGGTGTTGTTATGCTTAGGGAGCTGAAGAGGAATCCTCACCGGGTCGTAGCACTGTTCGCTTGCGGTCTTGAACAGCGACTTATGGTGGAAACGGAAAAAGGCGAAAGAAAAGAACTGCAGGCAAAAGACTTGCGGACAAACGACAGATACAGCAATGGCTCTTTCTTTATTGATGAAGAGGAATCAGGCAAGGTTACAGCTGTCTGGCGCCTTCATACAGAACAATAATAAAAAACCCGCTCACGTCATATGAGCGGGTTTCGTTTGTTTTTCAATTAGCTTTCATGGGTGGTGAAAAGATCTGTAAAGGCATGAACAAATTCGATTCCTTGCCATACAAATAAATTCAGCGCTGTGAAAGAAAATAAGCCTAAAATCACCATTCTTAAGATAAACAACATGTTTAACAGCCTCCTCATATTTTCGTTATATAATCGGGTGATGTTGAACATGAAGTTTGCCGAAATAAGACGATTGATAAAATTTGGCTAGGATAAAGCTTTTTTTCCGTTGGCGCCTGCGGGAGTATCCCGTACTTTTGCTTTCAGCGGTCAGAAGCAGAACAGCCATTGCCCATAGAGCAGTCAGCGCAAATGCCCCTGTGATGGATTTCTTCTCATCATCTGCATTTTGGCCGGCTTTCAACTCATGCATTTCCTGCTGGTCGGCTACGGCTTTATAATGATGGCCGATATCAAAGGCGTGGGGAATGGAGAACAAATGAAAACTGGCAATCGCCAAAAATAAGATGGACGCTTTAAGTATCGTTACTTTTTTCAAATGATCTCCCCCTCCTTTAATATTACTGAATATTTTTATAATAATACCCTAATCCACCCTAAAAGTAAACCTGATTTATTAAATTTAAAAATAAATTTCACTTTGTTAAGTATATATCTTTTTACTTATTTTTGAAAGGGAAATTTCTTTTATTAGTGTATGTATACCCGGTCTAAGATGTGAATAAAAACACATTTTAAAAGATATGTTGGTTGTTTCGGATTTATGAGTTTATTTATCAATCAAAGAAAACGGAAGATGGCAGGAAAGAATTTCTTACTTTTAAAAAGAGAACTCTTGCTTATAAGACATATTTTTATTCATAGGAAGATAATAGAGAGGGGGACCCGAAGGCGTGAAACATCAGCCTAGGACAATAATCTTCACGAAAAAACTTCCTAATTCGACATATTGTGATATAATAAAACTCGTTATGTTAAAAAATCTAACATCAAATATGAATTCACAATGAATTGATGAAAACGGGAGGTCAATATGGAGTCTTTTTTCAACAGTTTGATCAATATTCCAAGTGATTTTATCTGGAAATATTTATTTTATATTTTAATAGGACTTGGACTATTTTTTACACTTCGTTTTGGTTTTATCCAATTCCGTTATTTTATTGAAATGTTCAGAATAGTAGGTGAGAAGCCTGAAGGAAATAAAGGTGTTTCATCTATGCAGGCGTTCTTTATTTCTGCTGCATCCCGGGTCGGTACAGGGAATTTGACTGGTGTTGCCTTAGCAATTGCGACAGGCGGACCAGGCGCTGTATTTTGGATGTGGGTTGTAGCTGCTGTAGGTATGGCTTCAAGCTTTGTTGAGAGTACGTTAGCACAGCTTTATAAAGTGAAGGACGGAAACGATTTCCGCGGCGGACCGGCCTACTATATTCAAAAAGGTCTTGGAGTTAGATGGCTCGGCATCATATTCGCTGTCTTAATTACTGTATCATTCGGTTTAATCTTTAACGCTGTTCAATCCAATACAATTGCGGGAGCGTTAGAAGGCGCATTTCATGTGAACAAAACAGTTGTGGCTATTGTTCTTGCTGCTTTAACGGCTTTTATTATTTTCGGCGGTTTAAAACGTGTAGTCGCAGTGACACAATTGATTGTTCCGGTGATGGCGGGTCTTTATATTCTCATTGCCCTATTTGTTGTATTCACCAATATTTCTGCATTCCCAAGCGTTATTGCGACAATTGTCAAAAATGCTTTGGGATTTGAACAAGTTGTTGGCGGAGGACTGGGAGCGATCATCGTCATCGGTGCACAGCGCGGGCTTTTCTCTAACGAAGCGGGAATGGGTAGCGCGCCTAACGCTGCTGCGACAGCTCATGTTTCGCATCCGGCAAAGCAGGGCTTTATTCAAACATTAGGCGTGTTTTTCGATACATTTATCGTATGTACGTCTACAGCGTTTATCATCTTACTATACAGTGTAACACCAAAAGGTGACGGCATCCAGGTTACACAGGCTGCTCTGAGCCACCATATTGGAGGCTGGGCGCCTGGTTTCATAGCAATCGCAATGTTCTTGTTTGCCTTTAGTTCAGTTGTCGGAAACTATTATTATGGTGAGACAAACATTGAATTTATTAAAACAAGCAAAACATGGCTGAATATTTACCGTCTCGCGGTTATTGCTATGGTTGTCTTTGGATGTGTAGCAGGGTTCCAGATTGTGTGGGACATGGCGGACCTCTTTATGGGTATCATGGCGCTGATTAACTTAATTGTTATTACACTGCTGTCGAACGTTGCTTACAAAGTGTATAAAGATTACGCGAAACAGCGTAAACAAGGACTTGATCCTGTATTTAAAGCAAAATGAATGCAGCCTTTTTATTTGGCGAAAAGAAGCGGAATGTTTTGATTTCATAAAAAAGTAACGTGTAAAGTCCGGGTTAAACACTTTTATATGTGGTCTACATGTATCAGCAGTATCTGAAACAAGACAAAAAGAGCAAATTGGCAGGCTTTTAAACCGCCTAAAAACAAGAAATTAGGTTGATAGACAATCATGAGAAAGATTTTTTACAATGAGTCCGTGCTACAAAAGTGAAAGGGAGGAGAGCGGTGAGTTGCTAAGCATATTTTTCACATAATGATTTAAAGGAGGAAAGAATATTCTATATGAAACGTTCAGTCTCTAACTTTATCGTATGTTTATTCATTGCATTACTAGCAATCGGCGGTATGCCTGCTCCACAAGCATCTGCAGTAGGGGAAAAAACGCCAGTATCCATAAATGGGCAACTTAGCATAAAAGGTACACAGCTAATCAATCAAGACGGCAAAGCGGTGCAGCTGAAGGGAATCAGTTCACACGGATTGCAATGGTATGGTGATTTTGTCAATAAAGACACCCTAAAATGGTTGAGAGACGATTGGGGCATTACGGTTTTCCGAGCGGCGATGTATACGGCAGACGGCGGTTATATTGATAATCCTTCTGTGAAAAACAAAGTAAAAGAAGCGGTTGAAGCGGCAAAAGAGCTTGGGATATATGTCATTATTGACTGGCATATCTTAAATGACGGCAATCCAAACCAAAATAAAGAGAAGGCAAAAGAATTCTTCAAGGAAATGTCAAGCCTTTACGGAAGCACGCCAAACGTCATTTATGAAATTGCGAACGAACCAAACGGCGATGTGAACTGGAAGCGTGATATTAAACCGTATGCGGAAGAAGTGATTCCCGTTATCCGCAAAAACGATCCCGACAACATCATCATTGTCGGTACCGGTACATGGAGCCAGGATGTGAATGATGCTGCCGATGATCAGCTAAAGGATGCAAATGTCATGTACGCGCTTCATTTTTATGCCGGCACACATGGCCAGTTTTTACGGGATAAAGCAAACTATGCACTCAGCAAAGGAGCACCTATTTTTGTGACGGAGTGGGGGACAAGCGACGCTTCCGGAAATGGCGGAGTATTTCTTGACCAGTCACGGGAATGGCTAAATTATCTCAACAGCAAGAACATCAGCTGGGTAAACTGGAATCTTTCTGATAAGCAGGAATCATCTTCAGCTTTGAAGCCTGGAGCATCTAAAACAGGCGGCTGGCCGTTATCAGATTTATCCGCTTCAGGAACGTTCGTAAGAGAAAACATTCTCAGCACCAAAAATTCGATGAAGGACAGCCTTGAAACGCCAACACAAGATCAACCCACACAGAAAAACAGCATCTCTGTGCAATACAGAGCAGGTGATGGAAGTGTGAACGGAAACCAAATCCGCCCGCAGCTTCACATAAAAAATAACGGCAACACCAGGGTTGATTTAAAAGATATCACTGTCAGTTACTGGTATAACGCAAAAAACAAACATCAAAACTTTGACTGTGACTACGCGCAGGTTGGATGCGGCAATGTGACCCACAAGTTTGTGACGTTACATAAACCTAAGCAGGGTGCAGATACCTATCTGGAACTAGGGTTTAAAAATGGAACGCTGTCACCGGGAGCAAACACAAGGGATATTCAGCTTCGTCTTCACAATGATGACTGGAGCAATTATGCACAAGGCGAGGATTATTCTTTTTTCCAATCCAATACGTTTAAAACAACGAAAAAAATCACACTATATAAACACGGAAAACTGATTTGGGGAACAGAACCCAAATAGTTCAGCTTTTGGCGGACATCAGCAATGATGTCCGTTTTCATCATCTTATACAGCAAAACAAGGAGGTTTGGGTTGTGGATGAAACATTGAAGCAGTATATGATGCTATTCAAAGAAATGAATAATGCGATAAATGGTCCGGACTATCCGGGTAAGGAAAAAGATATCCAACATCAAAAAGAACAGATCGAAGCTTACGAAAAACAGCTGCAGCAAGGTTTTTCTACAGATTATGACTACGATGTATTTGCTGACTCGGTTATCAAATGTGCATATGGCGATATGACGCTGGAAGATTTAGAAGCAATTTATTATGGATTGACAACGCCATTTTTTTGATTTGGACATTCAACAGTAAAATTTCACTTTCTGTCTCACTAACTTAAGTATACTTTTATATTGAGACAGAAAATCTTTTATTTTATTTACTTCCTAGAATATATATTATGTAAACTAAGAAAAATGAAAAACAGACAGCAGATGTTTTTCATTATCGTCCTCCCCTTCTTTTTTAATGGTTTGTTCATATTTTAGTAATCGTTTATTCAACTCTATTCTTTAAAGTGATTTGTACATAAGATGGCTTCCGCGGCCACTACTGAATTTCTTTGATTGGAGGGAAAATGGAATGCCGTTATGCTGAAGAAACAAACGACTACGCTTATACGTTTTTGTACCGTCGGCGTTGGCAACACGCTTATTGACTTTTGTGTATTTTTTCTTTTAACCGCTGTATATGTGCCATATCTCATTGCACAGGTTTGTTCTTATACGGCCGGAATCGCCAACAGTTATATTTGGAATCGGATTTGGACGTTTGAAGTGAAGAAAAAAGCCGACAAACAGGAAATGATTCGGTTTATCGCCGTTAATCTCGCAGCGTCTGGTATGACGTTTTTGCTGTTATTCGGTCTTCAAACAGCCGGATTGTCTCTTCTCATCAGCAAATTGATTGCAACTGTCGGCGGTATGATCATTAATTTTATCGGGAATCGCCTCTGGGTCTTCCGCGATCCGCTGAAAAAATCAGAGTTGATGTAAGAAAATTGAATGGAGTGAAGGAAATGAAAAAAATCAGAAAAGCCGTCATCCCTGCAGCAGGTTTAGGAACACGTTTTTTACCTGCAACGAAAGCTCAGCCTAAGGAAATGCTCCCTATCGTTGATAAGCCTGCTATTCAATATATTATTGAGGAAGCGGTTCAGTCAGGTATTGAAGATATTTTGATTATTACAGGGCGAAATAAGCGAGCGATTGAAGACCATTTTGACCGTTCCATTGAGCTTGAACAGAATTTGATTGAAAAAGGAAAAACAGATCTCTTAGACGAGATGCAGGACATTGCAAATCTTGCGAATATCCATTATATTCGTCAGAAGGAGCCCCTTGGATTGGGGCATGCCGTTTTGTGCGCAGAGCATTTCATTGGCGATGAACCGTTTGCCGTCCTTTTAGGCGATGATATTATGGTGTCTGAAACACCGGCTCTTCGGCAATTAATGGATGTATACAATGCATATGGTACAGAGGTTGTCGGTGTACAGTCCGTTCTGCCTGAGGATGTCAGCAAATATGGTATTATCAATACATCAGGTTCTCACGGACATGTATTTGAAGTGAAAGATTTAGTGGAAAAGCCTTCTCCTGAAGAAGCGCCTTCGGAAATCGCCGTGATGGGACGTTATGTGCTGAATTCATCGATCTTCCCCGTTCTAAAGTCCATTGGCAGAGGCGCGGGCAACGAAATTCAGCTTACAGATGCGCTTCGTGAGGCTTGCCGTAAGCAGCCTATCCATGCCCGGCTGCTGGAAGGAAATCGATATGACATTGGCGATAAGCTGGGCTGTTTTAAAGCGAGCACTGAAATCGGCTTAATGAGACCCGAAATGAGATCTCAGCTTTTAGCCTATTTAGAAGATGTGATCAAACGGGAAACGAAAGAAATGCTGCGATAAAAAATTGTAACCATCTTGCTCGTCAATCAGTCATATAATAGAGAAAAAGATTAGGACAGGTGTGAAGAATGTGGGCAGTTTGATAAGCGAAATTTTAACATGGCTGACGAACATGGGATATGCGGGCATTGCGATTGGCTTGATGATTGAAATCATTCCGAGTGAAATTGTATTGGCCTATGGCGGCTATATGGTATCGGAAGGCACGATTGGATTTATTGGCGCAATCATTGCGGGTGTTATCGGGGGCACCATTGCCCAGATCTTTATTTATTGGATCGGACGCTATGGCGGCAGACCGTTTTTGGACAAATACGGGAAGTACTTATTGATTAAAAAGCATCATATTGACATGTCAGAAAACTGGTTTCAAAAGTACGGCACAGGTGTTGTCTTCTCGGCACGTTTTATACCAGTTGTCAGACATGCGATATCCATTCCCGCAGGCATTGCCAAAATGCCGTTTCTCAAATTTGTGGTACTGACTGTACTTGCTATCATTCCGTGGTCTATATCCTCTTTGTTTATTTAGGCATTCAGCTCGGATGTCAGTGGGATGACGTTGAGAGCATTGCGGGCACTTATACTACGCCGATTATGATACTGGCTATTGCCGTTATCGCCCTTTATTTTGTGATTAAAAAACGTGCAGCTATATTTAAACGATAGCTAGCGGATATGCATAGGGATGATTGATTCTCCCCTATGCATATTTTTTTATCTGCGATGCTGGTTTGCCAGCTTCAAATGCTCCGCTAAAAATGCGACAAATACTTCATCCCGCACGAGCGATGCTGCATAATTTCTTTTAATGAACCATTGTTTCATTTTGTGCGCGATTTTCATATAATGCTCCGTTCGCCGATCCCTTTAGGTTATAGATATTACGGAAAGCATCTGGACGGACAGGTTCAATCCGGAATGCTTCAGCAACAAACAATTCATATACTTCGTCAGTGATTGAACATCCCGATGCCTTTGCATGCCCTCCGCCTCCGTACTCCACCCCGATTAAAGAATTGCTTGCTGACAATAGTCTTGATTCAGTTCCTGATGAATATCATCACTACGTAAAAAAATTATTACGTACGGAATATGTGGAAAACATATTACTTCTAATTATCATATTATTGATGATCACAAAACCTTTTTAACATGCAAAAAAAATGTATCAATCATCAACATGATGGTTGATACATTTTTATTTTCTACAGTTAATGGTATTACCGGCTATATTACAATGGCTGTGTTAATTTATTGATTGTAGCTTCTGCACACCTGTTACATTTAGGCGGAACGATGCAAGTTATTACCTCATTCTAGATCGTTGTAGAGAATATCTTGAATATTAGTTGAATATTCAACCGTATGCTGTGTCTGATTTTGCATATGTGTAGATTTATCGTTTAAACTCTCTGCGTTTTCCGCAATTTCTTCTACACTTCCTTGTAATTCATTAGCGATCCCTTCCACTGAAGAGATAATCTCAATTAGCATTTCTTTTTTCTTTGTACTAACAGCAGCATTGATAGCACCGATCATTTCACCGTTATCTACACCAAACTCATCGGCTGTTACGTGAACAACGGTTGTTCCCTGCTTGTTTACCATTGCATAATTCAAATAGCTCTAAGGCAATGGATCACCAGGCTTATGTCCAAAATTGAGCTCGGAGCTGGTTGAATAATAAAGGTACTTCTCCTGATCAAATACTGTTATCATCATGTCCTCACGCATTAAAGCTTTCATGTATGGGACAGATGTAATAAAAGCTTCTGCTTTATTCAAAAGCATTATTATTTATTTCGTATTTGTAAAGCCACCATCGATACGAATGACTTCACCATTGATATAGTTAGCTTTAGAAGTTAATAAGAATGTAACTAGTTCTGCTACTTCTTCTGGTGTTCCAAGACGTTTTTGTGGAATACCACTAGTTGCATTTTCTTTCATTTTAGGGTTTGCTTCATAAAATTCTTTTACCATTGGTGTTTCTGTTGGACCTGGTGCGATAGCATTCACACGCAAACCATTTTTCGCATATTCTGCCACCATACTTTTCGTAATACCAACAATAGCATGTTTAGTAGCAGAATATGTGACAACAGAATCTTGTCCAATAACACCAGCACTTGATGAAGTGTTGACGATAGATCCTCCACCATTTTTAAGCATTACTTCTGCTACATAACGAACGCCATATAATGCACCAAATAAATTAATTTCTACAATTTTCTCAATTTCTTCAATATCTGTATCTAAAAAGAATTTTCCGCTACCAGAAATTCCAGCATTATTAAAGAAATAATCAATTGTGCCAAAGTGTTTGACTGTTTTATCTACGTAATTTTTAACATCTGCCGCTTTGGAAACATCTGCTTTCACAAAAATGGCATCTACACCTTGCCCTTTTAATTGTTCTACAGCTTTAGCTCCTGCTTCTTCATTGACGTCTACGACAGAAATATTCACTCCTTCCTGAGCCAATCTGTTCGCCGTTGCTAGTCCAAGACCACTTGCTCCACCTGTAATAATTGCTGTTTTACTCATTGTTACATACCTCCATCGTATTCGGTTTTAATGACTAACTATTGCCTATTTATAATAACTCCCCATTTGAATTAAATGAAAATAAGACTTAAAATATGAAAAAAGTGTCGAAAATTCTTACATAGACAGTTTTTTTGCACATTCATTACTAAAAAATAGCTTTTTCATTTGAATAACGTGTAGCTTTTGTTGCTCACAATTAATGTAATGGACTCTGCCGGCAACATTTTCAACAAAACCATTGTTAAAAAACTTGAATTGCAACTCTTTATTAAATTCAAGTGCCTTAGAGACGAGAATATTCATTTCTTCAATTTGTTGTTCAACTAAGGATGGCTTTTCAATTTTTGATACATCAATCAAATCTTGTTTTAGCTGCGTTAAATGTTCAGGAAGCATTAGCGACGTCCACTTAATAGTTTCGCGATCTCTAAGCAATTCGACTCACTCCTTTGTTGACCTAATATTAACAGAACAAACGTTCTTTATTCAACATATAAGAACAAAATTTATATGTAAATATTGGCAATATAGGTCGCCTCCACTTATTATGAGGATGAGTAATAAGCTATTGCCCCTGCAGCGGGAAAGTGCTTATTGACTAAAAAGCATCATATTGACATGTCAGAAAACTGGTTTCAAAAGTACGGCACAGGTGTTGTCTTCTCGGCACGTTTTATACCAGTTGTCAGACATGCGATATCCATTCCCGCAGGCATTGCCAAAATGCCGTTTCTCAAATTTGTGGTACTGACTGTACTTGCTATCATTCCGTGGTCTATATCCTCTTTGTTTATTTAGGCATTCAGCTCGGATGTCAGTGGGATGACGTTGAGAGCATTGCGGGCACTTATACTACGCCGATTATGATACTGGCTATTGCCGTTATCGCCCTTTATTTTGTGATTAAAAAACGTGCAGCTATATTTAAACGATAGCTAGCGGATATGCATAGGGATGATTGATTCTCCCCTATGCATATTTTTTTATCTGCGATGCTGGTTTGCCAGCTTCAAATGCTCCGCTAAAAATGCGACAAATACTTCATCCCGCACGAGCGATGCTGCATAATTTCTTTTAATGAACCATTCTGCTTCTTCAAAAGCTGCGAATGTTTCATCCTGTGTTTCTCCGTTAATTTGGATATTCCACTCGTTGTCTAAAGGAAACAGAAAAAATCTCATTTGTGCGCGATTTTCATATAATGCTCCGTTCGCCGATCCCTTTAGGTTATAGATATTACGGAAAGCATCTGGACGGACAGGTTCAATCCGGAATGCTTCAGCAACAAACAATTCATATACTTCGTCAGTGATTGAACATCCCGATGCCTTTGCATGCCCTCCGCCTCCGTATCGACCGGCGATTTCTGACACATCGATATAATCATGAATGGTGCGCAGGCTGACTCGTTTTGACCCCATGCTTAAAATCGCAATGTAATCGAGGTGGGGATTTTCTTTTCCTAGTCTGTTTCCAAGCTCTGAATGGTACGATTCTGCGTGGACAATGCCCACACAATGTTCATGAACAAAGGTTTGCACCATTTCCCTTTTTTTTCTGCGGAGGTAGCGCTCGATTTTTGCATCTTCTAAATCAAGCAGTTTCTCTTCAAAATCATCAAAGAAAAAATCATCATGCACAGAAAGACGTTGAATCATTTTTTCTTCAAATTCATCGATTGACAGCAGAAAGAAAAGATCATTAAGCCGCTTCGCTTGTTTTTGATCATACCGTTCCCATTCCCATGTATCATATTGGCGGACGAGCTCTGTGAATTGATCTAAGGCGTTTGTCGGTTTCATAAATCCATTTTCAACGAGATAGCCATATAAAAGCGATGTGGCCGATGAGAGCCTTCCATCATCATATTCCACTTGGACAAATCCCCATTCATGCTCATTCAAATGAAGCGCTGTTTTATGATGGTCAATCAGCTTCACTTTTCCGCCTGCATGAACATACTCATTTAATCTCTCTTCGTTTTCTTCGTTGACGGCAAGATCGGTGATGAATAATGCGTCTTGTCTGTTGCTCTCTTTCACTTTTTCTAAAAAGTACTGCACTTGAGCGTTTAAGCCGTTGACAGAGTTATACCGGACCTCAACATCTTTCCCGAATGCCAATTTTGCTACGATTCCGCATCCTACTCCGTCCAAGTCGTTATGTGAATATAAATGATACATAATGTAGGCCCCTTTTTATGATGAACTGACAATTGCCGCGAGAGGTGCGGCAGCCTTTATTTACTATTCTAAAAAACATTGCGTTTTATTCAAAGTTGATTAGTTTACATAATTTTATTATTGTAAACATATAAAAGAGCGCTTTTTGCGCTCTTAAGTCCTTGCTTTTTTATACAGGATAAACCGGATGCTTTCGATTGGTAAATGTCATTTCTTTTGTCATGTATGCCTTGAGCCGTTTAGCCAGCTCATCACGCAGCGAATTGGCTGGGATCACGGCATCAATGATCATTTCTGAAGCCAGGCGGTAGATATTGATGTCCTCTTTGTATTCCTCCCGTTTGCTGCTGATAAATGAGGCCCTCTCTTCTTTGGGCAGCTCGGCGATTTTTTTAGCATAGACGGCGTTTACAGCTGCTTCAGGGCCCATGACGGCGATTTGGGCGGTTGGGAGCGCTAAGCAGCAATCCGGTTCAAATGCAGGCCCTGCCATTGCGTACAACCCCGCTCCGTACGCTTTTCGGACAATGACAGAGAGCTTTGGAACAGTTGCTTCCGACATCGCTGAAATCATTTTTGCGCCGTGTCTGATAATGCCCGCTTGTTCTACCTTTGTGCCGATCATAAAGCCGGGGATATCCGCTAGGAACAGCAATGGAATATGAAACGCGTCACATAAGGTAATAAATTTAGCCGCTTTGTCTGCTGAATCGTGGAATAAGACGCCTCCTTTTATCTTTGGCTGATTAGCAACAATGCCGACAGGCTGTCCGTGAATTCGTGCGAGGCCCGTTATTAATTCCGGTGCGAATAAAGCTTTGATTTCAAAAAATGAATCTTCATCAATAACCCGCTCAATCAGCTCATGCATATCAAAAGGCGCATTTTGATTTTGCGGAATGATATCGGCAAGCGGGATATCGAAGTGTTTTGGCGGGCGTTTCTCTTGCATAGGCGCTTTTTCTTGATAATTAGCCGGAAAATACGATAAATAAGCCCGTGCCAGACGTATGGCTTCTTCTTCAGTTTCTGCAAGAATATCTCCGCAGCCGGAGATTGAGCAATGCATACGGGCCCCACCCATTTCTTCGAGAGATACTTTTTCGCCAATGACCATTTCCGCCATCCTCGGCGAGCCTAAATACATGGAGGCGTTACCCTCTACCATAACGACAATGTCACAGAAGGCCGGAATATAAGCGCCCCCTGCCGCAGACGGTCCGAAAAGCAGGCAGATTTGCGGAATGCGTCCCGATAATTTGACTTGATTGTAAAAAATTCTTCCTGCACCACGTCTCCCTGGAAATACATTGATTTGGTCGGTGATTCTTGCGCCAGCCGAATCGACTAAATAAATGAGCGGGCAGTTTAATTTTTCGGCTGTTTCTTGAATTCTGATGATTTTTTCTACGGTTTTTGCTCCCCATGAGCCTGCTTTTACTGTTGAATCATTAGCCATGACGCAAACGGTTTGGCCGCCGATTTTGCCGATAGCCGTCACCACTCCATCAGCGGGAAGCCCGTCTGACATACATTCCGCAAAAAAAGCGTCTTCGAGTTCGATGTCATCGTCAAACAAACGAGCAAGCCGCTCTCTGACAAAGAGCTTGCCTTTTTCTTGGTTGCTCTGATGATACTTTTCCGCCCCGCCTTTTCGGATCCGTTCGGCCCGTTCTGATCGTTCCTTTTCATAATCCATGAGCATTGCCTCCCTTTTATATTCCCTTATATATGGCCCGTCTTTTTTCTTGAAACGCCTGAAGCCCTTCTCTCCTGTCTTTTGTCGGAATGGTATGTTCATATGCTTTTTGTTCAATCGCCAGACCTGTAGCAAGATCTGTCTCCAACCCTTTATTGATTGCGAATTTAGCCTGGCGGACAGCGATCGGCCCGTTGGCAGAAATGGCTGCGGCCAGTTCCTCTGCTTTTGGCATGAGGTCACAGGGAGCCGTGACATGCTCTACAAGGCCAATTTCTTTTGCTTCGTGTGCGGTGACGCGGCTGCCTGTATATATTAATTCTTTTGCTTTTCCTCTGCCAATCAGCCGGGGCAGCCTTTGGGTCCCTCCAGCGCCTGGGATAATAGCTAACCCTGTTTCCGGAAGGCCCAGCACAGTTGATTCAGCTGCGATTCGAAGGTCGCATGCCAATGCCAATTCAAGCCCGCCGCCTAATGCGATTCCGTTTATCGCAGCTATGACTGGCTGCGGCAAGGCTTCAAGTAAAGCCGCCGTTCTTTGAATGAGAGTTACACTTTCCAGAACCTGATCTTCTTTCAGTTTTATCCGTTCTTTCAGGTCTGCCCCCGCGCAAAACGCTTTTTCACCGGTACCTGTGAGGATGACGCAGCGGATGTTCGAGTTGAATTCAATTTCCTGAAGAATCAATTGCAGGTTTCGAAGCATTTCCGCTGAAAGAGCATTTGCCGCCTGAGGCCTGTTTAAGGTGATCAACGCAATATGTTCATTTTGGACAGTAAAAAGAATCGATTCTCCCATTGTATTTGCCCTCTCTTTTATGAAGATGATTTAAATACCTGTAAATTTCGGCTTGGCAGCTGTTTGCCCATTTTTTCTTCTATCCATTTGGCTGCGGATAGCAGTTTATCAAGATTTACATTTGTTTTGATGTCCATCTGTTCAAGCATGTATACGATATCCTCAGTTGTAGCGTTTCCGGACGAACCTGGAGCATATGGACAGCCCCCAAGTCCGCCTGTCGAGCCGTCGAACACAGTGATGCCCATTTGGAGAGCTGTGACCATGTTGGCCAGCGCCGTTCCTCTCGTATCATGAAAATGCAGGGCAATTTGATTGGCCGGGAATCGTGCCAAAAGAGCTTCAAGCACGGTTTCCACTTGGGCGGGATTTGCCGCTCCGATCGTATCTCCAAGCGATAGTTCAGAAATCCCGAATTCAAATAGAGCTTCAGAAAGGCGGATGACTTGTTCAATGGAGACATCTTTCTCGTACGGACAGCCGAAAACGGTTGAGAGGTAGGCTCTTGTTGAAAGGTTTGCTTTTTTTGCGTCATCGTTTACTTGTTTGAGAATATGAAGGGTTTCAGTAGTGGATTTGTTGATGTTTTTTCTGTTGTGCGTCTCACTGGCGGACATAAATACGCAAGCTTCGTCAATGCCTCCTTCAAGCGCATTCTCCAGCCCCTTTTGATTCGGGACAAGTGCCGCGTACGTTACCCCTTTTGCACGGTCGATGCCTTTTGCCACGTCTATAGCATCTCGAAGCGCCGGAATCCATTTCGGATGAACGAAGGATGTGATTTCAATATACGGTAGCCCTGTCCGGGATAGCTGGTTGATCCAAGCAATTTTATCTTCTGTTTGTATCCATACGGGCTCGTTTTGTAAGCCGTCACGCGGGCCGACTTCTCTGATTTTCACTTTTTTAGGATATGACATGGTCTTCCTCCAGATTATTGAGTGGAATCGCTCAATTCGAGCAACACGTCACCTTCATTCACAAAATCGCCTTCGTTTTTTTTGACTTCTTTTACGGTTCCGCTTCTGTCCGCAACGATCGGGATTTCCATTTTCATTGATTCCAAAATGGCAACTTCCTGGCCTTTTTCAATGTGGTCGCCGGCTTTAACGTGCACTTTCCACAGGTTGCCCGCCATTTGTATAATAACCGTCATGACAACTGCCTCCTTTATAGGTGTTGTTTCAAAAAGTCAGTCGTGACATTACCTTCTTTAAATGCTTTTGATGCCGCAGCCTGTATGAGAAGCGGAAGATTTGTTTTGATTCCCTCTATCCGATAGTCGCGGAGCGCTGACTCCAGCTTTTCAATTGCATCCGCTCTGGTTTGGCCTTTGACGATCATCTTGGCGATCATCGGGTCATAAAAAGGAGTAACGGTGCTGTCTTTTGCGACCGCACATTCGTGTCTGACCCCTTTTTGGTCAGGGAGTGAAAACGCAGTGATCGTACCTGGTGACGGATAGAAGGTCTTGGGATCTTCTGCGTATATTCTGACCTCTATCGCATGCCCGTTTCGTTTAATGTCTTGCTGGGAGAATGTGAGTGTATGGCCCGCAGCAATCCGTAACTGCTGCTCAACTAAGTCCAGGCCCGTTATTTCTTCAGTCACGGGATGTTCAACTTGCAATCTCGTATTCATTTCGAGGAAATAAAAGTTTTGATTCGGGTCAACTAAAAATTCGATCGTGCCTGCATTTGTATAGCCGATCGCTTTCGCTGCTTTTACGGCCGTTTGCCCGATCTTCATTCTTAGTTTATCGTCTAAAAATGGTGACGGCGCTTCTTCAATGACCTTTTGATGCCGCCTCTGAACAGAGCAATCGCGTTCAAACAGGTGTATTGTATGGCCGAAATGATCGGCTAAAAGCTGAACTTCGATGTGGCGGGCATGTTCAATAACTTTCTCTATATACATCGACCCGTCACCGAAAAAATCTGCTGCGCGCTTTTTGTTCCCCTCGTACGCCTTTCTTAATGCTTCCTCGTTTTGAACAAGCTGCATACCGATGCCGCCTCCGCCCGCTGAAGCTTTCAGCATGACAGGATAGCCGATTTGACTTGCAGTGCGGCAAGCTTCCTGAATGTCTCCGAGGGATTCGGAAACACCGGGTACTACAGGGACACCTGCCGCTTCCATTGCTTTACGTGCTTCAATTTTGCTCCCCATCTTTGCGATGATATCGGGTGCAGGGCCGATAAACACGATGTTTTCTTGCTTGCAGCGTTCAGCGAATCGGCTGTTTTCTGATAATAACCCGTATCCCGGGTGGATGGCATCGGCGTTTGCTTTTTTCGCTGTCTCTATGATTCTCTCTATATTTAAATAACTTTCACTGACTCTTGATTCCCCGATCAAATAAGCCTCCGTGGCCGCCTTTGTATGGGGAGCGTCTCTGTCTGCTTCAGAATAAACCGCGACCGTTTTGATGCCGAGACGGCTGCATGTTCGGATAATTCTCATTGCAATTTCTCCGCGATTGGCGATCAGTACTTTTGTAAACATGACTTCACCTCATTGACATGATGATAAGTTGAACATTTCAATCGTTTTTTCACGCAGTTTATATTTTTGAATTTTGCCTGAAGCCGTCATCGGATACTCGTCTGTAAAAATAACATAACGCGGAATTTTGTGGCGGGCGATTTTCCCTTTGCAATAGTCCTTAAGTTCTTCAGGCGAAGCGGTTTTTCCGTCTTTCAGTTTAATCCAGGCTGCGGCCTCCTCTCCGAATTTGGCGTCAGGCACACCAACGACCTGTACATCTAAAATATCAGGGTGCCGGTATAAAAATTCTTCGATTTCCCGCGGGTAAATGTTCTCACCGCCTCTAATGAGCATGTCTTTTAATCTTCCGGTGATGCGGCAGTATCCGTCTTCGTCCATGACAGCAAGATCTCCGGTAAACAGCCATCCATCGGGATTGATTGCTTTTCTGGTCGCTTCTTCGTCTTTATAATAGCCTTTCATAACGTGATAGCCGCGGGTGCAAAGCTCTCCCTGCCCGCCTCTTTGAACTTCTTGATATGTCCCGGGTTCTACAATTTTCACTTCTGCATGCGGCAGGGCGCGGCCGGTTGTTTCGACTCTCCTTAAGAAGGAATCATTTGCCCTCGTTTGCGTAATGACCGGTGATGCTTCGGTTTGTCCATAGGCGATCGTAATGTCTTTCATGCCCATCTTTTCAATAACAGCTTTCATCACTTCACTTGGACAAGGAGACCCAGCCATAATGCCTGTTCGGAGGGTCGATAGATCATATGCATTAAAATCCGGATGATGCAGCTCGGCGATAAACATGGTCGGCACACCGTGGAGCGCTGTGCATTTCTCTTTTTCTACCGTTTTAAGGACGGTCACGGGATCAAATTCTTGTACAGGTATCATGGTTGCTCCGACGGACACACACGCTAAAACCCCAAGCACGCATCCGAAGCAATGAAAAAACGGAACCGGGATGCACATGCGGTCTTGAGAGGTTAATACCATACATTCAGCGATATTGGCAGCATTATTGATAACATTAAAATGGGTCAGCATTACCCCTTTAGGAAACCCTGTCGTTCCTGATGTGTATTGCATGTTAATCACATCGTCTTTTTCAAGGCTGTTCATTCTGGCTTCCAGCTCAGCATCCGACACTGTTTTCGCCAGTATCTCTGTATCGTCCCAATGATACATACCCGGAAAACGTTTATCGCCAATATAGATCAGCGTTTTTAAAAAGGGGTATCGTTCTGATTTCAGCTGGCCAGGTTCTGTTTCTTGCAGCTCTGGAATGAGGCTCTTCAGAATGTCTGTGTAAGAAGTGCCCCGATATGAATCCATGACAATAAGAGCGGTAGCATCCGATTGCTTTAACAAGTAATCGAGTTCGTGTGCTTGATAATTAGTATTGACGGTCACGAGCACAGCTCCGATTTTGGCGGTGGCGAACTGAACGGCAAGCCATTCGAGGATATTCGAAGCCCATATGGCTACGTGGTCTCCTTTCCCAATCCCCATCCGCATGAGTCCTTTAGCGGTTCGACGGCACAGACTGTCAAATTGAGCGTACGTATAGCGAATTTTTCTGTCTGGATAAACAACCGCTTCTTGATCGGGATAGGTTTCAGCGATTTGTTCCAGCAGTCTGCCGATTGTGGAATGGATGAGTTCAGCCATGAATTGTTCCTCCTTTCTAAGTAATTAGAAAGCGTTTACATTTCATTTCAATAGCTGTCTGGCAATCACGATACGTTGAATTTCAGATGTGCCTTCCCCGATTTCCATTAATTTTGCGTCCCGCAGCATCCGTTCTACCCCATATTCCTTCATGTAGCCTGAACCTCCATGGATTTGAATGGCTTGATTGCAAGCTCTTGTCGCCATTTCAGATGCAAACAGCTTGGCATATGCTGCTTCTTTTGTGAACGGGCGGTTATGGTCTTTCAGCCAAGCGGCTTTTAACACCATTTGCCGTGCAAGGTCAATTTCCATCGCCATGTCAGCAAGCTTAAATTGGATGGCCTGAAAGGAAGAAATCGGCTGTCCGAACTGCTTTCGTTCTTTCGCATATGCCAATGATGCTTCAAGTGCCGCTTGGGCGATGCCGACTGCAAGAGCAGCAATGGAGATTCGTCCGCCGTCCAGCGTGTATAGAAACTGTTTAAACCCTTTTGTTGGATCGCCGAGTAAGTTGCACGCAGGCACTCTCACATCCTCAAGCAAAATTTCCGCTGTATTTGAACCGCGGACACCCATTTTATCGTACGGGCTCGTAATCGTAAGTCCGGGTGTGTCAGTTGGCACGATCAAAGCGGAGATGATGTTTTTTCCTTCTTTGCTTTTGCCTGTTACTGCGGTTACAATTACCGTTCGTGCGTAACTTGCATTCGTGATCCAGCACTTTTCACCGTTAATTACATACTTATCACCATTTGTAATGGCTTTCGTTTGAGTCCCTCCTGCATCTGAGCCGGCATTTGGTTCCGTCAGGCCGAATGATCCGAGTGCTTTGCCTGAAGCAAGAGGAGTCAAATGCGCCCGTTTTTGTTCTTCTGTTCCAAAGTAATAAAGAGGACTTGCACCGAGCGAGACCGCTGCAGCGTAGCTTAATCCAGTACTGCCGCAGGCTTTGCCGATTTCTTCAACCGCTAAGGCATATGAAATCGTATCGCCGCCTGATCCTCCGTATTCTTCGGGAAATGGAATACCCATCAGCCCGAGTTCACCCATTTTTTTAAATGTTTGTATCGGGAACTCGCCCGTTTGATCTACATGTTCAGCGTGAGGAGCGATTTCTTTTTTCGCAAAATCCTTTACCATTTCACGAACCATTTGTTGTTCTTTTGTCAGCTCAAAATTCACTTAATTTCCTCCTTCACATCTTTGTAACATCCTATTAGGCGAGTTCTGTAATCATTCCCTGACAAAAGAAGTCTGAAAATTAAAACTGAGTCATTTTTGACGTGCAAACATCAATGGGATAAGCAAATACATGCGATAGGCGCATACCATCCATCTGGCAAACGCAATGGCCTGTCCCTTTGATAGCGTCGGAAAGATAATGGGATGGCTCCAAAGGGAAACCGTATTAATCAATAAACCGACCGCTGATCCCCATATGCCCAGCTTGATCACCGCGTATTGATTTTTAAGAGGACGTTTTTTGAAGCCTCGTTTGCTGGCATGACTTCAGCTTGACGTCTATTTACATTGACTTTCTCAAATAAAAATGAGACAAGTATGCGGACGGATTCAGTAGCAAAGCCTTTCTCCCAGTATTCTTCAGCCAATCGGTTCATCATAAGTATCCTGTTTCTCAAAAAAACTTATTGAAAAAAGACGACTTAGAAAGCCGTCCTTCTCATTTCTTACTTTGTCTTTCGTTTGGAGGCCTTGCTTTCGTTATGAAGCCGGTCTGCTGAAGTGACATAATACGTATACTTCTTGTTTGGGTCTGCCGTCTCATCTAGGAAGGTTTGCTGCTCATTTGTTTTTCTAGCAGCTGCCAGCAATGTTTTGTGCTTTTTCCCTTCGGCTCTGTATATCGCAAAATAGGCTGTTTCTTTCGTTTTTTGATTTGATGGGTGGTCTTTAATGTGAAGAAGAATGCCATTTTTATCCTCGGTGACTTTCGTAAGCTTCGGTTTTTTGGGGGCGGTACTGTCAAGCCAAGGCATTTGCGGAACCAGTGCCGGCTTACTGTAAAGCTCGGTGATGAGCCTGTCTTTGATGCCAAACGGATTTTTGTTGAGGTCTTTGAGGCTGAAATGCATGCTTCCTTTCACAAGCTCAAGCTGACGGTTCAAGGTGATTTGTCTCACATACTCCTCGGGGTCGGACCATGGTGGATCAAAGTTGTTATTGATTTTATAGGCTGCCTGGCCAATATATAAATGTACAGGCCTATTTTTGACTTCATTGCTCCACCAATCAGCCAGTACGTCGTAAGCTGCTGCGTTGAAGCCGATGCTCCAATAGATTTGCGGGGCAATATAATCGATGTCGCCTTCTTGGATCCAATGTCTCGTATCTGCATAAAGGTCGTCATAGTTCCTGACGCCTGCTTTGGTATTCGATCCGGTTGGGTCATCTGCCGCGTTTCTCCATACTCCAAAGGGACTGATACCGAATTTGACATATGGCTTTGCGGTTTTAATTGTTTGGTTGATTTGTTTGACAAGCTGGTTCACGTTATCCCGCCGCCAGTCATCAATATTGGAAAAAGTGCCTTTTCCGTATTGTTCATACTGAGCGTGATCAGGAAATTCCTGTCCGGCTATTTTATAAGGGTAAAAATAATCATCCATATGAACGGCATCGATATCATAATGTTTTACCACTTCTTCAATACCTTTGACGATAAAATCTCTCGCTTCAGAAATGCCCGGATGATAATAAAGCTGGTTTCCATAAGCGGCAACCCAGTCTGGATGCTGTCTTGCCGGGTGATCCTTAGACAATTTATTGAGGTCCGTATGATTCATGGTAATCCGGTAAGGATTAAACCATGCGTGAAATTCTAAATTTCGTTTATGGGTTTCTTCAATCATAAATGCAAGCGGATCATAGCCCGGGTCTTTCCCTTGGACACCGGTTAAGTATTCAGACCAAGGTCCGTAAGCGGACGGATAAAAAGCATCTGCCGTCGGTTTAATCTGAACAATAACGGCATTCATCCCCATTTTTTGTACATCGTCCAGCAGTTTGATATACTCTTGCTTTTGCTCTTCCACCGGCAAACCTTTTTTTGACGGCCAATCAATGTTTAATACGGAAGCAATCCATACGGCTCTCAGTTCCCTGTCAGGCTGCGCATTGGCCATAAATGGAACGGAGATGACAAACGTTCCGATGATCAAACTGACAAGGAAACGGACAATCGACTTTTGACAAACCTTCATTCTGTTTCTTCTCCCCCATTACATCTCTTTCACTATTCGCTATTACGGTATTCCCGGGCTGTAAAAGGGTGCTTAATCGGATTGAAGAAATCAGGATTTATGTCTATATCACCAGATAAACGAAAAAAGTCCTGAAGCATTTTGTTCCGCTGCTTTAGGACTTTTTATCATTTATCATGGTTTGCAGGCTCTTTAATACATCAATGAGTTTTACGCCGACACCGACAGCTGTTTCAAGAATCGCCTGTGCTCCTGCGATGGCTAAAATAAAGATAACTGGAACTGCAATACGAGGCAAAAAGAGATAGCCCAGTCCAATCAAGATGGCACACCAAACGCCGGCACACCAGTAGCAATTGAGCATGTATCCAAAGTTAGAAGCCGGCACGCTTTTTTCATCTACATGCCCGTTTTGATCAACGATTCTTTTCTTTTTCATAAAAGGTTTTCGGATAAATTCCGTGATTTTGTCGAATACAATCAAATGTGTCAGCCTGTAACTGGCTAGAATCAACATGATAAAAGTAAGCAAAGAAAGACGATCCATGATAAGCCTCCAAGAAAAAGGATGATGTTATCATTCCCAAGTGTCTTCTATCCATTCTTAATACAAAAAGAAAGACGGACAGAGAATGGCCCCTGTCCGCTAATCCGCTGCTTCATCATTCAGCAGGTAAACTTTATGGGTGAAGTTAAAGCGTTCTTCAACCAGCACCTTATGTTCGATCAGATTTTGTGCGACTCATATATGACAGTTGTTCATGAGGTACAAGCTCACCAAGTTGCTGCTCTTCAATGCATTTCATGATAGATCGAATCGTACTCATGTTCTCTTCAATATATTGAGGGTCAAATATTGTAACGTGGTCTCCCTTTAATTCATATTCCTTGTAATTGTGAGCGGTTGAGTGCGTCCATCCTCTTTCGGTCATATCGTCGCATAACAAGTGATGAATGTTGGCGTTGATGGTGCCGGAATTGATCAGTTGATTATGATATGCAAGATAGCCTCTAATTTTTTCTTTTATCGAAGGAATGGTTAATAATTCTCTATAATAAACCGGAATAATATCCAGATTTAGATGGATGATCTCTTCTACTTCCTTTTCAGATAAATGAGTCACCGAAGTGGTGATTTGAGAGTCCAGCATAATCACATCAGATACGGTGCGTCCTCGCTGCTCCAAGGCTTTGGCCACTTCAAAAGCCAAATTCGATCCTGAAGAATATCCAAGCAAAACAAATGGTCCTTGTTCTTGAATGTCTATCATGCTTTCTGCAAACCGGTCAATTATCGGTTTCTTATAGGATGGGTCTTCTGTAAAATCAGCGGCATAGACAACGCAGTCGCCATCAAGCCTGTTCGCCATTTCATTATAAACCAACCCATACCCAATTAATGGAGGAAAACAAAATACAGGGATCGAACCGTTTTGATTCAACTTGACGAATACGTTTTCCGTCTTGGACGGTAAAGCCGCGGCTTGAATAGCGTGTGCCATAGTTTCGATAGTAGGGGCTTCGTAAACGACGTGATAATGCAATTTGATTCCCATAACCTTGTTAATTTGATCAACTAATTGTAATACTTTGAGTGAATGGCCGCCAACGTCAAAGAAGTTATCTTTAATCCCCAGCTCAGAATGAGCCAAAACTTCTTTCCATATTTCAGCCAGCTGCTTTTCAATCAACGTTCGGGGAGCAGCATATTCGGTTCCGGCCAGCATATTTCCATCAGGAGCGGGCAAAGCTTCTCGATCGATTTTGCCATTAGCTGTTAAAGGCATTTCCTCTATCTGTACAAAGTAGGCAGGAATCATATAAGCGGGCAGTTTGTTCTGCAATTGCTGCTTGAGTTGGAGCGTTTTTAATGATTCGTCTCCTGTCACATAAGCACACAACTGGTTGGAGCCCTCTTCTTCGACCGCGATGACGACAGCTTCTTTAACAGATTCCACTAGCAATAAAGCCGCTTCGACCTCGCCGAGTTCAATACGGTAGCCTCGGACTTTCACCTGATGATCGATTCGTCCCAAATACTCCATATGCCCATCCGGCATCCAGCGGGCGGCATCGCCCGTTTTGTACATTCTCTCACCTGCGGCAAACGGATGTTCAACAAATTTTTCAGCCGTTAAGTCAGGACGGTTCAAATATCCCCTGGCTACTCCTGCTCCGCTAATATACATTTCTCCGGGGACGCCGATCGGCACCGGTTTCATACCCGTATCCAGCAGATAAATGTTCATATTGGCCGCAGCCGTACCAATTGGCACCGATTCCTGTCTGTCTTTCTTTGGATCGTAGAGATAAATCATACATCCGACTACAGTTTCCGTTGGCCCGTATTCGTTAAAGATTTCAATTTGATCTTGAAATTGTTCGCTGATGTTTTGTGCCAGCCGTGTACTTAAATTGTCGCCTCCGACAATCATTTTCCGGATCGTGCACTCAGGCGAGATGTTCATTTCTTTCAATAACTGCAAATGAGCCGGGGTCAGCTTGATAATATCAACCCTGGAATCCTCAATAATGGATGAAAGCAGAGTCGTCCTGTCTTTATCTCCGTAGACAATTATGGCATTTCCGCTGATGAGTGGTGTAAAAATAGATGTTACCGTTAAGTCGAAAGCAATGGATGAATATAGCGGGAAGGTCGTTTTCTCACCTTTTACATACACCCTGTCAGCCCACCAAATATAATTGGTTAAGCCTTGATGCTCGATTAATACCCCTTTAGGCTTTCCTGTAGAGCCCGATGTATAGATGACATACGCCAAATCTTTTATATTGCTGATCCGCTCAAGATTAGAGCGCTCCTTGTGATAAGAATTTTCATCATCCAATAGAACGATCGTGCCTTCATGGGCCAATCGCTGCTGAAGATGGCTCTGTGTCAAGACAATTTCTGTTTTAGAGTCGTTTAATATATATTGTATTCGCTGCTCTGGATAGTCCGGATCAATAGGCACGTAGGCGCCGCCGGCTTTTAATACGGCCAGAATTCCCACAACCAGTTCGATGCTGTGGTCGCTGATGATAGCTGCGGTTCGGTCCGACCTCACTCCCTTGGCCCTTAAGGTTCGTGCCAATTGATTGGCTTGTTCATTTAATTGGCGGTAGGTCAGTTTCTGATCCTCAAAAACAATGGCGATCTGCTCAGGCGTTCGCGCCGCTTGTTCCTCAAACAATTGATAAATTGTTTTTTCCTTTGGATACTCGGTCGCCGTATCGTTAAATTTTTCTATAAGGAGCGAACGCTCATCTTCCGAAAGTATATCGAGTTCTTGAACATGAACCGCCGTATCGTTCACCATTTGCTTGATGATTTCCATAAAATGCGCTTGTATCCGTTCAACAGTGGCTTGATCATAAACATTGGCATTGTATACAAAATGCATTTCCATATCTTCAGCCGGCATCACAATGAAATTAAAATCGTAATGAGTATGTTCTTCCAAATGGAAATCACTAATGTCTAAGACGTCGTGATCCCGCTTCATATGCTCCATTTGTTTCTCGACCGGGTAATTCTCAAATACCATAATATGATTGATCAACTGCTGCTTTTGTTCGGTTTGAGCCTGAATTTCATACAATGGAAATGTATCGTATGGTTGAGATGCCAGTGCATGCTCCTGGTTCATTTTCAATACTTGTGCAACTGTCATCTCTGGTTGAGCACAAACGCGTACGGGAATGGTATTAATAAATAAGCCTACCATTGATTCAATACCCGGAATGTCTGCCGGCCGGCCGGATACGACAGTGCCGAAAACGACATCCTGAGTACCGTTATATCTTTGCAGCAACAAGCCCCATGCGGTTTGCATCCATGTATTAACGGTGACATGATGTTGGCTTGCGGCTCTTTTGATCTCCTCTGTGAGCTGCTTTCCGAGACGGCACGCAAGTTTTTGTTTTTGATATCCTCTGGCCTGATCGGAAAATGGTTCTTTCAACAAAACGGTTTGCCCTTCATAATCGTCCAAATAATCCCGCCAATAAACTGCAGCTTGCTCGTGATCTTGTTCATCCAGCCATTCGATATATTGTCTGTACGGCGTCACGGCATCACGCTTCGGTTGCCTACGTTCAATAATCGCATAATAGGTTTCAAACACTTCTTTCGTTATCAGCGGCAAGCACCAGCCATCCATTAAAATATGATGGAAGCTCCAAATCAATCGTGCTTTTTCTTCATCGGTTCGCAGGATCGATACGCGCATTAAAGCATCGCGGATAAGATTGAATCCCCGCTCCTTATCTTTTCTCGCAAAAGCCGCAATGAACTCGCTGCGTTGATCAACATTCATATCGCGAATATCTTCAACGACAGTTTCAATCGGCTTATGCCGGAGCACAATTTGCAAGGGCTGTTCTTTCCATTCGGTATAAAATTGAGTTCGAAGAATGTCATATCTTTTGGCCAGCTGCGACAAACTCATCATAAAAGCCTCGATATCCAAGAGGCCTTTCAAATCAAAAGCCGCTTGTTCAAAGTAAGCACCAGAAGCCGAATCAATTAAACTATGGAACAACATTCCCTTCTGCATAGGGGTTAACGGATATATATTTTCAATTTCGCCAAGATGCTGAGCTTGTTGCACAAATTGATCTAGTTCGTCGATAGATATTTCTTTTAACGAAATATCGCTTGGTGTCAGCTGAACTTGATCCTGGGCAGTACAATGTTCGATGACTTGTCGCAAACTGCTTTTTAACAGATCGGCGCATGTTTCCATTGTTTCTTTATGATATTGTTTACCACAGTAACTGATTGCCAGTGACAATCGTCCGTTTGAAATCATGCCGTTAATATCAAGGGCATAGGTGAGGGGATGCTTGTCGCTGGCTATTTTCCCGCTGGAGTAAGGTGATACCTCGATACTCCCATTTTGTAAATCTTGATCAAATTGTCCCAGAAAATTAAAACTGATTTCCGGTTGTCCGGTAAATTCCCGATCCTCTCGGTGATCGGATAAATACTTAATTATGCCGTAACCTATTCCTTTTTGGGGAATCTTACGCAAATGTTCTTTCACGGTTTTAATCCGCTGCGAGATATCATGATCTGCCTTGATGGGAAGGAATACCGGGTATTGACTCGTAAACCAGCCTACTGTACGTGAAATATCGAGGTCTGGAATTATAGACTCTCTGCCATGTCCTTCAAGATGAATGAGAATGTCTTCGTGTCCAGTCCAACGATGAATAGCAATTCCCAGCCCGGTCAGCAATAAATCGTTCATTTCAGTCGTATAAGCTCGATGAGCGTTTTTTAATAACCGCTCGGTTTCCTCTGCCGTCCATTGGACGATGATCGTTTCCCGGTCTTCGGCCAGTCCGATTTCCTGCTCGTTATCCTTTGGCAGTTTAGGTAATGGAATATGTTCATGCTGGAACCAGTATTGATTTTTCATTTCAAACTCCGGACTTTCTGCATAACGTTTCAACTGTTCCGCCCATAACAGGTAGGAATCCGTTTTCTTTGGAAGCTGGATCGCTTCTCCGTTTAGCAGCTGCTCGTAAGCAGCCGCTATATCTTCGATTAATATTCTCCATGAAACGCCATCGATGACCAAATGATGGGCCACAATCAGCAAATGATCTCCATCCTGACACTGGAATAATCCCAGTTTTATGAGCGGGCCTTCAGCTAATTGAATGGATTGCTGAATCTCATTGGATAATGTTTCGATCGTTTGGGCAACATTGTTTTCTTCGAGTAATGAGAACACTTCAAGACTGAATAGATCCCCTTCGTCGATCTCCCGATTTCGAGCTTCGTATCCATGTTTTGCAGGAACATAGACCATGCGCAAAGCATCATGATGCTCGACGATCTTTCTCATGACTTCCCGAAGCATCGGTACATTTAATCCCTCTTTCCAATAAAGCATGACCGCTTGATTATAGTGGTGCAGATCGGGGTATCGCTGGTCAAAAAACCAATGTTGAATAGGCGTCAGCAAAGCCGGACCTTTGATTTCTCCTTGCTCTGCAACACGGGTAACCGGCTCTACATAGGGAACAAGTTCAGAGATCGTTGGATATTTAAACAAGTGTTTGATTTCAAACTTATACCCGGCTTGGTATAATCTTGAGGACACTTGAATCGACTTAATGGAGTCCCCCCCTAATTCGAAGAAATGATCCGAAACTCCGACCCGTTCTAAGCCTAATACTGACTCCCACGTTGCGGCTAGTATTTTTTCCAGTTCTGTCCGCGGAGCTGTATAGTCCATGCCTGTGAGATTCTCTCTCGGAGAAGGCAGTGCCCGGCGATCTATTTTTCCATTCAAAGTTAGCGGCATTGCTTTCAGCTGAATGAAATAAGCAGGTATCATATAGGAAGGAAGCTGTCTGGATAGATGTTCCCGAAGCTCGCCAGCCGTTAAAGTATCGTTTGCGGTGTAATAGGCGCACAGGGATATTTCCTCGTTGATTTCTTGTGCTAGAACGATGGATTCCTGAATGGACGGGATATGGAATAAAGCGGCCTCGACTTCGCCAGTTTCAATCCGATAACCCCGAATTTTCACCTGGTGGTCGATTCGGCCCAAATACTCGATATTTCCGTCCGGCAGCCACCTTGCTAAATCTCCCGTCCGGTACATCCGCTCTCCCGCTGAAAACGGGTTTTTTACAAATTTCTCCGCCGTCAGCTCTGGACGGTTCAAATAGCCCCGTGCAAGTCCATCTCCCGCTATGCACAGTTCTCCTGCCACACCGACTGGCTGCATATATCCGGCCTGTAATATATACAATTGAATGTTTGAAATCGGCTTGCCTATTGGAACCGAGTTATACCTTTTGTCCGCCTCGCATTCAAAGTACGATACATCGATCGTTGCCTCAGTCGGTCCGTACAGGTTGATGATTTGAGCATGGCTCACCGGTGTTATAATGCGCTGAAACCCGTCCACATGTTTGGGTGTTAAGGCTTCGCCGCTTGCAAACACATATCTTAACGACGCCAGCTTTCGCTTTAGCTTGCCGCTGGGCGTCTGTTCCATTGATTCCAGAAAAGCATGCAGCATCGCTGGTACGAAATGCAATGTGCTGACACCTTTTTGTTCAATCGTATCCAATATCAACTCAGGGTTTTTTTCTCCTCCGTTTGGTAACAATACCACTTTAGAGCCTACGATCGACCACCAGAACAATTCCCACACCGATACATCAAAAGTGATCGCGGTTTTTTGCAGAATAGCATCCCGTTCATCCAGCGGGTAATTTTCCTGCATCCACACCAGTCGATTGATCACTGAGCGGTGCTCCACCATAACTCCTTTCGGCTTACCTGTTGATCCTGATGTATAGATGACATATGCCAACTGATTCGGACCGGAAATCGATTCCAAGTTTGAACCGTCTTCGCTGAAGGTTTGCGGATCTTCCATATCCAGCACTTTCCCCGTAAAAGGCACTTTCTCCCGCAAATGATGTTGCACCAATAGCAACTTTGTATCTGAATCTTCCAATATGTATCGAATCCGTTCCTCAGGATAGGTCGGATCAATCGGCACATACGCACCACCAGCTTTCAAAATCCCAAAGAGCCCTACGATCATTTCCAGGGAGCGTTCGGCCATAATTCCAACTGGCTGATCCGGATGCACACCTTCGGATTGCAGCGTTCGAGCGATCTGATTCGCCTTTTCATTCAGTTCCTGGTACGTCAGCTGGTTTTCCTCGTACACGACAGCCACTTGATCCGGCGTACGATTCGCTTGTTCCTCAAACAATTGATGAATCGTTTTTTCTCGCGGATACTCGGCCGCCGTTTGATTATAGTCTTTAAATGTATTAATTTCCGTGTCAGTCAAAATATTAAGCTGGCTAATGGTGATGTCGGGTTGAAATAGTATGATGGAAAAAAGGCGATTTAAATGTTCGATTACTTGCATCATATACTGACGATCATAAGCTTGTTCGTTGTAAGTTACTTTTAAATGAATAGCATCATTCTTGATGTCAAATTGAAATAATGTATCTGAAGCAGCAGTCTCTTTAAAATGGATGAGGTGAATTTGATCTAATGATACGATAGCAGGGATCATTGGCAAATGGTTGGAATTGTAGTTTAAATTTAATGGACCGACCATTTTATCAAAAGGAACATCCTGATGTAAGATGGCATCGTTCAGCGTATGTTTGAATTCATTAAATATGGATTTAAACGTACTGTTCTCATTTATGTTTTGTTTGAGCAACATGATTTGATCCAAACGAAGGTCTTCATCGGTTTCGTCTTCGAAGGTTGGAACACCAACAATAATACTCTCTTCCCCTGTATATTTGTGCAAAAGGCACTTGATACCAACCAGGAGAACCAAATAAACAGCCATTGGTGATTGATTCGCCATCGTCATGATACGCAGGGATACATCGGATCTCAATGAAGTGTGAATGCTGTTAGAGGTGTTTAATGCATCGTGCTCTAATGCTGAGTCCGACATGTGAAACGAAGGGAATGCAATGAGACGATCTTCCGCGTCGAACATGTTGCTCCAGAACAGTTCCTGTTGTTTAAATTCTGACATTTAAATCCCTCCAGTAAATTTAAATTCTTGCTTCGAAGGCGGCTGACGGCTGTCCCCGCATGATCAACATGATGGGGACAGCGGCTACCGACTGTTTTTAGAAATCTAATTCGATTACGCTTGCAAAGTGTTCCTTTTTGTTTACTTTCTCGCTTAATTGAATCTCTTTTAATGGAATTGATGAGTTTTGTATAACCGCTGACAGGATCATCACGTAATCCTGTGCCAGCGTAGCGATGGTTCTCTTTTTAAATAGCTTCGTACAGTAGTCAAAGCTGCCTTGAATCTCGTGCTGGTGCATCTCGAAGGTCAGCTGCAAATCAAATTTTGCCACTGCATGTGTTTCTTCATAAGGTCTGACGGCGAGAGAATCTATTTCAATATCCGTTTGCTCTGTATTTTGCAGAACAAACATCGTATCGAATAGCGGATTACGGCTTAAATCTCGTTGCACGCCAAGCTTCTCAACCAATTCTTCAAAAGGATACTCTTGATTTTCATAAGCTTTTAGCATTGTTTCTTTAGTTTCTGTTACATAATCTTTAAAGGTCTTTTCTCCAGCCGGAGCCGTGCGAATGGCTAATGTATTCACAAACATCCCGATGATATGTTGTAAATCATCGTGCACTCTTCCCGCCACAGGTGTACCGACAACAATATCTTCTTGACCGCTATATTTGGCCAGCAGTATGGTATAGGCTGCGAACAAGATCATATACGTGGTCGATCCCGTCAATTCTTCCAGCTGTTTAACACCTTGGACAACAGACTCGTTGAGAACAAAGTTGTATCGTTTCCCCTCAAAGCTTCGAACTTGCGGTCTGGCAAAATCTTTCGGCAACTCAAATGACGGAAGCGCCTCGTGAAATACATCCAGCCAATAGTCTTCCTGCTTTTTAATTCGTTCTTTCTGCTCTGCTTGCTGCTGCCATGCAGTGAAGTCCTTGTATTGAATCCGGAGCGGTGCTAATTCTTTACCGTCATACAATTGAATCAGTTCTTCGATAAAAATGTTCATAGAAGCGCCGTCTGTAACGATATGATGCATGTCAAACATGAAAATATGCTTTTCTTGTTCCAATTCAATAAGTCCAACTCGAAGCAATGGGGCCTGACTTAGATCGAATGGACGTACGAAGGTGCGGAACAGCTCTTCAACCTCCTCAGCCGTTGCCTTGTACCTTTCGATAGTGAACTCCACCTCCGGCTTGACCATCTGCATCGGTTCTCCGCGGATCATTTCAAATCCGGTTCGCAGCGATTCATGACGCTGAATCAGTCTATGGAACGCAGTTTGTAAACGATCCATGTCGATTCTTCCCTCCAGCGTCAAAATCCCCGGCATGTTGTAACTGAGTTCTCCGCCTTCAATTTGTGTGGATAGGTAAACCATCTTTTGTACGGAAGATACAGGATAAACATCCTTCACTTCTACAGCAGGGATATAATCCGGTCCGCAGGTTTCCGAGTTTGCGATGACTTTTGCCATTTCCTCAATGGTCGGCCCTTGAAACACTTCTCTTAACGAAATCGTTTTGTTGAATTGCTTATGGATTTTGCCAACGAGCGTCATCCCCCGTAACGAATGCCCGCCGAGATCGAAAAAGTTATCTTTCACGCCTACTTGTTCTAACTTCAATACTTCTTTCCAGATGAGAACTAACTGCTCTTCCAGTCTCGTTCTTGGAGCAACATGGTCAATCCCGGTTTGCATGCCTGCTGCGGGCAACGGTAATGCACTGCGATTCACCTTTCCATTTGATGTTAACGGCATTTGCTCCAGCTGCATGAGGTATGAAGGTATCATGTAGCCAGGTATTTGCTGAGCAAGCTTTTCTTTGAATTGACTGATTGGCAGTGCTTGCTCCGCTACAAAATAAGCATACAAATCGCTTTGCCCTTCTGTGTTTTCTCTGGCCAGAACAACTGCTTCCTGTACATGCTCAATGTTGAGAAGAGCGGCCTCGACCTCGTTTAGTTCGATACGGTAACCGCGAATTTTGACTTGATGGTCCATCCTTCCCGCATATTCAATGTTGCCATCAGGAAGATAGCGGGCAAGATCACCAGTTTTATACATCCGTTTATTTGCATCATACGGATGCGGAACAAATTTTTCGTGTGTTAAGGATTCCCGGTTATGGTAACCTCTTGCCAAGCTGATCCCCGCAATACAAAGCTCACCAACGATACCGATAGGCTGGAGCGTCCCGGCTTCATTCAGGATTAAAATTTCTGTATTCGAAATCGGTTTACCGATTGGCGGCATCTCCTGATGAATTTCCGGATCGACTGTACACATGGTCACGACATGCGTTTCTGATGGACCGTAATGATTATGCAGCGAAACTTGGTGGCGCATCATCATTTCACGCAGCGTATTCGTCATAATAAGCTGCTCTCCTGCTGTAATAATATGATCCACACATTCGGCAAACGGTTCAAAATATTGTTTCTCCGATGCAAGGAGCTTGAGGAACGCAGTCGGGAGAAATGCCGTTTGTATCCTGTGTGTCTTGACAAATTCGTTGAGCTCACGAATCTCCCGTTTTGCCTCGTTGTCGATAATATAGAGTGTCCCTCCGCTTAAGATCGTGGAGAAAATCTCTTGATAGCAAACATCGAAACTCATTGCGGCAAATTGCAGCACTCTGTCAAAGCGCAGCTGTGTATATTCCCGCTCATAAGCGAGTAAATTCAACATGGTTTTATGCTCTAATTGAACCCCTTTAGGTTTTCCGGTAGTACCTGATGTATAAATGACATATAATAAATGATTTTCCGCATAGGAAAGGTTAAGATTGCTTGCATCACCCTGATATACCAATGGATCGTCAAGCAGAACTACAGATCCTTCGAAGGAAGGAGGAACGGTATGCTCTACACAAGTGACAAGTACATCGGCGCCGCTGTCTTCCATTAAATAAGCACGCCGTTCATCAGGGAGTTCCGGGTCTATAGGAAGAAATGCCCCACCGGCCTTTAATATCGCTAATATTCCGATCATCATATTTGCCGAGCGCTCCGTGAGAATGGCAGCCACCCGATCGGCACCTACGCCTTGATTCCGAAGCACACGCGCCAGTTGGTTGGAGCGTTCATTCAACTGACGATAGGTCCAGGTTTGATTTTCAAACAAAATGGCGACACGATCAGGAGTATCCTCAGCCTGCTGCTCGAATTGTTGATGTATTGTTGTTGGCATACGTTCATCGATTACTGCAGTATCATTAAAAAGATTCCAAATTTCATTCTTTTCTCGCGATCTCATCATCTCCAAAGAAGCGAGCCTTGCCTCAGGATGTTCGATGATCGCATCGATCAGCTGCACAAAATGCCGCATCATGCGTTCTACCGTTTCCGGTTTGAACAGTGTCGTCAGGTATTCCATTGTGCAATGAATGTGTGTCTCTTCTTCTACAGCCGTTAAGGTTAAATCAAATTTAGCCATCGTATGCTTGCTAGGATAAGGTTTAAACGTCAAACCATCCATCCCTAATTGTTCTTGCTCTGTGTTTTGCAACACAAACATCGTGTCGAACAACGGATTACGGCTTAAATCCCTGGCGATGTTCAGCTGGTCGACGAGCGCTTCAAACGGATAATCTTGATGCTCATAAGCTTTTAATGCATTTTCCTTCACTTCAGCGAGGTACTGAGAGAATGTCTTCTCTTTGGCAGGATAATTTCGCATCGCCAGTGTGTTGACGAACATCCCGATGATGGAATCCAAATCCGCATGCGGTCTTCCTGCTATGGGACTCCCCACAACAATGTCTTCCTGGCCGCTGTATTTGGACAGCAATAAGGTGTAGGACGCCAGAAGCACCATATATAAAGTGGATTCGGTTTTGAGTGCCAGTTGTTTTAATCCCTCGCTTTTTTTCTCATCAATCGTAAAGTGCAGCGTCGCCCCGGTAAAATCCCGTGTGGAAGGCCGTATATAATCGGTTGGCAAATGAAGGACAGGGATATCGCCGCTGTACAGCTCCAACCAATAGTCTTCTTGCTTTTGGATTTGTTCTAATCGCGCTTCTCCGGTTTGCCATACTGAGTAGTCTTTGTATTGGATTCGCAGGGGCGGTAATTCCGCTCCTTGATATGCTCTTACAAATTCTTTGATCAGTACATTCATGGATGTTCCGTCCGAGATAATATGATGCATATCAAACATCAGTATTGCGTGATTGGGTTGAAGCTCAATCAGCCCGACACGAAGCAGCGGAGGCTCCTCCAGTTGAAATGCACGAACAAATTGACTGATACAATGATCGATTTCATCTTCCTTGGCATAATACGACTCTACTGCAAATTCAACGTGATCCAAGACGTACTGAACAGGTTCTCCGTCCACCATTTTGAAGCCGGTGCGTAAAGATTCATGGCGATGAATCAATTTGTCAAAGGCCTGCTGCAGCTTATCCCGATCCAGCTCGCCTTTGACAGTCATCAGGCCCAGCATGTTGTAGCTCAGCTCTCCGCCTTCCAAATGGTTGAGAATATAAAGTCTTTTTTGTGCAGAAGAAACTGGATAATAAGGCCTCTTTTCAATTAGAGGAATAGAAGCATATTCGGTTTCCTCCATCGTCATGATTGCCTGTGCGAGCTGTTCAATTGTTGGGAACTGGAATATGTTTCGCAATGGAATTTGAACATGCAATTGCTTTTGAATTTTTGCAATGAGTGTCGTCGCTCGCAGGGAGTGTCCACCGATATCAAAAAAGTTATCTCGAATCCCCACCTGTTCTAAACCGAGAACATCCTGCCAAATCTTTGTGAGCTTCATTTCTGTCGAATTTCGCGGCGGTACATATTCCGTATCCCCATATCGCTTTCCATCCGGTTCTGGTAATAAGTTGCGATTCAGCTTTCCGTTTGGCGTTAATGGCATTTGATCCATTTGCACAAAATAAGCCGGAATCATATATCCTGGTAAATGCCGGGTGAGACGATCCCGAAGCTGACTAGTTGGGAATGGCTTATTCGCTACATAGTAACCGCATATATAATGCTCGCCATCTGCATCTTCAAGGACAGAAGCGACGGCTTCTTGAATCTCAGGAATGTTCAACATTATTGATTCAATTTCACCGAGTTCAATCCTAAAACCATGAATTTTCACCTGATGATCGACGCGTTCAATAAATTCTATATTGCCGTCCGGCAATAGACGGGCCAGATCGCCAGTTCTATACATTCGACCCGATGGAACAAACGGATCGTTAACGAATTTTTTGTTCGTTAATTCCGGCAAGTTCAAATATCCTCGTCCCACGCCATCCCCAGCAATGTACAACTCGCCTTGAACGCCCACTGGCTGCAATTTCTGCTGCGAATCGAGTATGTACATGCGATTGTTGCCCAGCGGCTTGCCTATAGGGATATGCACTTGACTGCGAGTCCAAGCATCCGCAGAAACTTCGATGTTGAACAGGGACGCATCGACACAAGTTTCGGTTGGTCCATATACATTTGTGATGGCAGGTGCTGCTCTATCCGCGCCAAATAAGTGTATGAACTTGGTTACCGTCGTTTTTGGAAGTGCCTCTCCTCCAATTAACAGATGACGAAGCGGTACTCCTTCCCCATCATCTGCAGCTACCAGCAGCTTCAAATGGGCGGGCGTCCCGTCGGTTACGTCAATGCGATGCTGTCGATAGTATTGGCATAAGGCCTCGCCATCAGACACCGCCTCTTTAGGAACGATAAACAAGGTATGTCCTAACAACAAGGAAGCATATATTTGCTGGACTGAAGCATCAAAATAATATGGAGCGAGCATGGCCACATGCAAAACCCCATCATAAGCGGAGTACACCGCATTACGCAGCCCTTCGATGAGATGAATTACCTGGCGATGTTCAATCAACGTGCCTTTCGGCGTACCTGTCGTGCCAGAAGTGTATATGCAATAGGCTAGTTGATCGAACTGGCATGGCACTGCCAGATTGATATCTGTTTCATGGTAGGCTTGTTCCTCTTTCATATTGATACATGTTCCGGAAAAGTTGAGGTTTTCAGGCAGTTCGCCGTGTGTAAGCAATATGTTAATGCCTGAGTCCCTTGCGATATAATGAATTCGTTCTACAGGGGAATCAGGGTCTATTGGCAAATAAGCCCCGCCCGCTTTTAAAATCCCGAAGATCCCTATAATCATCTCCAGAGAACGTTCAGCCATAATGCCGACGAGTTGACCCGCTTGTACTCCTTCGACTCGCAAGGCTTGCGCAAGCTGATTGGCTCGTTTGTTCAGTTCGCCATAGGTTAACGATTCTCCCTCGAATACAACTGCTGTACGATCTGGCGTACGGAACGCTTGTTTCGAGAACCGCTCATGAATTGTTTGTTCGCGTGAGTACTGCATTTCTCTAGCCTGAAAACGGCTGAGCAGCTGTTCCTTCTCTTGCTGAGTCAAAAGCTCCAATTCTTCTACTTTGATGTTCGGATGCTCTAATACTTGATGCATTAGCTGTTCAAAATGCCCGCTAATCCGCTCCACTTCTGATTGTTCATATACGTTTTGGTTATAGCCAAAATGAACGTTCAGTTGTTCGCCAGGAATGACAACCATATTAAAATCGTAATGTGAATGCTCTTCCATATGAAAATTCATAATGTTTAGCTCTGCAGCATTATGGCCTTCCTCTACCTGTTGTCCTATCGGATAGTTTTCAAAGATCAGAATATGATCAATTAAGTTTTGCTTTTGCTCCGTTTGTGCCTGAATTTCATATAACGGATAGGTATCGTATGATTGGGAAGCCAGTGCATTGTCTTGAACCATTTTCATCGTTTCAACGAAAGAGCTGCCCTCATCACAGCAGATTCGAACTGGAATTGTATTAATGAACAGGCCGATCATTTGTTCCACTCCAGAGATTTCTGCCGGCCTTCCCGACACGACACTGCCAAAGACAACATCTCCGGTCCCACTATATTTCTGTAATAAAATTCCCCATAGCGTTTGAATCAACGTATTTAACGTGACATGATGCTGGTTTGCGATCCGCTGCAATTGTCTTGTTTGTTTTTGATTGAATCGGCAGATCTCATTGGCATAAGCATACGCTTTTCGTTCATGCTGCGGTCTTTTGTGAAGAATACGGGTTTCACCTTTGTAGCCCTCAAGATACTCACGCCAGTACCGTTTGGCCGCATTTTGATCTTGCTGATCAAGCCATTCGATATATTTACTGTAAGGATCAGTATACGCAAGATCTGTTTCCCTGCCCTCTTGCAAGCCGATATAGTGTTCAAATGCTTCCTTCGTGATAAGAGGCAGGCACCAGCCGTCCATAACAATATGATGGAAACTCCAAATCAAATGATACTTGCGCTCTTCGATACGGAAAATCGCGATGCGCATCAATGGATCCCTAGCCAAGTCAAATCCTTTCGCTTTATCCTCACTTTGGTAGGATGCGATTTCATCCTTACGCTGATTCTCATCTATGTCACGTAAATCTGTAAAATGAACTTTCATTCTTTGTGTCTTATAGACAATTTGTAAGGGGATATCATTCCAGCCGCTATAAAAACGGGTTCGCAGCACGGCATATTTAGCAAATAAATGATCCAAGCTTGCTTCAAACCTGTCGATCTTTAATTCTCCCTGTAAATCAAATGATGCTTGTTCGAAATAAGAATTTGAATCCTCGTCCAGTAAGCTGTGAAACAGCATCCCCTTCTGCATCGGAGTTAACGGATACACATTCTCAATTTCACCTGCATCCGGCAGTTGAATCAGGAGCTGGTCTAATTCGTCAATGGCCATGCCTTTTAACAAAATATCGCTTGGTGTCAGTTCCGTTTGTTCTTTATGAACACAATGCTCAATGACTGTTCGAAGGTTGTTTTGAATAATGGCCGATAGCTGGTCGATTGTTTCTTTTGCGTATTGTTTGGTGCTGTAGCTAATCGTCACCATCAATCGATCATTGACAATCATCCCGTTTATGTTCAATACGTACGGTCTGATTTGGTTTCCGCTCGAGTCTGAACCGCAGGAGTAGGAAGATAATTGAACCGCTTGATTTTGAATATCTTGATCAAACTGCCCCAGGTAATTAAAACTGATCTCTGGAGTCATTTTCGCTGGGAGTGGCGTGGTTGAGCCGCTTAAATACCTTAGTACTCCATAGCCGATCCCTTTATGGGGTATTTGGCGGAGCTCTTCTTTGGCCGTCTTGATGTAATGAGATATTTCTTTGCCTGGTTCTATGTGAAGCACAACCGGAAACAGACTTGTAAACCAGCCCACCGTGCGAGAGATATCCATATTTGGGATCACTTGTTCTCTTCCGTGTCCTTCTAAATGAAGTGCAATCTGTTCAAGTCCTGACCAATGTGATATGGAAAGTCCCAAGGAGCTTAACAGAAGATCGTTTATTTCAGTGTTATAAGCGCGATTGGCTTGTTTTAATAATTGCTCCGTCTCTTCTTTGGTCCATTCCACAGTTACTGTCTCACTGTCTATTGAAAAAGCATGCGATTCCTGAAAATCTTTAGGCAACGGTTTCACATCAGTTTGTTCAATCCGTGCCCAATACTCCTGTTCTTGCTTTATGGCATCACTTTGCGCATATGCCGAGAGCTTTTCAGCCCATAGCCGGAAAGAGTCTGTTTTGTACGGCAATTGAATGTCTTGCCCGTTCTCGGCTTGCTTGTAGCCGCTAACGATATCCTCCATTAAAATACGCCAGGAAATCCCATCTACAATTAAATGATGGATTGCAATGAGCAAATGATCCCCATCCGCACATTGAAACAATCCTGCTTTCATCAATGGCCCATTGCTTAACTGCATGCTGCTCTGTATCTGGTTAGCCTTGGCTTCAATGGCCGGACCTGGGTCGGCTTCTGTTTTTAGATTGATGACGTCAAGATGATATAGCTCGCTTTGAGTGATCTCTGCATTCCAGGCCTCGTATCCGTGTTCTGTCGCTTGGAACGTCATGCGGAGCGCATCGTGGTGCTCTCCAAGCTTTTGTAGCGTTTGGCGAAGCGGCGATTCCTGAAAGCCTTGCGGCGCATACAGCATGACAGCTTGATTATAATAATGCGGATCTGTCGTTGTTTGCTCAAAGAACCAATGCTGGATTGGGGTCAGGCTTACCTTTCCTTTGACTTCATCTTGATCGGGAATGCGCACGTTCTGCTCGATATGCGGACTCAATTCTGCAATCGTCGCATATTGAAACAAGTGTTTGATTTCCATTTTGTATCCTAGTTGGTTTAGTCTGGAAGACACTTGAATCGATTTAATGGAATCCCCGCCAAGATCAAAGAAATTATCCAAAATGCCAATCTTTTCAGCGCCTAATACTGACTCCCAAGTCGAAACTAATAGTTGTTCCACCTGAGTGCGTGGAGGCTTATATGCTACTCTGTCCTGCAGCTGTAAATCAGGGGTCGGCAGCTCTTTTTGGTTTATTTTTCCATTAGGCGTTAAAGGCATTTTCTCCAGTTTGATAAAATATGCCGGAATCATATAGCCAGGCAGAGATTGAGACAATTGCTCCCGAATCTGGGATACCGTTATGGGTTGGCTGCTCACGTAATATCCACACAGCTGCTTCAATCCATGTACATCTTCTCTGGCTGTGACGACGGCTTCTTTGATCTCTTCTGCTTGAAGCATCGCTGTTTC
Source organism: uncultured Bacillus sp. (assembly GCF_958411575.1). Classification (NCBI taxonomy): domain Bacteria; kingdom Bacillati; phylum Bacillota; class Bacilli; order Caryophanales; family Bacillaceae; genus Bacillus; species uncultured Bacillus sp. The sequence continues at coordinate 301,824 of NZ_CATYRA010000002.1, forward strand.
AATCTCGCCTAATTCGATGCGAAAGCCTCTGATTTTGACTTGCTCATCCATTCGACCTAAGTATTCAATGTTCCCATCCGGGAGCCACTTCGCCAAATCCCCGGTCTTATACATCCTTTCTCCGGTTACAAACGGGTTTTCAACAAATTTCTCAGCTGTTAATTCCGGCCGGTTCAAATATCCTCTGGCAACGCCGGCTCCGCTTATATACATTTCTCCAGGTACGCCGATCGGCACCGGTTTCATGTCCTCGTCTAACACATAAATGCTCGTGTTTGCCGCAGCTGTACCGATTGGCACCGATTCCCGCCTGTCTTTGACTGCATCGTAACGATAAAGCATGCATCCGACAACAGTTTCCGTCGGCCCGTACTCATTACATATTTCAATTTGGCCGTCGAATTGCTCATGAATGCTTTGGGCTAACTGAGTGCTGAGATTCTCTCCTCCTACGATCATTTTTCGAATCGCTATCTTATTGGCAATGTTCATTGCTTTCAATACATGCAAATGAGCCGGGGTCAATTTAATGATATCCACCCTTTGGTCCTGCACAATCGATGAAAGCAAAGCAGTTTTGTCCTCCCCGTCATAGACAATAATCGTATTGCCTGTGACCAAAGGTGTAAAAATAGAAGTCACTGTTAAATCAAAAGAGATGGACGAGTATAACGGGAAATTGGTTTTTTCATTTTTCACATAGACCTCTTTCGCCCACCAAATATAATTGCTCAATCCCCGGTGCTCGATTAATACGCCTTTAGGCTTGCCTGTGGAACCAGACGTGTAGATCACATAAGCCAAATGGTTCGCATTGCTGAGCGGTTCAAGGTTAAAGGCTTCTTCGTGATAGGAGCTTTCCTCATCCAATAAAATCACGACGCCTTCATAGGTAATCTGCTGTCGGACATCTCGCGGCATCAAGATGATTCCGGCTTTTGAATCTTCCAGAATGTACTGGATTCGGTCTTGCGGATATTCTGGATCTATTGGGACGTAGGCGCCCCCGGCTTTTAGAATGGCAAGTATTCCAGTCACCAATTCGATACTGTTCCTGCTGATGGTGGCTACAGGTTGGTCCGCTTGCACACCCCTAGCTCTCAATGTTCGTGCCAGCCGGTTTGCTCGCTCATTGAGCTGACGGTAAGTAATCTGCTTGTCCCCATCAATAACAGCTGCTTGATCTGGTATTTGCTGCGACTGCGCTTCAAACCATTGATAAACCGTTGACTGCGGATATGGCGCGGCTGTATCATTCAGGTTCTGAAGAAGCTGTCTTTTTTCACCTTCTGTCAACATTTCCAATTGTTCTACCCGGATATCTGCATCTGCAACGACTTGATGCAAAATTTGCAAAAGGTGTCCGCGAACCCGCTCCATGCTTTCGCGATCATACACCTTAGCGTTATATTCAAAATTAATATTGATTACATCACCTGGTATAACAGTTACATTTAAATGGTAGTTAGTTTGTTCTTCCATTTTAACGTTTGAAATGTCGATAGGCGATTCGTTATGTTGGCCGATACTTTCCATGTACTGATCTACAGGGTAGTTTTCAAATATCATTAAATGTGTAATTAAATTTTGTTTTTGGGTCGTAAGAGCTTGTATATCATATAACGGATAGGTCTCATACGTTTGAGAGGCTACTGCCCTTTCCTGCGTCCGTTTCATGAGCTCAGCAAAAGTGGTCCCAGCTTCACATTGGATTCGGACAGGAATGGTGTTAATGAATAAGCCAATCATGGTTTCCACGTTTGGAATCGCCGAAGGCCTTCCGGACACAACACTTCCAAAAACAACGTCACGGCTTCGATTATATTTCTGTAGCAAAATCCCCCATGCCGTTTGCAGCAGCGTGTTCAGTGTGACATGATGCTTGCTGGCCGTTTGCTTCATTTTCAAAGTGAGATCGGTGTCGATGGCACATGACACTTTCTCCGGAAAATAATGCTCATCTTCTGCTTGATGACTGTCCTTGAGAAGGACGGTTTGTTCTTCATAACCTTCCAAATATTGATCCCAATAACGCTTGGCCTCTTCTGCATCTTGACGATCTAGCCATTCAATATATTGGCTATATGGTGTAATCGCTGCTTGTTCGGGCTGCTTTTGCTGTAGCAAAGCAAAGTAATGATCGAATATTTCTTTCGTGATAAGCGGCAAGCACCATCCGTCCATCAAGATATGGTGAAAACTCCATATAAAGCGATATGTCGTATCATCCGTACGAAGCACAATTACGCGCATCAACACGTCTTTCGCTAAGTCGAACCCCCGAAGCTTATCTTCTTTGGCATATGCACAAATCCGGTCATCTTGCCGCGCTTGATCCATCTCACGCAAATCGATGAATTGGAAACCGATCTTTTTCGTTTTAAAAATGATTTGCAGCGGCTGATCTTTCCCTTTGAGAAAGTTCGTGCGGAAAATTTCATATCGCTTTGATAAATCATCCAAGCTTTTTGAAAATGAATCGATATCCAAATCTCCATGCAATTCAAACATCGTTTGCTGAAAATATGCGCCGGAATGTGAGTCAAACAAGCTGTGAAACAGCATGCCTTTTTGCATCGGCGTTAACGGATATATATTTTCCACTTCGCCTAATTCACGCGTTTGGTCCAAAAGCTCTTCCAATTCGTCTATTTTGATATCCTTTAACAAAACATCACTTGGCGTCAATGACGTCTGCTGCTGGTTTACGCAATGCACAATAATTTCTTGCAGACTTTCTTTTAAACTTCGGGCAAATTGCTCCATGGTCGATCTTTCATATTGCTTATGGCTATAGCTGAGTGACAGCGATAATTTCCCCTCTGCAACCATGCCATTCAAATCAAGTACGGCCGTTCTCGGCTGGTTTTCATTCAACGATACACCTGTCGAATAAGGCGATATCTGCAAAGCATGCTGCTGCAGGTCTTGGTCAAACTGCCCTAAGTAATTAAACCGAATTTCGGGATGAAGCTGCAGGCTGTCAGCTTCCGCACGGCCGGATAAATATTGAATGACACTATAATTCATTCCTTTATTGGGAACCCGGCGCAGTCCTTCTTTCACAGTCTTAATGCGCTGCGACAGCTCTTTTCCTGCTTCCATCTTCAGTACGACAGGGTACTGGCTTGTAAACCATCCTACCGTGCGAGTGATATCCACATCTGGAATAACAGGTTCTCTTCCGTGACCCTCTAAGTTCACGACAACTTCCTCCATGCCTGTCCACCTGTGAACGGCCAGTCCTAGCGAAGTCAGCAAAAGGTCATTAATTTCTGTGTTATAAGCGCGATTCGCTTGTTTTAATAATTGCTGTGTTTCTTCTCTTGTCCATTGAATCGTTACGTCACCGCTGTCTTTCAATAATGAATCTTCGACAGCGTTATCCTTAGGCAATGGTTCCAGCTCTAATCTTGCAAGCTCGTTCCAATAGGCAAGCTCTTGCTCCCTATCGGTTTCCTGTGCATACTTGGACAATTGCTCCGCCCAGAATGGAAATGAGTCTGTTTTTTGCGGAAGCCGGACCATTTGTCCGCGCTCCGCCTGCTCATAGCTGCTTGCGAAATCCTCAAGTAAAATGCGCCAGGATACCCCGTCAATAACTAAGTGATGAATCGCAATAAGCAAATGATCTCCGTCTGCACATTTGAACAAACCAAGCTTCATTAAAGGTCCTTGGCTCAATTCCATACTGCTCTGAATCTGATTCGCTTTATTGGCAACAGCATGAGCCGGATCGGCATCCTCTTTACAATTCATCACTTCCAGCTGGTACAATTTACTTTCTTCTGTGCCCGCAATTCGAGCAGTATATCCGTTCGGCGTTTCTTCAAAAACCATCCGCAATGCATCGTGATGCACAGCAATGCTTTCTATCGCTCGGCGAAGCGGAGTCTCTTTAAATCCTTGCGCTGAATATAACATTACGGCCTGATTATAATGGTTCGCATGAGGCATATTTTGTTCAAAAAACCAATGCTGAATCGGGGTCAGGCTTGTCCTTCCCTTCACTTCTCCTTGATCCGCCATTCTGCCAACCGGCTCTACAAATGGGCTTAGCTCAGCAATGGTGGGGTATGTAAACAAGTGTTTCATGTCAATCTTGTATCCGGATTGATACAATCTAGAAGAAACCTGAATTGATTTAATCGAATCTCCGCCAAAATCAAAGAAATTATCAAGAATTCCTATACGCTCAGTGCCGAGTACCTCCTGCCAAATGGACGCCAGCAGTTCTTCTATTGAGTTTTGCGGGGCTATGTATTCATTTTCCATCCGCGTTTTTTCATCAGCAACAGGTAAAGCTTTCAGATCAATTTTTCCATTAGAAGTGAGTGGGATTCGTTCTAAATGGATAAAGTAAGAAGGAATCATATAATCCGGCAGTTCTCGTGATAATATCTCTCTGAACTGCCCTGCGCTCAAAGATGGTTCTCCGACATAATAGGCATACAATTGTTTAGTTCCGTCTAGCCCCTCTCGCGCAACGACTGTCGTCTCACGAACCTCTTCCAGGTTGGATAGAGCCGCCTCCACCTCGCCAAGCTCGATACGGTAGCCGCGGATTTTCACTTGATGGTCGATTCGTCCCAAATATTCGATTCTTCCATCGGGCAGCCATCTAGCAAGATCCCCCGTTTTATACATCTTGCGGCGGGGGATAAGCAAATGGTCAACAAATTTTTCTTCAGTTAAATCAGGTTGATTAAGGTAACCGCGGGCCACTCCCGATCCTCCGACATACAGTTCTCCGGGTACGCCTATCGGCTGGATTTGGCGGTGTGCTCCTAAAATATAGGCTTGATGATTGGCCACCGGCTTGCCAATTGTGATCTGTTCATCAGCAGAATAAACAGGTTGAAACGTAGAAACAACGCTATTTTCCGTAGGGCCGTATTCATTATTGATGCGAATCTGAGGCTGCAGAGAAAACAGCCGCTCTACTGTGTCGGGTTCAAGTTTCTCTCCGCCTACAACGACATGTTGAACATGATAGAAGTCCTCTGCGTTCATCTGTTCGGTCATTGCTTGTAACAGCCGGGGAGAAGTCGAGAAATGGGTAATCCTCTCCAGCTTCAGAACGTTTTGTATTGCAAAAAGATCTTTGTTGTCTTCATTAGGCAAAAGATATAAAGCAGCGCCAGAGATTAGCGGACCGAAGAAATTTAAAATAAACGCATCGAAAACATAGGGATACAAAACAAGGACGCGATCCTCTGCAGAATGCTTAAAAAACGCCTTCTTCCACTGGAGCGAATTCACAATCCCGCCGTGTTCGACCATAACTCCTTTCGGCTTCCCTGTTGTGCCTGAGGTATAGATGACATAGGCTAAATGGCTGTGTTCTGCAATCGGCGATAACAGTGAGCAATCAGCATGGTAAGATGTTTCGTCATTTAGATCGATCATCGGTCCGTCAAAGACAAGGCTGTTTTTGAAATGCCGTTGAACAACAAGCACATCTGCATTTGCATCATTCAGCACATATTGAAGCCGCTCTTCCGGATATTCAGGGTCAAGAGGCACATAAGCGCCCCCTGCCTTCCAAATGGCCATGATGGACACGATCATTTCTAACGAACGCTCTGCCATGATGGCGACCAATGTATCGGCTTGAACACCGTAGTTTCGCAACGTTCTTGCCAAACGATTAGATTTCTCATTCAATTCTCTGTATGTCATATGATTGTTAACGAACTTAACAGCTACATGATCAGGCGTTCTTTCCGCCTGCTCTTCAAATAATTGACTTACTGTTTTGTTTCCAGAATAATCTGCGGCGGTGTCATTAAAGTCAAACAAAATTTGCTGTTTGACCGCTTCGGGTATGCCTTCTGCTGTATGGATTGCAGCTTGGGGCTGGAACAAGATCACGGACAGCAGCTGATTGAGATGGGACACCATTTGGTCCATATAGTCCTCATCATAAAGATTTCCGTTATAAATAAGTTTCAAATGAATTTCGCTATTCTCCAAGTCAAAATGAAACAACGTATCAGTTGCAATGTCTTCCTTAAATTGCAAGGAATGAATTTCATTGAGCGAAACAACGGTATGAATTAACGGGATGTTCTCGTTGTCGTATTGCACATTTACATGCTGAACGATTTTTCGAAAAGGCAGGTTTTGATTTTTTAGCGAATCATTAACCGCTTTTTTTAGTTGTTCGAACACGGTTTTAAATGTACTTTGGCAGCTAAGCGTATTCTTCAATAGGACAATGGTATTGACAGTTGAAGAGCTGCTTTTTTGCTTAGATACCGTTGGAATACCCAGAATCGTGCTCGCTCGATCTGTATATTTATACAACAAACATTCGATGCCTGCCAATAAAATCAAATAGGTTGCCATTTCGGAATGATTAGCCATTGTCAATATTCTTTGAGATACTTCTGGAGATAAGGAGCGATAGATGCTTTTTTCCTGATAGCCAACACGGGTTAATGATGCGTTTTCCGCTGTTTTAAAATACGGGATTACACTAAGGCTATCCTCTTCATCAAACAGATTAGCCCAGTACGTTACTTGATTTTTAAACACCGACATTGGAGCACCTCATTTTTTAGAGTATAAAGAAAATCATGTATGCTTTCCCATGCTTTTTAAAAGTTCAGTTCAATAGAATGGATCAAGTTATCATCTTCCGCGGTGCTGCCGCTTAATTCGATATGTTCGATTTGTATACTTGGCTGTTGACTGATAACGGATAAGATGTGTAAATAGTCTTTTGACAAAGCTTCGATTCTGCTTTTCTTAAATAGTTTCTTCGAATATTCGAACAGACCGTGATGTTTGTCTTGATCTGTCTGAATCGACAAGGTCAAATCGAATTTGGCAACTGTATGATGAAGCTTATAAGGCGTGAATCGAAGGGAATCAAGGTTCAATTCAACCTGATCGAGATTTTGCAGCACAAACATCGTATCGAATAAAGGGTTGCGGCTTGAATCTTTTAGAAGATGTACATGTTGGATCAATTCTTCCAATGGATAGTCTTGATTTTGATAGGCATTTAGCATGTTTTCCTTCACTTCGTTTAAGTAATCCTCGAATATTTTACGGCCTGCCGGGTGATTGCGAATGACTAAGGTGTTTACAAACATTCCCACAACAGACTCTACATCCATATGACTTCGGCCGGAGACCGGGGTCCCTACGACGATATCTTCCTGTCCGCTGTATTTGGATAAAAGAATTGTATAAGCTGCCATTAAAATCATATACAATGTTGTTCCTGTAGCTTCTTCCATTTGACTTAAGCGCTGTTTTAATTCTATCGGTATAAGAAATTCAAATGATTCGCCTTCGTAATCGCGTATAGCAGGTCTCTCGTAATCCGTTGGCATATCCAATACAGGAATCTCATCATGAAAACGATTAAGCCAATACGCTTCCTGTTTTTTGATGTTTTGCCTCTGAGCTTCCGTTTGCTGCCAAACCGCATAGTCCTTATATTGAATGGGAAGCGGATCCGGTTCGATCCCTTTATAAAATTGATTTAAATCTTTCATTAGAATGTTCATAGACACGCCATCGGAAATGATATGATGCATATCGACTAGCAGTACATGCTTTTCGGGTGTAAGTTCAATCAGTCCCACTCGCATTAACGGCGGCTTGGCTAAATCAAACGATTTGATAAAATCAAGTACATGGTCTTCCACTTCCTCTTCTCTCGCTTGAATCTGTTCTATTGTAAATTCAATGCTTGGATGAATTCGCTGTGCCGGCTCGCCTTCGTATAGTTCAAAGCTGGTCCGCAAAACTTCATGACGTTCAATTAATTTTTGAAAAGCAGCGGTCAATCGTTCTAGATCAATAGCCCCTTCTACACTCATGGCGCCCGTCATATTGTACGTCAGCTCGCCTCCTTCTGTATGACTTAACAAATACATCCGTTTCTGTGCCGAAGAAACTGGATAATAGGAGATTTTCTGTGCAGACGGAATTGATACATATCGAATTTTCTCCATGCGTAACGCCATGTTAGCCAACTGTTCAATAGTAGGAAACTTAAATATGTCTTTTACAGACAGATTGACATCCAGTTCTTTGTGGATTCTGGCGGCTAAGGCCGTCGCGCGTATGGAATTTCCTCCAAGATCGAAGAAATTGTGCTTGATCCCCACACGATGTATTCCGAGCATCTCTTGCCATAAGACTGCAAGCTTAGATTCAACCTCATTGCCTGGCGGTACATATTCAGCTATTTGCTCTAAACTTACCTCTGGTGCAGGCAGTGCTTTACGATTTATTTTCCCGTTGGACGTTAACGGTAATTGCTCAAGTTGGATATAATGGGACGGAACCATGTAGTCCGGCAGCTCCAGTGATAATTGTTCTCTAATCTCCGCAATTGTTATAGGTTTATTGCTCACATAATACGCACACAGTTGTTGTAAGCCATCCTCTTCTTCTCTGGCTAAAACTACGGCCTTTTGGACCGCTTCCACTTTATGCATTGCAGCTTCAACTTCACCAAGTTCAATTCGATGTCCTCGGATTTTGACTTGTTCATCGATTCGGCCTAAATATATGAGATTTCCATCACGTAATCGTTTTGCCAAGTCACCCGTTTTGTACATTATCGTTCCCGGAGCAAACGGGTTGTGAACGAACTTCTCTGCTGTTAAATCCGGGCGATTCCAGTATCCTCTGGCTACACCGGCTCCACCGATATACATTTCACCCGGTACGCCGACCGGAACCAAGTTCATGCTGGCATCCAACACATAAATGCTCGTATTGGCGGCAGGGGAGCCTATTGGCACAAATTCTCGCCTGTCACGTTTAGTGTCGTACCGATAAATCATACATCCGACGACCGCTTCTGTCGGTCCGTATTCATTGAATATGTCCAGTTGGCCTTTAAACTGCTCACTGACACTTTGGGCAAGCCGGGTGCTTAAATTTTCCCCGCCGACAATCATTTTTCGAATTGTCGTTCCATCTGCTATCTTCATTTCTTTGAGCACATGCAAATGCGCCGGCGTCAATTTGATGATATCTATTCTCGGATCCTGCATAATTGTTGAAAGCACCGCACTTTTGTCTTCACCATCAAAGACAATGATGGTATTTCCTGTAACCAGCGGTGTAAAAATCGACGTCACCGTTAGATCAAAAGAGATGGACGAGTATAAAGGGAAGTTGGTTTTCTCATCATTCACATAAACCTCTTTCGCCCACTCAATATAATTAGCTAATCCCCGGTGCTCAATGAGTACACCTTTCGGGTTCCCTGTGGAGCCCGACGTATAGATCATGTATGCCAAATCATTTGCACCGCAGGTCGGTTCAAGATTCGAACGATCCTCATGATATGAGCTTTCCTCATCCAAAAGCACAACGTCAGCATCAAACGTTAAGTGTTTATGCAAATCGAGCTGTGCCAAAACGATCTTAGCCTCTGAATCCTTCAGCATATATTGTATCCGGTCCTCTGGATACTCCGGATCAATTGGCACGTATGCGCCGCCGGCTTTTAGAACAGCCAAAATTCCAACAATCAGCTCGATGCGATGCGGGCAGATGATGGCAACAAACTGATCCGCTTGAACGCCCTTCGTTCTTAACGTGCGCGCCAATTGATTTACCCGCTCATTTAGCTGCCCGTACGTGCACCGTTCATTGCCAAATATAACGGCTTCATCATCAGGCCGCTGTTCTGCTTGCGTTTCAAACCATTGACATACTGTGTCATTGTGCGGAAACGGCGTCTCCGTGTCATTACACCCCATCAGAAGCTGGTGCCTCTCGATGTCAGACAGCATAGGAACGGAAGACAAGGATTTCTCCGGCTCCTTAACAAGACTGTCTAAAAGGCTGGTGTAGTGCCTTATGATTTGTTCAATCGTTTCTTGTTCAAACTGGTTTGGATTAAAATCGAAATGAATATCTAACTGTTTTTCTGCATCCTCGATCGTTAACATCAAATCATATAAAGAGACTCCGGGATTACGTTCTTTTACCCTAAACGTACACCCATCTTGATGGATCTCTTGAAATTCAATATTTTGATACACAAACATTGTGTTAAATAGTGACTTACCTGTTGTTTCCCGTTGTACGTTTACTTTTTCTACTAGCCAGTCAAACGGATAATCCTGGTTTTCGAACGCATCAAGCGTTTGCCGTTTAACTTCGTCCAAATAATCCGTAAACCTTTTATTAGCCTGTGGTTTCGTGCGAATCCCCATGGTTTGAATGAATATACCAATCATGCTTTCAATATTCGGTTGATTTCTTCCGGAAACTGGCGTGCCTACGACGATATCTTCTTGGCCCGTATATTTGTGAAGCAGCACGTTGTAAGCAGCCAGAAGCACCATATACAGAGTCGTTCCCTTCTGTTGCGCCATTTCTTGAAGCGAACGGATTAAACTCGACTGCAAGGAACAGGTCACACGCTGCCCTTCGGAAGACCATTCCATCGCTCTTGAACCGTCTGCCGGCAATTGAAGGATAGGAACTTCTTGCTTGAATTGCTCGAGCCAGTATTCTTCCTGCTGCTCCATGACCTCTCCGATTAACAGCTGGTTTTGCCACTCTGCGAAGTCTTTATATTCAAATGGAATTTCCGGTAATGGGTTACCATGATACAAAGCGAACAATTCATTTGTAAGTATGCTCATGGAATAGCCGTCGGAAATGATATGATGCATATCGATGAGCAATTCAGCCTGTTCGTTATCGACCTTGATCAGCTCCGCACGAACCAAAGGAGCTTGTTCCAGACGGAAAGGTTTTACATACCCATCTGCGTAGGCTTCAAATTCTTCACGGTCCATCGAATGGACACGAACGTTAAAATCAAGCTCGCCAGCAATCTGCTGCACAATTTCACCATCTATGATGTGAAAAGAAGTGCGAAACGCTTCATGCCGCTGCATGACCTGTTGAAGGGATGCAATCAAGGCTTTTTCATCGTACTTCCCTATAATCGATATTTGGCCAAACATATTTTGCGAAACTTGATTCGGTTCCATTTGATGCAGGAAATATACTCTTTGCTGAGCTGGAGATGTCCGGTAAAAGGCTTTCTGCTCAACAGGCTTCATCGGGGGATACTTGACATTCTTTTCACCCCGGATGAAATTCGCCAACTCCTTAACAGTCTGATGGCTGAAGAATTGCCCTATAGATACCTTTTGATTAAATGTTTGCTGAATCTTAGAAAGCATAAGCGTCGCTTTTAGCGAGTTTCCACCCAGAGACAGAAAGTGGTCAGATCTGCCCACTTTCTCCAGGCCGAGAAGCTCCGCCCAAATCTGCGCAATTTGCAGCTCTGTTTCATTTTCCGGCTCTTCGTAAACGGCACGAACACCCTTATGGTCTAATGTTGAAGAGATTCGCAGCTGATGATCAGCATACAGCTCAAGCAAGTCGTGTTGATCTTCCTTCGAAAACATTTTTAAGGAATCAAGAGAGGCGGAGTCCCCCTCAACCATTTTTTTCAGCAAGTTTACAAAGCCCGTTCCCCACTTGTTCATGATTTCCGAACTGATGACGCTTGTATTAAAATCGAAATCAAGAACATACTCTTGATCAAATTCCGTTACGTTAAGAAATAAATCGTATGAAATGCATTTTATAGGGTACGCAATGAGCTCAGCTTCCATCTGTCCGAAATGCAGCTTTCGAAAAGGTCTATCCAAATTAAAAATAATACGCATATCCGGCATTTGATCGTGTGGAAGCTGGCTGGCCACTAATGTCATCGGAACATCTTGATGCCGCATGACTTGATCCATGTTTTCCTTCATATGACCCAGATAATCGGCTAATGTGCTTTCTGAAGAAGCAGTGTTCTTCACGGGAACCATGTTGACACAATTTCCAACCAGCATAGGTTGTTTCATATGCAACTGGCCTGCGGTTGGAATCCCAATTACAAGGCCAGCCTGCTTGGTAAGCTGCTGCAGAAAAAGATGAAATGCTCCCAGAATAGTTGCAAAAACGCTATTTTTCATCCGAATGCTTAATGACTTTATCGCCTTGCTCAATGGACGGTCCAGTGTAACTGTATAGCGATCTCCCTCGTAACCATGCGGATAACGGGAAGAACTCATACTGGTCAAGATTGCCTGCGGGATTGGTTCAGAGAGATACTGCCGCCAATAACGAATTCCTTCTTCATAATGACCATTCTCTATCTGAGCTTGCTGCCAATCTAAATATTGGCGAAACGAAACAACCTCATGAGATGGAAGCGGGCTTCCTTGTACAATGGCGGCGTACGTGCTCTCTAGCTCTTGTACAAAAACAGCGATCGACCAGCCATCGGCGATGATATGATGAAATGTCAGAACGATCAGATGTTCGTCTTGTTTCGACGTAAGTACATGAACTCTAAACAAGGGCTTCTGTTCATGGAAATGAAACGGGCGCTTGGCATCTTCCGTCAGCCATTTTTGAACCTCCGACTCTCGCTGTTCATTCGGGTAACCGGTAAAATCGATGATAGGAATTTCAACATTTATTCGAGCCTGCACTTGCTGTACTTCGTCATCGACATGAATGACTGTGCGTAAAGCGTCATGGCGTTTTACAATATTTCGCACCGCTTGTTTTAACAGCGTATGCTGCACCGCCCCTTTCACTTTTAGCATAATAGATTGATTCAATGCCGCAGAAGCATCATTCCCATACTGGGATACTACAGCCAATTGTTTTTGTTCAGGAGAAAGCTCGTATGTTTCGGGTTCTTTATGGCCTCCGTCATTAGGAGAATCCGGCCCTTCTGGAATAAATCCGCCGCGGCGAAGATCTTTCACCGTTTCTTGAACGGCTTGAATGATATAAGCAATATCATCGGAAGTATGGGCCGTAGACAAGAAGCAGTTGCGTCCTTCCCAAACATAGACTCCTTTATAATTGAGATGGTAAAAGAACAAATCATTATCAACCGAAGAGACAAACCGGAATAAGGAACCAAATTGGACCATACGAATGGGCACTTGCGATTGTTCAAAATAGGAATTCAATTGATCAACCAAGTAGGTTGTCTTTTGATTTAACCGTTCATACAGAGTTTCTCCCTCGGCTTGAAGATATCGAAGCACGGCTAATGACATTCTCATCGTAAGCGGGTGAGTATTAAAGGTGCCCGCTACAAACGTGCGTTTTGCCTCATCCGTTGGATAGGAGTCGTCTCCATACTGCCATGTGCCGCCATCGATCGTATTCATGAACTCTGCTTTTCCGGCAACAATACCTAGAGGCTGGCCGCCGCCGATGATTTTCCCGTAAGTGACTAAATCTGCTTGGATGTCGAACCATTCCTGCGCGCCGCCGAGACCGATCCGAAATCCTGTAATAATTTCATCCATAATCAGAGCTGTTCCGGATTGCTGTGTGATTGCCCGCAGTTCTTTCAAAAATGATTCTGGCTGCAAATCCGGCCTGCGGCTTTGTACCGGTTCCACCAGAACGGCTGCCAATTCATTTCCCAAATTGCGAATCACGTCCAATGAATCCGGATGGTTGTAATGCAAAATAATCAAATCATTCATAAAGCTTTGCGGTATGCCCGGAGCCAGCGGATTCGCAGGCTCAGCCCCGCCTTTTGTGTTGGCAACACCTAATACGCCGTCAAAGGTGCCGTGATAAGAGCCCGCAAACACTACCACTTTCGTTCTTCCTGTTGCCGCCCTCGCCAAACGCAGGGCAACCATGACTGCCTCCGTGCCTGAATTATAAAAAGCGACCCTTTCTACTCCTGTGCATGCACGAATTCGATCTGCAACTTCTCCGGCGACATTTGACATCGGACCAAGAGGCGGCAATGCAGAATGTGTTGAATCAACGACGGTTTGAGTAATAAAGGACGGGTGATGCCCAAAAAGATTAACCCCAAATCCCATGGTGATATCGATATATTCATTTCCATCAATATCCCACATTCTAGAACCGTCCGAGCGTTCAGCGATGATCGGGTAAACCATTTCTTTCCAATAAGACCGGAAGCTGGACAAGTTGCGGTTATTGGCATGAGCAAATCGGGTTTCGTCCGTATATTGCTTGGAACCTTTCGTTTTGTCTACGTATTTCTCTATAAATGATTCTAAATATTGTCTTTGCTGCGGAGTATAGTTGACCTGTTCATTCAAGGTCTGACGCTGAAAAGGAATATAAGGTTTTGCTTCTTGAGCCGAATTCTTTTTTGCAGTGACAGATTTAGGAGAAAGGCTCGTTTTATCTTGCGAAATCTCGGATTCTTTCGATACAAAATGGCTGTTGTTTCTCAACAAATTAAAGCTATCCAATTGAGCTTGTAAAGTTTGCTGGATTAATTGATTCTGAGAAGCAATAATTTTGTCCAACATATGCTCTTGATGTTCCAACTCGGGCTGTGCTCCTGATATCACAAGCTCTTCCTGTGCCGTAACACTTTCTTGAGGCGGAGTGGATGCAGCTGATGGAACATTTTCTGCCAAATAATCGACAACACTTTCAATGTTGTTCATCGTATCAAAAAAACGTTCCATCGGGATATCCACATTAAATTCGTCTGCGATCGCTTTTTTGACCTGTGTCAGCATAATGGAATCCAATCCGAATCCGATAAAATGGGCATTCGAATCGATCTCATCCGCTCTGATTCCCGATGCATTGCTGATGACAGTCTTCAGAAAGGACTCAATATGTGTCTTCGTATGATTTATATCCAATGCTACTTCCCCTTTCTCTTTTCTTTCCTTGGCGCTTTCATAGACAGCCTCAACCCAACAGCGATTCCGTTCAAATGGATACAAAGGCAATGGCGTTTTTTGTACAACTTCATTGGAATAAACCGCTCGCCAGTCAATCACGGCTCTTTGCACATATAATTCTGCAATACGATTCAACCATGTGATTCGTTCATCCTTTGTGCAGGGCCGATGCTGCATGAGATCAGAGATTTGTTTACTCAGATTGTCTTTTTCGGCAGGCTGCATTTCCTTGATGTTTTTATAGCCAAAGTGTACTTGGGGAAGATTTCTTTCGCCTTGAATCAAACTGGTCAGCTTATCTATTAATTCTTGGTTGCTGGATACAATCATGGCTAAACAATAATCTAAATGAGCCCTTCCTGTACTGGCCGTATAGCAAATTGACCTCAATGATGATTGGCTGTCATCTGAAATATATTGCCGATACTGATGAGTCAGTTCATATAGTGAAGCTTCAGTATGGGCGGATAACACAAATAAATGCGGATCATTCCCGTCCTCCGGTGCATACTCACTTTCAGGAGTATATTCTTCCAATACTACATGGGCATTCGTTCCGCTAAAACCGAATGAACTGATACCACCCCGCAGCGGTCGGTCTTCAGGTGTGAAATCCATCACTTCTTGGTTCACATAAAAAGGAGAAGAGTGAAATGGAATTAATGGATTCGGTTTATTAAAGTGAGCCAGCGGCGGGATTTTTTTGTGATTCAACATAAGGGCAGATTTTATCAGTCCAACGATGCCTGCCGCTTCAAACAAATGACCGATGTTTGCTTTAACAGAGCCGATCGCACAAAACTGTTTCTTTTCCGTAACCTTCTCAAACGCTTTACAAAGACCGTTAAATTCAACAGGATCCCCGAGCTTGGTTCCGGTGCCGTGTGCTTCAATGAAAGACAATGTTTCAGGAGCAATGCCAGCGTCTTTCCAGGCCATCTCAATCACCTCGGTCTGAGCTGCCGGGCTCGGTGCGGTGATTCCAACGGTTGTCCCGTCTTGGTTTATCGCGCTTCCCTTGATCACACCATAAATATGATCTCCATCGCGAATCGCAGCCTGCAAAGGTTTCAACAGGACTGCTGCCACGCCTTCGCCAGAGCCTGTTCCGTCCGAATCCTTGCTGAACGTTTTCGTGAGCCCGTCAGAAGATTCCATATCGAGACCGATACGCATCGGTAATAGCGAAGTTCGAATACCCCCGGCAAGAGCCATTTCACAATCGCCTGTAAGCAAAGCTTTACATGCCATATGAACAGCAACAAGTGACGAAGAGCAAGCTGTATCCACGGTAACCGCTGGTCCTTTCAAATTTAGAAAGTAAGCAATTCGACTCGCCAACACCGAGGGAAGATTGCCCACAATATAATGATGAAGCTCCTCCGGATAATTCGCAGAAAGGAGACGTTCGTAATCGTATCCCACCTTCGAGTACCCTACATATACCCCGAGCTGACTCCCGCTAATGGTGTCGCCGGCATAGCCTGCATCTTCAATCGCATGCCATGCGGATTGCAAAAATAGCCTTTGATTGGGATCCATGAATTTTGCGGTTTTGGGAGCTAAACCAAAGAACGAATAATCAAAACGGTCTATCTCATCTAAATAGCCGCCCTTCACAAATTGTTTTTCGTTACGTTCGCTTTTAATGGATCGTAAATAATCTATCGCATCTTTAACTCTTGGTGCAGGATATTCCCGAATGCCATGCTCACCGTTTTCGAGCAGGTGCCAAAAATCACTCTTATTCGATGCCCCTGGAACATTGAGGGACATCCCGATAATAGCGATGTCTTTTGACGAAGAGCGGCTTGGCTTCGCTGTATCAGTTTGCTTGATTTCGGAATGGTTTTCGACAAGGAATGCCGCTAAATCAGCGATTGAAGGATATGTAAAGAGATCAGCAACCGTAAGCTCACAACCAAACTTTTGTTCAATGCGTTCGGCAATTTGAGATAACTGTAATGAGGTTGCACCCATGTCAAAATAATGATCATTTAGGTGAATCTTTTTTCCATCCATCACTTCTGAAAAGATAGACAGCAATGCTGTTTCGATTTCATGAATAGGAGTCTGTACCGGTTCCGTCGAATGACCCTCCAAAAATTCCTTGATTTTGGTTGACTCTAGCGCAAATTTCCCCGACTCATACTGCTCAGCCAGCTCATAGCGTTTAACTTTCCCGCTTGTCGTTTTTGGCAGCTTTCGGATCGGCAGGATTTCTTTGATGCTCCATCCGCCTCGCTGGTACAAATGCTTTTTAATGTCTTTAACAAGTGGTGCAAACTGCTCCGCTGATTTTTTGTAAACAGCAAAAAGTACAATTTCTCTGCTTCGTGTCTCTTGATCATATACACCACAGGCTGCAACTCTTCCTAAATCAATGTCCTCTAATTCAATGGCGACTCGTTCAATATCGTGAGGATACACATTTTTTCCGTTCACAAAAATAATGTCTTTTTCCCTTCCGGTTACGACTAAATTCCCTTTTCTAATGAAGCCAAGATCTCCCGTTTTCACCCATCCATCGGGAGTCAGCGCTCTGTTCGTACTTTCGGGGTTGTTATAATACCCTTGGGTCACATTCTCCCCCTTGATCTGGATATGACCGATAAATCCGTCTTCCAATCCTTCGTTTGCTTCATTACAGATTCGAATTTGGCAGTAATCAATAGGCTTTCCTACTTCGACGAATGAAGCGCAATTTTGATCCTCTTTGCTTACTTCAACGGCTCTTTCACCTAGATTTAGATGATCGCGATGCAAATAAACAGGGACAAATCTTTCTCCGATGTTAGAGAATGTTGCGCCAACCGAAGCCTCAGCTAAACCGTAAACATTTAAGATGGCAGATCGTTTCATATTGAATGCTGCGCATCTAGTCAAAAATTCATCACATAGCTCTGGCAATATAGGTTCTGCTCCGTTTGCAATGACCCTGATATGGGATAAATCCCAGTCGTAACTTTTATTGTCTTTCAGAAATTTAAGAAAGTAATTGTATCCAAAATTAGGTGAGGATAGAATGCTGGCTTTATGTTCATGAGCTTTTTTCATCCAGAGAATAGGTCTTCGAATAAATAATTCTGTCGGCATTAAATTTTGATTGATTCCGGCTAAGGCAGGAACAAGGTGGCAAGCTATGAGCCCCATGTCATGGGTTAAGGGCATCCAAGATAAAAGAGTATCTTTTAAGTCGATAGCCAGCGCATTCCGGATTGCACATGTATTATGTATTAAGTTATGATGGGTTAGCATGACTCCTTTCGGGTCTCCTGTTGATCCCGAAGAAAATTGAATAAAGGCCAATTCATCGGCTTCAGGTTCATATTGCGAAGCCGGGTGATCGTAGATTCGATCCTGAATGATGTCGGATTTCTCGATTAATTGATGATGGAAATCTTGTAAATCGTGATCAGCAGCAAATTTTTTCATTTTATCTAATACTGTTTCAGAGGCTAGCAAGAATGGATTGTTTAAAATATTCCAAATGCGCCATACCTTTAGCTTGTGGTCATTATCTTCTCCGATACTGACGGGTACCGGAATCATTCCTCCTAATAAACACGCCCAAAAAGCGACGACAAATGATTTGTTTTCTTGAATTTGAAACACAATTTCTTGCTTTGGCTGAATGCCGATATGTTGTAAGTAGCCAAGAAAACCTTGCGCCTCGTCAAACAATTGGCGATAAGAGACAAATGTCTCGATTTTATCGGATTCGATAAAACGGATCCCGCGATCTGATATATTGCTTCTATTCCGAATAACATCGACTAAGGTTTGAAATTGACTGGTATACATAGGTCCCCTCCTGGGCAGCTTTATTTTAAAATCCGCAATTGTTCCCAAGTCGGAAGTTGTTTAGCCTCACAAATTAATTGGCATAAATGGATCGAATGTTCGAGTTCTTCTGCCGAAAGCTCAACTTCTTTTCTTTCCACTCTCTCTTTGAGCAGTTGTATTTGCGGAAATAATGGGGTCGTCAGGTTGGAATAGGTCTTTGCATCTTTGTTATAATTTCTCGCAATGATGGATTGAATCATCATTTTATTCAATTGCTTCTTGCGTAAATTGACAATATTTTCATTTCTTTCCGCCGAATCAGAAAGCAAATGCAAGTCAGATGTTTGACCTAAAGGGTAAGCTGCAATATGATTCGTTATTTTTTTCAATAGGCCGACCAAGACGTTCTTGGGACCCATTTCGATGACTTCCGTGACTCCGTGCAAAAGCAAGTAGTGCATTGACTCCGCCCATCTTACCGGCATAGTCATGTGCGTTTGCAAATGTTCCCTGACCGAATGGCCATTGTTATACGGAATCGCTGTAACATTCGAAATGATCGGCCATTCAGCATCTCGGAAAGAATATTGATTTAATGCAGTCTGGAATTGTTCAGACGCTGATCTCATCATCGAACTATGAAAAGGGGCGCTGACGTTCAAATAAGTGTGATTGGCCCCCATTCTCTCAGCTTTTTTAATGACAAATTCCACAGCCTGCCGATGTCCGGAGATGACATGCTGTTGATCCGAGTTCATGCACGCCACGCCTACCGGGAAGTCTTCCGTCGAAATTTCCGTACACAGGTCTTGTAGCGGTTGGATATAAACCTGTGTGATTGCGGCCATCGTGCCCAGTTGCTCAGGATCTGCATTTTGCATGAGTATTCCTCGCTGCCTTATAAGCTTAACGGCTTCTTGAAAAGAAAGGAC
Source organism: uncultured Bacillus sp. (assembly GCF_958411575.1). Classification (NCBI taxonomy): domain Bacteria; kingdom Bacillati; phylum Bacillota; class Bacilli; order Caryophanales; family Bacillaceae; genus Bacillus; species uncultured Bacillus sp. Next base: position 321,256 of record NZ_CATYRA010000002.1, read on the forward strand.
ACCTGCACAGACAAGCGCTGAATATTCGCCCAAGCTGTGACCTGCCAAAAAGTGCGGTTTAATTCCTATTTCCTGCATATATACTTGATAAGCGATAACACTAACCGTTAAAATGGCAGGCTGTGCATTCATTGTCCTTGTCAATTCAGTCATATCGCCATCAAAGCACAACTTTTTTACATCCATGGAGATGGCATCGCTTGCCTCTTCAAATAATCTCTTCGCCAGCACAAAATCATTCCAAAAACTTTTACCCATCCCAACAAACTGAGAACCTTGTCCCGGAAATAAAAAGGCAAGATTATTCATTAGCTCCCTCCAATCTTTTCGAACGGATACATGTCATATACTTTTGTACCGTCATAGCATCATCATCACAAAAACATGCATATGGGATCATTGTCATAATTGCAGCTAAATAATGGAAGCCTAACGATTAAACGTCTTTTTTTAATTGATGCGTTTGTATGTCTCTGAGGGTGTTCAAGATTTGATTGCGTTTGATTATAGTTGAATAGCTCTAGGTGGAGGAAAACAAAACAAGAGCAAGGGTGAGAAGCCCGCGGCAGATAAAACTGCCAGGGACGGACACAGATGACGTTGCAACTCGCCAAAAAACTTTACTTGATTGAGCAACGCGACATATGGAGTTTCTACTTTAGAAGCTATTGTTTGCGGAAGCTTGTCCTGCTAGTCTTGAGATTGGCCTATAATTACCACGCCAAAATAAGGCTGGCTAAGACGATACAGGTTTAACAATGACTTAGATAATACTTCTGCAACTATGAATGCTGGAATCACCTGCAAAAAACACTGGAACAACCAACAGGTCGATAAACTGTACTTTCTTTTGGGCAAGGTAAAGAATAAGATGTTCGGCTCAACAATTCCCTCAGTTCTAAAATAAGAGGTTAAGAAAGTGAAATAATGACAGAAAAATAAATTATATGGCTATATAATCCATATATGCACTATATTAACGTATATTTATTAAAGTACAATAAAAAATGTAAATTTTTCATTGTACTTTTTTGAAAATAGTATTATTTCTTTAGTTTTCGTTTCGTTTTTTGTCGTAATTTTGAACATGAAGTGATGAAAGTACCATTTTTTGCAAGGTCTTCTAAACTAATTTTTCAGTTGTTTTAATTTTCTAAAAACGTTTAATGTTTTATATGTTAGATGTATATTATTCGTATATATGGAATGATAAAGAATGCTTGACGTAACGAAGGACATAAAAAAACCTGTTTTCGCTTGGAAAACAGGTCTGACGCTATTATTGACTTGCCAAGATGACAGCGATTTGATCCTCAATATCTTTTCCATCCTCGTCATCAATCAATCCATTTAGAAGAATTGAGAAAACAAGGGTTTTTCCGCTCTTGGTTTCTGCGTACCCGGATAGAGAGCTGACCGTGCTTAGCGAGCCGGTTTTTGCCTTCACTTTTCCTTGTGCAAGCGTGTCTTTCATGCGGTTCCTCAGCGTTCCTCCTATCATTCGGTCACTATTGCCCGCAACAGGCAGAGAATTTAGATAAGCTGAGAACCATTTTTCATCTTGAATGTCATATAACAGTTTTGAGATTTGATCTGAGGATACAGCATTAATATGCGAGACTCCTGATCCGTCCCTTAACACAAGTGATTTGGGATCAACACCGAATTCCGGAAGCGTACTGTTTAATACTTCGAGTCCCTTTTCCCAGCTCCCCTCTTCTTTTTTCATTTTCCCCATTTCTTTTACGAGCACTTCGGCATGTCCGTTATTGCTTAATTTCATAAACGGAACAAATAGTTTTGACAAAGGCATTGAACGATGAGAGATTAACACGTCTGAAGAACCGGGCGCAGCGCCCGTCTTGACGTTCCCTTTTACAGTAATTCCTTGTTTGTGTAGTGCCTGCTTAAATAAATCCAAAGCGTATCCGGTCGGCTCCCAGACAGCAATCCATTCCTTTGTCTTGCTTGCGCCAACCGGTACGCTTCCTTCAATGGTGATCGTGTTTTCCCCATGCTCTCTTTCGATCGTGAGGTCTTTCTTTTGGCCGGCCGAAGTCGTTTCAGCATTGTTCTTAATCGTTACATAATCTGTCTTTGGAGATACAGAAACGGCAGGCTTTTCCCCTTCTTTTTTACCTGGGGTGACCTCTACAATGACAGTACCTGCATCATAGTCTTCATTCGGAGATGCTGTTAAAGCAGAGACTTGCGCGCCGTAATACGTGTATTCATCACTCCATGGCATATCAGGTGATAATCGGGTGTCATCATACCACGTATCATCACCGATCAGATTGCCTTTAATCACCTTCACGCCGGACTGTTTCAATTTCTCAGCCATTTCTTCAAAATCAGATGGTAAAAGTGTCGGATCTCCTTTTCCTTTCAGATAAAGGTTTCCATTCAGCTTTTTCCCTTTCAGTGTGCCGTCTGTCCGGACCTCGGTTGTAAAGGAATAGTCCTCACTAAGGACAGAAAGTGCCGCGGCAGCTGTCAAAAGCTTCAGAGAAGAGGCGGGCCTCATTCGGATATTTCCTGAATGCTCATATAGAACAGCGCCTGTATCCGCAGAGCGAACAGTGATGCCGGCCATTGCGCCTTTGAGTGCAGGATGATCAGTTAAAATCTTATCGATCTGCCCGGCAAGTGCATCTTGTTTTTCAGCCGCTTGCGCAGCCTGATGCATATAAGGTACCGAAGCAACGACGAAAAGCAGCAAAACAGCCATATAAAGCTTTATGCTTTTTTTCATTTTTCCCCCGCCTCTCTGCGCCTCATCATTGGCTATTGATGATTCAATTCGATGGTGATACTGCTTTTGGCTGTTGTTTCTTCTCCTGGCTCAAGCACTTGTAAACCAGTGAGTGATGAAGACAAATCAAGATTCACTGCGTTTGTCACCCATGTGTAAGGTTCAGGGCATAAATACCCCTGTTTTCCGTCCGCATTGTATACAACCCAATGTTTAAATTGTTCATCTGCCTTATAAATAATACTTACGTGTGCGTGCTGATGATAAATGACTGCCTGATTTTCTCCGCCTCTTTTCTGATAAGCAGATAAAAAGACATCATCCAGCTGCTTGTGGCGTAAATCCATCCCTTCATGCAAGGCTTCTTTATTCGGTACATCCATCAGCTTCCCGGTCGGCAGCAGGCGTTCATCCAACTCCCATTGTTGATCTGCTGCCAGGGAGAATAATGAGCTTTCTTCTGGAAACACAAATGTAGTATGATAACCGATTCCCCAAGGAAACGCTTCCTCTCCTTTGTTCATGACCGTCGCATATTTAAATAGAGTATTCCCCTTTAGCGTGTATGTCATCCGAACGACGGCATGATGCGGAAATTGCTTATATATATGGGGGAGCTCTGAAAGATCAATTTCCGTTTCAACGATCACTTCTTCATCAGTTTGCTTCATGGTCACTACGTTCCACTTTTCCTGATAAAGAAACCCATGAAGATGGTTGTGTTTATCCTTTTCGTTGATATCAAAATGATATGTTCTGCCCCGGAAACTGAATGTACCGTCACTTACCCGGTTAGGCGGAAACAGAATCGGAATGCCATACAATGTTGGTGTGTCATGAAAACTTTCTGCTGTTTTCGGTTCACGCAACAGCTGGATCTTTGTTGCTTTGTCCACGAGAGATATGACGTTGCTCCCCCACTCGGGAACGACAATCATTTCTATATGTTCGTTGCCTGCTTTGATGGCGGGTGTTCCTAAATGCGTAATCTTCTCAATATAGTTAGCCATGTGTCCTCAACCTCTCCTTGATTCATTGCTCGTATAAGAATTCAATGCACTGTGCCATATTTCCTCCATTTTATGTTTTCCCTATCAAATAAAAAAACACCGTTCAAATCATGAACGGTGTGATTCGGAAGTCTATTGGATGAGACGTGTAATCTGTTTCTTTTTCCACACGAATTGATAATACCCATAAATCAATAGCAAGCTGACGGCAAACGCAGCCGGATAGCCAACCCAGACGCCGAGTATTTCAAGCTTTGTGTAGTGGGATAGTACGAACGCGACAGGCACCTCTACTCCCCAGATGGCGAAAATGCTGATAACGGTCGGCCATAAGACCGTTCCGCTTGCCCGCATCGTCGCAGAAATAATTTGGGCATTTCCAAACAGCAAATAGCTCCACAATGTAATCATCAAGAGACGGTGCGCAATGTAAAGTGTGTCTTTCTCGGTTAAAAATAACGCTAAAATCTGCTGTGAAAACACATAGATTAGAATGATCAGCACGCCGCCAATGATATAATTCAGCCAAATCCCGACGCGAATGACCTGCTTTAAGCGGCCAGACTCGTTCGCTCCGATCGATTGCGCGGCGAAAATAGACACCGCAATACCAAGGCTGACGGCCGGCATCTGCACATAGCTGGCTACCTGGTTGACTACGCCGTATGCAGCTGTCGCATTAGAGCCGTAATGGTTGACGAATGAAATTACTGCTATCTCTGATAATGAGACGAGAATCATATTGATGCTTGATGGAATCCCGAGGCGCAGCAGGAGAGCCAGCAATTCCTTATCCATTTTCAAATAACGCCGCACTGTTTTATCAAATTGGAGCGGATGGTTTCGTTTTCGTAAATACACCATTAACACGAGGAATGTCGCAATCGTGGAAATGACGGTTGCGTATGCGGAGCCGTATATGCCCAGTTTCGGAAAACCGAACATGCCAAGGATTAAGACGGGCAAAAGCGCTATGTTGATGACCGTGCTCACAATCAGCGTATAAAACGGTGTCTTGGAATCCCCTGTTCCGCGCAAAAATGTTGTATATGCAAAATATAAAAACATAAACGGCATAGCGTAAAATAAAATACGTGCATAGCTGGCGCTGACATGAATGACATTTTCAGGCGTGCCCATTAAACGAAGAATATCCAAGGTGAAAATACTGCCGATGACGGCTAATACCACCCCTAATATAAACGTAAACGTGAGCGTCGTCCCGACAACAGCCTTTAACCGCTCCTCATTCTTTGCCCCGTAGGCTTGTCCGATTAGGATCGAACTTCCTGAACCGATCCCAATGGTAAATGAGATTAAAAGAAAAAATAACGGGAAAAAGGATGATACAGCTGCAACCGCATCAACACCAAGCCATCTGCCTACAGCCATCATCCCGACTAGCTGGCCGACTGATTGCAGCACATTGCTTAGCAAAAGCGGCACTAAAAAGAGTGACATAGACCGCCAGACAGATGGATTGCTTTTCTTCTGAGTTACAGGTTGTTCTTGTGATGTTTCCATATTGAAAGCTCCTTTATTTGAATTCGTTTGTAAACATGCTCCTATTATTTTGACAAAAACAGGCTATGCAACATGTTATTATTCATCACTGTCCATATGAAACCCTTCCCGATTCTTCTAATTTTACACATCTTTTTAGCTTATGAAGAATAAACTAGCAAGTAACAGCCTGTTTCTTTGTGAGTAAAAGAATAAAAAATAATTTATGCAAAAGTATTGTAATCTATCCGTAATTATTGTAACATTTGTAACATAAGAGAAAGAGATTTTGAAGGAGTGAATCACAATGAAAAAATGTCTTCTATTTCTAACAACTATTGCACTTATTCTGTCATTAAGCACAAATGCATTTGCGAAAAATACTTCAGGTGATTTATCACAAAAACAAGCACTGCAGCTGGCATTATCAGCAAGAGAGCATTTTTGGAACACAATGAGCGGCCACAATCCAAAAGCGAAAAAAGCAGTTTGCCCATCAGGCACATTTGAGTATCAAAATCTTCAATATGTGTATATGTGCAGTGATTTAGGCACTAAAGCAAAAGCAGTGAATTACTTAACTCCTATTTTTACAAAAGCAGCAATCGAAAAAGGCTTTAAAGACTATCATTTCACTGTTTCAAAAGGAAAACTTGCCGTTCCAGTCGGTGACGGAGACAACCTTTTAAATTGGAAAAAGTCAACAGCTAAACTGATTTCTAAAAAAGGCGGCACAGTCACATACGAATTTACCGTTCCTACTTTAGATGGATCACCTTCAGCGAAACGGAAAGTGACATTTGTAAAAGAGAATAAAAAATGGAAAGTTAATCAATTTGACGCAGTTATATAAGAAAAACGCCCGGTATAAGCGGGCGTTTTTTATTTGGCATAAAAAAGACAACAGACGAAAAGCCTGTTGTCTTTTTGTAAATATAACGCTCTAGGAGGGAGTCTATATCCCCTCTTCAACCATTGATTTAATAAGGTTCATAACTATTGTTGTGAAAAATTTGTGCAAAATTATTAAAGTTTTTTGCTTGTTCATAGTGTATTAATGAATAAGATGGTGGGAGTCTATTACCTTAGTATGGTTATGTTTTAAAATAGTTACAAAACGTTGATATATAAGCCTTTTCAGTATAATGGGAAATCAGCTTTAAAACTATAATTTTATGTTTTTGTTACCAAAGTGTTACCACAAATCAATCCTTTTAATGATAATCGAATGCCCTTCATAAAAGCCTCGATCTTCGCCTAACTTTATTTTAATATGGTAATATTAGTAACGTTAGGAGAGGACCTATGAAAAAGTATTTATTAGCTTTAATAATCATTTTATCTGGTTGCAGCAACGTCACAAATACTGAAAGTGCAGATGCCTATGACAACAAGAACAACTTCAACGCCATTCCTTTTGAACAATTTATTAAAGGATACAATACAAATATTGATCAAATTCATGATGATAAAGAGAAGCATCCCTCACATATCGTAGCAGATGACCATTTTAAAAAAGTAAATAAGAACAGGTATATAAACACTCTCGTTAAAGAGTCAGATTATGATAGCGATAAAAGCTATTTAATTGAGGGGATTTTCGACGAAAACAAAAATTTAATTGAGATTAAAGCTAAAGTTGATATGCCCACTGATAAACATAGTATTTTTGTTCCTTCCAGAAAAGGTGTACAAGCTGCCCGAGCTTTATTGAAAACTTTAGATTTTGATGAGGACACATTAGATCACGCTTTTGAGAATGCAAATCCTGACTATTCTGAGACCAACAATCTATACAGAGTTACTTGCTCATTAATGCCAGAAGAAAAGAAATTCACACTAACATTCCAATTAAAAGATGAAATTTAAATTCAGATTTTTTGAAAGAGGTGAGACCTTTGAAATATGGCAAATTCGATCCACCAGTAGGTATGGGATGTAAGTAAGATGCGGGGAACAAATGACTATGACAGATTTTGAACGCAAGTTATATCAGATTTTTGTTAACATGCGGCTTTACGGAAAGAATCCGACTCTTCCCGAACTGAAAAGAAAGACAGGGAAAGGCGAACAAGAAATACGTGAGGCCACAAAAAGCCTCATCCGAAAAGGAGCGATTGCTTGGAATAAAGAAAAGAAAATATGGGTTATATAAAGTCCTGCTCAATGACTAGGACTTTATTTGTTTTTCATGTGTATTTCTTTATATTCCGGTTCTATTTGAACTATTTTACAAGAAAGTATATTTAGCCTATGGAATAAAAAATTCAATTGCTTCAAACTTGTGGGAGATTATTCTTTATAGGAGTGGAGTGATAACATGACTAGCGAAGAAATTAAAGGCTTCATCATTGCCGGGTTAGTGTTATTAGGAATTGCTGTTGTCGCAATTTTAATTTCATTATTCTGTATTCTTAAAATAGTTAAGATCATCAAAAAAGAAAATACAAAACATTGAATTATTGACAATATTTTCTTAAACGTTTAGGATCGAACTGTAAAATAATTATAAGGGAGAGAACCGAATGAAGAAATCTAGATTTGCAACTATGATTTTAGGTATTTCTGTTTTGACTCTTGTATTTGCGACCATTTTTATGGGGACTAACGCTCCTACCACTTCTGCAAAAGAAGTAAACCCGAATGTAAATATCTTTCTCAATTCAGCTGTAGAAAATTTGAACCCTGATGACGTTAAACAAACCCTAAAGACAATTAAAGAGTCGATTATCTTAAAAAACGGTGAATATTCATTTGATGAATCGAAAGCAATAAAACTAGGGCTTGAGAAAGATGTAATTGATAACGTTAAGAACCTAGAATCTAATGTCTTAGAGCAATTCTACAATCTTAAAGATAGTGAAATTGAAACAGGCTCAGAGCAATTACAAGGAGATTTTAGTGTTCTAAAAGAAAAAGATCCTTTGGCTAGAGTGCTTTATTTAAGCTTAGTTGCCTTTATAGGATTAAATTTTGCCAATAATGTACTTAATGATATTTATAGATTGGGTGCAATTGGTTGGTGCCGTTCCACTACCCATAGTCTTGCGATAAGCGTTTGCATAACTCTAGGGTATCGCTAATTTACATACCCTGTTTCTGAAATAAACAAAAGTATCCCCTTGAGAGTACTCAAGGGGACTATTTATTCACTTCAAAAGAGCTTCCAATTTCGCTTTTGTCTTAGGTCCATAAATGCCATCAGCAGTCAATCCATGCATGGACTGGAAGCGTTTAACTGCATTTGCTGTTTTAGGACCATATACGCCATCAATGCCGTTATTCTTCGCCCCTTTATCCGGGTAGAAGTAAAGAGCAGCCAGTGCTTTTTGAATCTGCCTTACGTCATCCCCTTTTCGCATAGGACTTGTCACTTTATAGATGCCAGAAGGCAGCGCATATGACGTTTTTTTACTGCTTGGTTTAGTGCTGGAAGTGCTTGAGCCTTCAAGATTTAACTTTTGGCCAACTTTGATTTTATTCGGGTCTTTAATGTTATTCCAGCTCTGAAGATTTGCCACACTTACCCCATGCTCTTTTGCAATTGCGGAAAGAGTATCACCTTTTTTAACTGTGTAAGTGTCCCCAGAAGCTTTAGGCGCAGATGATGACGGTTTAGATGTTGTGTTTCCTCCCAGCGCATTTAATTCAGCTTCAATGGCAGCCTTAACCTCGTCCCATCTGCCCTCTGACAAAATACGGTGCGGGCAATACTTTCCGTTCCAGTCTTGATGCTTGCGGACACGATCAACGCCCCAGCCTCGTTCTTTAAGTAGCTGCGCCACAAATTTAATTGCCAGCTTTTCTGCCGCCCTATATTTCGGACCACCGGACTTGCTATAACAGATTTCAACAGCAATAGATTTCCGGTTCCCTGTTCCGTATGTGCCGTCTCCTGAGTGCCACCCATTGCGATTTGTAGGCAGTCCTTGAATTACTTGCTTGTCATCAACGGCAAAATGGTAGCTTGTCGAATTGGTATTGCCAATCATATAACTGATCTCGTTAGCAGCTGATGCATCGTTTGCCGTGTTGTGGATTGTGATGTATTCCGCGTTCATTGCATTAGGGCATTTTAATCCGTATTTAGCTTCCGATACAAGATTCTTTTTCACTGTGATTGTCATATTCATTCTCTCCATTCATTTTTAATATAGAAAAAGCCGCTGGTTTATCCAGCAGCCTCATTTTGTTAGATTGTTTTGTTTTAGAACTGCTTTTTGCTTGTGTCCTTTGACTGTCACATAGTTGTTTTTGAACCATGCAACAAGTGTCGTGCCGATAGTGAAAACTATAGAGCCGGCAGTGTATAACGCATCCGTAAGCTGATTCACCTGATCCTCTGTAATATCCAACGGTGACTTGCCAAGCATCAGCATTGTTTGGTTAATAAGTGCAATCAAAAGAAGCACCGTCCGAATGACCGTGCCTTTGTCATAGTTTTTCATAGTGTAATCCCCCTATTGTACTTTGCTTTCAATTTTGTCGAGCTTTTCAATTACGACATCATACTTTTCACTGAACTTCCCTAAGACTTCATTTTGGGAATCAATTTGATCATAGAGCTTAGATTCCCTTTCCTTACTTGTTTTCATGACATAGAAAAGGAGCCAGCAAAACAACACAGCAAATGGCCCCTGAGTAATTAAATACTGTGTAATATCCATCTCCATAAAAGTCTCACCTCCCTCCTTCAAGGCAAAATAAAAACACCTCCATGGGTGTTGGTTAACTTCCTAAATCTATGACAACCGGCTCTGTAGCTGGATAGGTCAGGCCGGTGATTTCTTTATATTGTTCTTCTGTGATTCTATTTAAGACAACGAAACGGGCAACGTCAGAGTTTGTGTAATACTGTCTGCCCCATCCATAGATGGTTTTTACATTTGCAAACCAATCCATTACGCTTCCCCTCCTTCGGCCAGCATTAATAACAAGTCAGCGATCATTTTCGCCTGAGTTTCAGCCTGATTTTGCGATTCTGCCAATTGCATCATGATTACAGCATTCTGAGCTTTTAACATTTCAATTGGAGATTGACCTTCACTGCTTTTAGCATGACTCAAAAATTCATTAATTTCTGCTTGGGTAGCTCCCTCAGTCCACTCTCGCAAAATGGGATCAAATTTTCGTTTAAAGAGTGAGGGAGAATCTGGCGGTTCAACTTCTGTGCAAGAATCAGGAATTACATAATTACCGGCATCATCTTTTTCGTAAACCAGAACTGGCTCTACGAATATAAAATTTTCATCATATTTATAAACCTGTTTCAAAATTCACCCTCCTTAATCTAAAAAGACAGGTGCACTAATGTGATACCCGGTTACTGCACTGTTGTCATTTGATTGCAAGCCAGTTAGCATAAGTTCACCGTTCGGATAAACAACTAATTTGCAATACCCCGTAATTCCTGATGTGGTAACTGCCACAACATCCCCATTGCTTGGGACAACTGATTTAGGAACGTTTCCAATAATGACCTCCCTCGGTGCCGTGATGTGCCCCCTCAGCAAAAGCAGTTTACCCCATACAGCGTACTGGAATGGCCTGTCTCCATTTGCTGCACCGTTTTTTAGCGGAATGTTTTGCCACACAACATTTTCAAAATCCGCATCTGTTATCAGCCGTTTCCACCCTTTGAAAATGCCATTTGTGTGTACAGTCCCATGCCACATGACGTTATCATAACTTCTCCAAGCTATGATTGTTTTTCTGCCGGTATCCCCTTCAATTACATCATAATTGAACCATGAACCATCATTTTCAACAGGATTGTTTTTTACCAAAGAACCCGAAGCAAAATAAAAACCGGAACTCAGTGCCAGAATGTCTGCCCCATTTGCTAATTGGGTTCGTTTCCCGTCATCCTTTGTCAGTTTTGCCAGCTGGCCGCCGTTCCATTTATCTCTCTCTGTGGAAGTGATATGGATTTTTGAATCCTTTGCATGTGCGTCTACCTTGGACTGCACCCCTGCTGTGGACTCAATAGGAAACCAATTAATTGCAGATTGGTTAGCATTATAGTAGAACCACCAAGCATTCCCTCTCACGTCTACAGCGTATCCATTACCTATTCCCGGCTGTCCCACTATTTGCATGCCCCGCAAACTCGTCTCTGATGGGTTGTCTGTTACGGCATTTGTACCATAGAAAGAAACAGTTCCGACATCTTTAAGAGAGTCATAAAAAGAGCCAGAAGTTAAATTGATTTTTTGCGTGCCGTTATCGGCCGTTATTTTAAAAAGTTGACTTGCATTCCATTTGTCCTTATCGTTTTTTGAGACATGGCGCTCACCGTTTAAATTATGTGCTCGAAACTCATAAAAATCAGCTTGCTTAACATTATCAACGTTTCCCAATCCCACTTGGTCAGCAGTCACTTTATGTGGGTTTGATGTATCATCTACATGGCTATCAAATTCAGCCTTAGATGCTTGTTTTACGTTTTCGACGTTTCCCAAGCCTAGCTGATTTTTTGTAACGCCGTGGGGATTGGATTTATTATTTATATGGGTGTCTAAATTCGACTGAACAGCAGCAGCCTTTTTCTGTGCCCCGTCTTTAGTTTCAATGTTCTCTAAGTCCTCAAATTTTTTCCGCAGCTCTTCAACGGTCTGAATGGTCTCGTTATAAAGCTCGTTGATCTTATGTTTTAAGGACTCAAAGTCGTCAATATAATATTCAACGCTCGGCAGAATGTCGGTGTCAATTAGCGCCTTCTTAATCTCAAAAGAAAATTCATGGATCGACATTGCCTGTTGATTGGTGTACGAAACATCCAATTCCGCCTGAACAGTCCCAACGTGTCTAATTTCTTCATCAGAGAGGACATAGATCAGCCGGCCGTTCAATTTATCAATGATTTCAATGTCTCGGACAAATCGGCTGCCGTCAGACATTAAAAGAACGAGCTTCACCACTGCCGCGGATAACGGCAGGGGAACCCCGTCCTTCATAAGCTGGAATGATAGTTTTGCTGTTCCTTTGTCTTGAGTTGTATATTGAATATTTGTTTGTACTGGGCTTTTGCGCCGGCCATTGATCGTAAAAGTAAGTGATTCATCTTTATACGGCATAGTGTCCCTCCTTTACTCCTCTATAGAAGGAGATGCTTCATCCTGCCGAAGCCTTTTGATTTCATTCATTTCCTCTTCAGTTATCTTTCCTTGATCGACTGCCATAGTAAGAAGCTCTTCTTTTCCGTCCCAATACCCTGATATATAGCAAGTCTTAATGGCATTATAAAAAGGGCTGCTCATCCTGCATCACCCCTTACCATTGTTTCCAGTATATCGGCAACAGCTTTCAGCGCCTTTGCCCCGTCGCTTTCTTCAGCTGAATCAGCAGTCTCAAGCGACTTAATGTATTCAGCAGATGCGCTTTCTACCCATTCTGTCCCTGTCCATTTGGCCTGTACCAAGTCACCCGGACTGATCTCAGTTGAATTTTCCGGAATCACGCGTTTTACCTTTCCGTCATCATCTTCAAAGTATTGAATTTCAACCGGGCAATCATAAATATAGTTTTCATCATATTGGTAAGCCCACATTTGTTCATATTCCATTTGAGACACCCCTTTTTAATCCAGCTTGATGATTTCATCAATATAGGTGTATGTTGCATTTGACTCGTTTTTTGCAAATAGCCCAAGAGCAGAGATATTTCCATTTGATCGAAAGACGATTTTTCGCTCTCCTGTTGTACCGGCCACGGGGCAGCTTTTAAAGGCATTCTTTTTAGGGCGGGCACTGGCAGGCAATGTTGCGAAATCGACGCCATCTTTTTTCGGAATGGTAACTCGGCCCCTCACAAAAAGAAAACCTCCCTGTACTGCAAATTGCAGACGATTATTGCCGTCAGGATTCTTTGCGCCATTCTTTAAAGGTAGGTTTGCCCAGGGCAGTTTTCCACTTGCTGAAATCTCAGACCATTCACCAATATTCCCGTCATTTGTTACAACTCTTGTCAAAATTTTAATTGGCCGCCCTGTTGAGTTACGGGTCAACGTTTGAATGACTGATCCGGCGCGATCTGCCGGCGCAATGTTCAACCACCATCCAGCGTTACCGCTGTCCGGATGATCCGAAAGCGTCTTTGTTTCTGTCGTCAGCATATAGTAAAAACCGGGTTGCCTGAATTCTTTTAAGGATTTCAAGCCTTCTGGAAGCCGTTTTGAATAACCATTATTTTGAGTGAGTTTATATCCTTGATACCCTTGGGCTAAATCAATACCGAATTTGGCTGCATTCTCTTTCGAATGGTAGGCATATACCTTGGCAAGTCTTTTTCCGACGGCTCCTGTAGCCACACCTGCGAATAGCGATTTCTTTCCTGTCGTCGGGTCCTTGTATAAAAAGATGGATTCAGGCTCTCGGAACCCATCTTCATATTTGCCGTCTGGCCCATAACCAAAATCACATGAGATACGTTTTTTCAAGCTTCCATCCTTAAAGCTAAATTGCGTGATTTCACATGGATATGTTTTGTTATTTGTATCTCCGGTGTACCAGTATAAATCGTATCCGTCTATTGTGAAGCCTTGGAGATAAAACAAGTCATTCGGAATGATCACCTTTCCCAGCACTTTATTTACCCCGTTTTTCACGTCACTTAATTTCCGAAGCTCTACCAAACTATTATCATCTTTTAATCTCATTCGAAACGCTATAAAGCCATTTTCTCTATCAATAACAGGGATCGTATAGTAATCGTTGAATTTGTTATAGCGTTTGATCCCTCCGCTGCCGCCATTCAGTGTGGCGCCCGCTGTATAAGGGAAACGCACAAGATCGTTTCCGACAGTGTTTCCGTTTGAATCGACAACATTATAGTTGGACCAGATATACATTTTCCCGTTTTCCCGTTCCAGTCCAATTGTGGTACCGTGGCCGCCGTGAACGAGCTTCATGCTGTCCAGCATCACTCCGTTTGGGTTCATGCGGGTAATGATAAAACTCTCGCTTTTATCTTGATTGCCGCTGGCAACCTGTGTGGCGTAGATATCGCCAGTTAACTCATCAATGACAAAACACTGCAGCACTGTTTTATCTGCTAAATTCAAGTTTGTATGGTAAACCGGCGGAATGGTTGTGAAGTCAAATCCCATTTCTTTTTGAACAATGGAATCTAAGTTTTCAACTTCTGTCTCTTTTGCAATTAAATGATCACGTAATGTTGGATACACCTTTCCTCGCTTATCTACGCGAGCATCTAGCATTTCCTTTATATTGGTACCATCTGCTTGTAAAACAAGGTTTCGGATACGCGCTTTTGCTATTTCAATTTCTTCATAGACAGTTAGTCCGCCGCCATGAGCGACCTGTGAAGATGTATGAGCATTGTCTGCCCGTTTATGATTCGTAATATCTCGCTCAATACCATTCACAGCAGTTTCAATGCTTCCTAAATCAGTTGCAAGCTGTTCCTCATATAATGAGTTTCTAATGGTACCAAAATACTTTCTTAGCGTTAACAACAGCAGCACTCCTTTCTTGAGCAAAATAAAAAACGCTTATCGGAGCGTTCGCATTAACTGATCAATATAGCGTTTTTGATCTCTTATTTTCTTGGCCTGATTGACTGCAATGTCTTGTATATCCTTTCTAAAATTCGCAAATGTAAGCTTAGGACTGCTGTAAGGGTTCAAAGGATTATACTGAATGGTTACTAAACGAACATCATCTTCAAATGTAATGCCGTCGGCAGTATCAGCTAACACATGAATTGTGTCACCTTTCCAAAAAGGTTTTTCTATTGATAAAAGCTTAGGTTCATAGATATATTGATAATCCACACTTACAGTCGTTTCCGGGTAAGGATTGACATGTTTCTTTAAGGCTGAGACCATGCTACCCGCCTTCTTGATTGTTTCATCTTTTATCGGGTCGGCCCACCTTGGTTTGCCCTCTCGTAAAAATTTTTTCTCTTCGGGATGAACATAAAGAATAGGCTCAAAAACATACTTAGGTTTCTTATCTGTAGAATTGCTATCCTTTGCCATGGCGCCGTATCCCCACGCCCGAGTGGTGCAGTTTTGCGAGTTTGTTTTGATGTTAATTCCCGGCATGTTATAACGGGAATCAAGCGTGAAATCTACTTCCTGCCCCATTTTTTTGTAAACATGGATTTTATAATTATCAACATCAATTTCTAAATCATAATCCTCTATGATTTGATCCATCAATTCTGTGCTGTTTTTCTCTCCAAAATTCTCCTCTTCTGCCGATGGGAAATCACTTTCAGGAGCTTCTAATACATAAGTGAAGTCCGTCCCTTTTAGTGCAATATCAAGTGCCTCTTTTAGCTTTAGCTTTTTAGAGACCGTTTCCTCAACACGGTTTTCGACAAGAAGGACAGAGTAGATATGATTCGCGGTAATCGTTTTTGTGATTACATTTTTTGATTGTTTCAGGTCAACATCCGTAATGTAGTATTTCTGGTGATTGAACTTTCTCTCGTCTATATAAAGGATATTGTCGTTTATTAAAAGATCAAATTCAGCTGCATTCTGCTGAGTTTTTGTAATAGTGAAGGTAAAGCTTTTCTTTCCTGTTGTGTCATCTGTCAAATCAACAATAACACCTGTTATTTCAACGACATCCTTTCCGTCAGTCGTAGAAACAAACAATTGAGGGAAATCAACATCAGAAGGCAAGTTTTTATTTAAAGAAACGTCTTTCCCCGCATATTCCTTACTTGGAAATACAGGTTCCTCAACCGGCGTATCTGGATTATCAGGTACATCTGGTTCGTCAGGAAGCGTCGTTATGTTGTCGTATTGCGTTAAATTATATTTATCTATGATACTGATTAACTTGCTCGGATAGTTCACATCAGTAGCATAGCCGCCGTCTTTTACTGCTTGACATGCCTTTTTATAGTTGGTCTCACCCACGACCGCCTTATACCGATCAAGACGGTTATACAAGCTTCCTAAATCAGCCAAGCTTTCAGCATAGGAGGGATACTTTCTAAACTTTGCTTGAATCCGAGTAACGTTTCCATATTTGTCTTGCTCGCTTGTCCACATCAAAACATACTGACCGTTATATGTCCCTTTTATGCCAAAAAGATTATGCGCTTTTTGCGCCAATCCACTTGTGCCGTACCCACTTTCAAGACATCCTTGAGCAATGACAAGGCTGGCGAGAACATTATATTTTTTGTATACATTTTGTGCGCCGGGTACAAGGCTTTTAATAAAGTCTGCTGCAGCCATATCATCCCTCCTTACTTGTAATAAAAATGGGTATCAAATTTGATTTCAAAATCATTCGAGTTTTGTATTTCAAACTCGTTCCATCCAATATCTAAAGAAGGAAGCCGGCCAGAGGTTTTAATTCGTTTATCATTAATCACTGTATATTGTTTGATGAACGATACCTTCTGAGATCGTTGAAGCTCTTGTTCAATCTTTAGCTTTTCACCGTTCGTGTGATTCACTATTGTGACATTCTTGCCTTTCGCCCAAAAGGTAACATTGTAGTTATGCTGCAAAGTATTTACAATGGCATCCCCCGGATTATAAATGCTGAATCGCTTTTTGTTTTTAAAGTGATATTCAAGATCATCTCTCATTAAAATTCCCATTCCAGAACTCCAATGCTCTCCGGAAAAGTTTTGAGGTGTAGACGATGTGAATTTAGATTCAGCCAGCCCAAGAATGTCGGTAAACTCTACTGTGAATGTTGCATGGTTTTTCTGCTTATCTTTCGGGATAGAGAAATTTCCGTCACAAGTAACAAGAAAACGACGGTTAGGGAGCAAATCCGTTGAGATGTAATAGGGAAACGGCTGAACTAACAAGGCATAAAGTTCATGCCTGTTCTGGTAAAACGTCTCAGCAATAATTGAATCAAGAAGAAATTCAACTTTTATACTTCGCTCCTTATACACAACATCCCGGGGATGCTGCGGCAAGACTAAACCGTTTATCCTCGACATCGTTGTTGTTTCTCGCTCAATACTTGGAGAGTCGGGTGTAAAACTCCTTATACTAAAACGAGGGAGCAAGCTTGTCAGCTCTCGCTCCCCCTTTCCATCGTTAAAATCTATATATAGATCAAGCATTAACCTCTCACCCCACCTTTATAGGCACTCTGGTTGTAACGGTCCGCGCTCTTTTGATCAAGAATCTTCCCATCTCCTTTTTCAAACAGGATATTTGCAACATGCTGACCATCTATCTGAACAGGTGCAGGATAAATGACAACTGGAGCTTGGGCCATTCCTGTGCTTCCTCCTCCATCACCTGTAAGTCCCTTAGATAAAAGCGTGATCAATGCATCAAGCTTTTGGTTTAAAGATGGTGTATCTACTTCGTTTCTGACCACAAGTTCTGATTTCATGGAAATCAGCTGATCGGCCGCCCCCTTTATGTCAAAAGCCATCTGGCTAAGATCCTGTTTAAATGAGCTCATTGTGCTTTGAGCCATGGAAACAGCACTTTTCTTCACTGTTTTAGCTTTATCTTGAATTCCAATTGCAAAACCATCTGAGAAGTTGTGACCTTCCGATTGAGTCAATTTTGACGGGGAATGAGAGTCAATGGATTTCTTTAATGAACTAAGTGCAGATTTACCAAGTTTCCATGCTGCACTAACAAGTGATCCATTTAGAGACCCCATTCCATTTATAAATCCAGTTACAAAGTCTTGACCTACACTGTTTGTTTTAACGCTTTTTAAACCTGTCTTTGCACTATTAGACACATTTTTACCTGCAGAATTTGCGTTACCTTTTTGGCTGTTCAATCCTCTCGCTAATTCATTTCCAGCCTTTTTACCGCCACCACCGTCGGTTGTTTTACCCAATGCACCTGTAACAGATGAACTAAGAGAACCAGCAGCCGATGTATTGGCACCTTTAGTGGAATTTAAACCAGCTTTATGTTTATTTCCCTTGTTCTGCCCTGCTGAATTGGCCTGCCCGCCGCCCTTAGCAAGTTCACTCAATACAGCTTGCCGCAAGACAGAACCACTTTGTACATTTGAGTTTTTGGTAGAGTCTAAACCTGATTTTAGAGCATTTCCCTTAGATTTACCGGCTTGGGCAGGTGTAGCAGTATCAGACTTCAATGAATTATTTAAAGCCTGCTGTAAAACCGTTCCTTCTCCGACAACAGCCGGCTTTGCTTGTTTTAAGCCGCTGGCAAAGTCACGAACTACCTTTTGACCGGCAGCTTGCGTGTTACCCGGCTTATTCATTTCATCTTCTACAGCTGAGACGACTTTGCTTGCTTCTGCTCGCGCTTCGCCTTCTGTCATCCCAACGCCTTGATAAAACTCTTGAAGTGCCTGCTGTGTGGTAGCAATGGCCTCCTCTTTACTTTGGCCTAAACTTTGAAGAAACTCTATTTGTTTATTGGCCCAACGTTCCTGATAGGCTGCCTCAGATTCTTCGGTTTTAACCATGATGCCCATTGAGTTAGAAATATATTGATCTTGACGTTTTAAGGCTTTACCTGTTTCTAAGTCTAATAGTTTTCCGTCTCTCGACATTTTTGAAAAGAGTGCGCTTGAATTTTTCTCATAAGCAGCTGTATTTTCGGCCAATGCTTTTTCGTAATCAGCTTTACTCTTACTTAATAGTGTATTACGTTCCTCAACTTCCATTTCACCTTGAGCAAATAGCCTTTCAATAACATCATTCCGATAATCTAAGTCCTTTTTGGCTGCTTTTTGTCCATCTTCATAAACCTTCTTGATATCATCGTTGTACTGTTTCGCCTGTTCGAATGATAGTTTTCCTTGTTGCTCAGAAACTGCTTTTTGCATGGCAATAGCTTCTTTTTGATTGGCCGCAAACTTACTTGTAGCCTGTTCAAAGTAAGAGAGAATTTCTTTATATCTCACTTGTTGAGCTGCGGTCATTTTAGATGTAACAAAACCAGTCTCTTTTTGGATCTGTTCGAGTTCTTTCAGATTTTTCCGGGCTTCCGCCATATCCTTATCAATCGCGCCAACCATTTTATCTGTGAGCTTTTCGCCTTGTTTCTTGGTGTTCTCGTCTGTATCTTCAAATAACCCTTTGAGAACAACCAAGGCATCTTTCTTCAATGCTTCAAGCTCTTTTATCAGGCTGTCACGCATTTGAGAATATGTGGTTACAAGTTTAGAAGCCATTTTGTCAGCTTCTTCACCGGAAACCCGGCTCAATTCAAATAATTGAAGTTCAGCTTTTTCTCTTAAATCAACATATGCCGCCGCTGATTTTTGAGTTGCTTTAGAAACCCCTTCACCGTAAAGCAATGCAGCTTCCCGTGCCTCTTCCTGCTTCTTCTTTTGATTCTTTAATTCTTCATTGTAAGCATAAGTAGCAACAGTAATTCCTCCGAGAAGAGCAGTTCCGCCGACAATGGCCAAACCAACCGGACCAGTGAATGCAAGGAGAGCTCCTATACCAGCTGTTAACGTAGCGACGGCTGTCGTTACACCCAGAACGCCTGTTGCAAGTAGCGCAGTTTTGGCAATGGTTTGAACTGTGCTGGAATCCATATTATTAAAAACGGATATGATCTCTGTTCCTTTGTCGGCCAGATCACCAAGCGCCGGGAGAAGATTTTCAGTTAGTTTAATCTTTGCACCTTCAAGCGCAGACTGAAAAGCAACAATGCTGCCGTGTGCATTATCAAGCATAGTATCAGCCATTTTCTTGGCTGCACCATCTGACTTTTCAAGGGCTTTTGTATTTTCTCCAAGGGCTTTTGATCCTTTTTGGAGAAGAATTGTCCAATGTTTATACGCCTCGGCGCCCACAATTGTTTTCAGCGTAGCTGCTTGCTGCTCCTTCGTCATGCCTTTCATGCCTTTTTCCATCTCAGCAACTACTTCTGGCATACTCTTCATATTCCCAGCAGCATCAAAGAAATTAAAGCCTAATCTTTCTATTTCCTTGGCTGCTTTTCTGGAAGGTGCTGCAAGGCGGGTTAAAGATGTTCCAAACGCTTGTCCTGCTAAAGTTCCTTGAAGACCGGAATCACCAAAGGCCATAATTGCGGCAGCTGATTCCTCCATGCCCCATCCAAGTGAATGAGCATTAGGTGCCAAGAATTTCATGGCTTCACCCATCTGCTCTACATTTGTGTTTGCATTAGCAGCTGCATAAGCAATGACATCCGAAGCGTGGCCTGATTCCTTAGCTTTCAGAGCAAAAGACGACATGATATTTGACGTAATGTCTGCCGCCGCGCCCAGCTCCAATTGACCAGCAGCCGCAAGACTGAGCATCCCCGGCATAGCATCATAAATATCATTCACTTTAAATCCAGCCATAGCTAAAAAGCCCTGTGCATCCGCCGCCTGACTTGCTGTAAAGACAGTGGTTGCACCGAGCTCTTTTGCTTGCTCTTTCAATTTGGCTACCTCTGACGCTGTTCCGCCGGAGATCGCTTTTACCTTGCTCATTTGCTTTTCAAATTCCATACCGGTTTGTATGGCGTTTTTGAATGTCAAAACTAAACCACCGAAGGCCACGCCCGACGTCATTGCAACCGATGATCCCACAGATCGCATCGTACCGCCAACAGAATTCATGCGCTGCCCCATCTGTCTGATTCGCGCCGCGGCTCTTTTTGATGCACTCTCCATCTCTTTTATCTTCTGAGTCGTTTCCTTCAAGGCATGTTGCGTTCTATTCATCTGCGCAGTCGCATTGTTCAGTCGACGGGCAAGAGATTGTGTCTCTTTTGCATCCTTCCCTTTTTTGATCGCTGCATCTGCATAAGCTCTTTCAAGGCCTTTTACTTTTTGTTTATGCAGCTCAAGCTGTTGACTAAGAGTCCGGGCTGTTACTTGGGCGGTCCTTAACTGATTCCCCCACACACCGACTGCTGTACGGTTCTTCTCAAACTCAGATTTGGTATTTTTCATTTGAACAGCAATACCACGCATCTCGGTATTAAACTGCGATGAATTGGTATACAGTTTGACTTTAATATCCTTGCTCAATCGGGCACCTCCTTATCCTAAAATCTGATCTATGTACATCTGATCATTCTCATTAGGTTTCGGATTTTCAGTCGTTTCTTTTCTCCTTGCCAACCGTTTGAGATGATAAACAATGTCCATTTCGTCAATTTGGTTTTGAGAGAACCCGACTTCTTCCAAGGCGTTATACATATCCATTACAGCCTCGGACAAACTTACTCCCCCGGTTCTTCACCATCTGCATTCTGATTTGGATTTAACAGAGCGCTAGCTTCTGTTATGTTTCCAAGTACATAATTTGCAGTAGCATAAATTGTTCTACCAGCTAGTCGGGAATCGATTCCCTCTTCAAATTGATCAAGCGTGAATTTATTTCCGAATACATTACAGACAAATTCATTTTGTTTTTCAGTAAACAGCCTGTCAGTATCGTTAGATTCAAAGTCTTCCGCAATAGCCGCAGCACTGCGAAACAACTTTCCGGAAATGAAGTCTGGTGTCACAAACTTTTTGTCTTTCCCGTCAATTCTTAGAGTGATTGTTAAAGCCTCCACTTTCATTCCTCCTTTTAATTCAAGAAAAAAGAGCGCTTAAAGCGCTCAGGTTATTTATTTACCGACGTCAACAACTTCATCATTTCCGCCAGAAGTAAAACTATCTTCGTTATAGACAACTTGTCTGAACCAAGTATCAGCATTAATGCCGTTTCCTTCTTCGGCTTTAGCTTCCCATCTTCTCTTTCCTTTTTTCACATTGGTCAGTGGACTAAATTTAATTTTCACTTGAGTAGATTGTGGTGACGGTTTTCCTTCTTCCGTTTTATGTTCAACTGGTACCAGTTCCGGCTTCCCTTTTAAGGCCCAATAGTAACGGTACCCACCAGTTGAAATTTTAGCGCGAAAACCCAGTGCAATCTCTAACGGCCTGTCATCCGCACTAGAGAAATGAATGCCCTTTTCAACCGTTTTCCCGAAAATCCTCGCCTGCATATCAAGGGGTAAATCTGCGACTTCCATTTCACCGTCAATGTCTCCTAAGCTGCTTAGCTGTGCATACGCACCGTTATCCGCATAGAAAGTTTCTGTTTCAGACTTCGGATCAAGTTTCATACTAACCGCGCCTGGTAATTCCTCCGGAACCGAAAATTCAAGTTCACTTTTTGTATCTTTCAAAACTTCCGCGATATGGAACATGTCCAATCCAGTTAAGACTCTTCCTGACATCTATTATTCCTCCTTAAAATAGCCTTTCACGTATCTCATTGCTTTGTGATAGACTTTGGTGTCTGCTTCATATAATGGTTGCGAATCATACCGGCCATAACCGATTGAACGCATTAACTTATCTATTTCATTAGCAATCGGCTTTTCAAATTTCCGCGTACTTGACTGAGTGAATATACTAATCTGAAACCGCACTTCAAAGCAGTATGCTTTGTTATCTGCATAACCGGCATCAGCATCTTTAAGCTCATAAAATATGACCCTCGGAAAAGCATTCACATCATTTGCGGTAAGATTATGAATTCCGCCCGTTACTAATTCATCCAATTTAGAACTGGACGTAAAAGTTTTAACCAATTCACTAACCGGGTCCATCGTCATTTGATCGGCGCTGTAAGGATTCTCTGCATGACCTCAACAGCGCGCGCCTCCCCTTCTTCTCCGCCTTTTTCAATAAAGGGATGCGGCGGCATTTTTGAAGTGCCCCATTCTAAAAATCTGGCCCGATAAGCGACTTTTTTATTCGGACCAACAGAAACAAATTTCTCTCCGTCCTTGGATTCTCTTGCGTTAGAGACTGTAATATTGTCTTGCATATGAGGCTGTTGTTTATCACTTCGGTTAACGTGGCCGCGCTGCCGTTCAGCAATAATCTCACCGCCAGCCTTCAATGCTACAGGTTCAACCTTTTCAACATCTCCGCCGATTTTTTCAAAATACCGTGTTAAATCATCAAGGCCGTCAATGTCCATATTAGCCATTCAAACCAACCTCCTGACACATGATCTCAAGCTCTTCCTTGTTATCCTCGGGATCATTAAAATCTATTACATCAAAAGTGCGGAACATCGGTTCATTCTTTTCATCTCGGCCGACACATTCAACAATCCTCATATCTCGTTGAACGTCATTCCGATAACGTATGGTGATCTTTTTCGGTGATTTGACTCCCCATGCTCCCGCGACAACAGATTCATTGTTTCCGAGAGAACTAAATCCTTCTATAGCTCCCCATACAGTGAAAAGATCAATATATCCCTCATTCCAATTCAGCTCTTCATCCTGTATCGACTCCTTCTTTTGAAAGGTCAGTCTGTGCCGAAGTTGGCTGATCTTTTTTTTCATCTTCTTGTTCCTCCACAGATATATAACGCAGCTGCGTCAGTATATTTTCAGCAGTAAAAGGGATAGACGATCCGGCACCCCCGGACTCATATATCCCTTTGTTTTCATACCAATGTTCAACAAGCATCTGAAGTACCAGCTCAAATTGCGGGTGCCCTTCAATATACCGGCCTATTCCATTTATGATATAGCTTTTGGCCGCCGCTATTTGTTTCAAGAGTTGGCGATCATCTTCTTCATGATCGACCTTTAAATAGTTTTTAATAGCCTCTAAATCCATTTAATACACACCGCCTTATTCTTGTGGCGCTTCATCTGTTCCTTTAAGCGTCTGCACCTCATTTTTCAACTCATCAATTTGTTTTTGCAACTGGTTAAATACTGTTTTTACATCTGAATTTAAATTGTCCATCATGACACTTCCAGAGCCAATGTTATTGCTGCGAACAGACTTGTCCCCCAACATTTCGTGAGTAATAGAGCCTTCTTCAATTACAGCTGGATCGCCCTTTGGACCGGGCTCACCCTGAGGCCCGGGTTCACCCTGAGGCCCGGGTTCACCTTGAGGACCGGGCTCACCTTGAGGACCGGGTTCACCTTGAGGGCCGGGTTCACCTTGAGGGCCGGGTTCACCTTGAGGGCCGGGTTCACCTTGAAGTCCTTTCACATAAACAGGGTTATCCTCACTGTTTTCTTTTAGATAAACAGGTGTAATTGCTTTACCGTCAGCCCCTTTTTCTGATGATGTTTTTACTCCGCCACTCTCATAAAGATAATCTTCTGCCATCTTCACTCATCCTTTTCTTTATATTTTTCATTCAGTTGCAGCTGGTTCTGTTTTCGCTGTCTCTAAAGCTTTTAATCTATTTTCTAAACTTGAAAGTCTTTCTGTGATAGCTGAATTCAAGTGCTCTTCCATTACACTTCCGGTGCCTATATTGTTGCTGCGGACTGATTTATCCGCCAGCATTTCATGGGTTACACTTCCGGTGCCGGGTTCTGCTTGGCTGCCGCCGTCTAAACTGACTTCTTGTCCATCCTTAATGACCTTGCCTCCGGCAATTTCTAAAACACCGCCAATAACGGTACGATCCCCGCCATCAGTAGTGTAATTTTTAGTAGAGTAGCTCACAATATCTCTCCTTATTCAACTGTGACTTGTCCAAATACTACAGCATCTTCATCCCACTTACGGACATCTTCTCGCTCAATACCTCTGACTTTTGTTGAATTTGTTTCAAATGCTCCTGCCCCTGTATCTGTGGATGCGATTGACTGTTGTTCACGATCAAACAGAACAATCGCTTCTTTTAAATTCCCGATGATGAGGGGAGCTTTACCTTTTTGAGTTTTTAATACTCTGTTAGTAAAAGGTACGACAGGTCGTCCATCAAGTAATTTCTTTGTAGGATTGGTTGGGTCTGGCTGTAATAAGTATCTGCCTGTGCCATCTTTAAGCGTGTCTAACCAATCGTATCCGTCTTGGTTTGTCATCACGATAGACCCCGGCGAAACCATCGGATCAAGCGTGACGTTTAACACTTTTTTAATACCATCTAAACCATCAATATCCACTTTTTTCAATGATGCAATTGCAGCCAAAATCAAACTGTTACGGGTAACAACTGATTTCTTTGCGAACCATCTTGCTACATATGACATGATCGCTTGGTCAGAGTCGTTCAACATTGAATTTGATAGGGTCATGATGCCACCATAATCCACGATTGAGTAGGATATTTTTGTGAATTTAGGCTGATCAATCTCAGGTAAATTCCCCAATTCCTCTACAGGCGAAAATGGCACCATATCAGCATTCTTTTCAAGCAAACGAGTTCCAGAACGAGTTGTCACAGGTTCAACGGTTACGTATTGTTCCAATGGCTCAAACTGACGTTTAAATTCATGAATTTGTCTTCCAATGTCTTCAGGGATCAAAATTCCGCCGTCTTCATCATTTATACCCGACATGGCTCTGAATTCTGGGCTATCCAGAAGGTCACGCTCTTCATCGGTAAGTCTTTTCCCTCTCAATCCTTTAAGGAAAGCTTTAGTGTATTGCTGTTGCCTTTCCTCTTTTCCTTGATCTTGTGAACGCTGCCCTTCTGGATTCCGCTCCTGCTCCGGCACAAAATTCACTCCTCCCGGCAAGTCAGGCACATCAAGTGAACGTCCTTCGGTCATCAATTCAATTTGATTCTTGAGCTGTTTCACTTCATCAAGCAAGGCACGGGCCTCATCTGTTTTCCCCTCCTGCAGCGCCTTGTCTGCTTGTTGCTTCTTTTCAGTAAATTGCTGTCTTAATTGAATTTCTTTTTTGCTCATTTGCATTGGCATATAGGTTTCCTCCTTATTTAGACACAAAAAAAGACCTTACTCCGGGAGTACAAGGTCAAGTAATTCCAATTCCATTTTTAATGTTTCATCTGATGCGTTGCGGCTCTCCTTCAATTGCTCCACTTTTTCCAAGCTGCGGGCGCCTACGACTGCCTCTGTATCGCTATACGCCGGCGTCGTCACAAGAGATATATCAAAAATACGATGTATTTTGTTAATTCTTCTCTCGTAGATGTCCTCATCTTCATTCAGCCGCCACTCGTCCGCTTCTGCGTCTCCATAATCGAGTGAAAAAGCAAAAGAGCATTGATTAATAACACCGCTGCGGACATTCTCCATTAAATCACGAGCATATGACGTGTCTGAGGGCTTAAATCTGAATTTGAGACCTATTCCATCTATTTCAAGGTCAAGACGCCCAGAATCGCCTGAAACAGTATTTCTCGCCAAAGGAAAGTCTTGCTGATGATTAAAAAGAGCAATAACGTTTGAAAGATCGGCTGAATCAAGTGCATTCCTGCTTATAATCTCCTTGAACCATCCAAGACGCTCTGACCATTTTTCAAATTTCAAGGCATATCCTTCGACAAATTCGCTTTGCCCTTCACCTTCTGAACGTATTTCAATGGGTGTTGTTAACTGCCGAACCTCTTTATCCTTCATTCTTGATGTCACCCCCTTTCACGGCACCGCCAGCTTTAAGACGCTGATATTCTTCCATGAAATCAAGGAACACATAATTTAAGCTGGCAAGATATTTTTCACCGTGTGGAATCGGATTGCGTTCAATGAGCTCTCTAATTTCGTTTTTATTCAGCACTCCTGTTTCATGCATTGTTTTAAAATACTCAGCCTGCGACTGGCTATCTCCCCGCAGCTCACTGTCGACATTGAATTTTACATAGTGGCCGCTTCTTTGGTTGTGATCCATAAATAATTTGACGTTGAGTTCTTGTTCAAAATTCACGATCCACGGCTGCAGAGTATTCCTGACATATTCAATAGACTGATGCTCAATATTGGAGAAGGTTGCTTTATCCAATTCGTTGAGTTTATGCAACGGCACTTTATAGATCATTGAAATTTGCGCTTTATTAAATTTCATAGACTCGACAAATTGAGCTTCTTGCAATGGCATAGAAATAGATTGATATTCTAAACCATTGTCGATGATCGCAATATTTTCGCCCTGGTTTACTCTTTTCCATTCTTTACGAACATTCTCTTTAGGCTTCTCATCTAAAAAAGCAGGAACTTTCAAGATTCCGCGCGGTGTTGCTTCATTTTTATACAGCTTGGCATTGTATTTTGTGGCGGCCGATTGTGCCCCGATATGTTCCCGCACTACCCCTATGGGTGATTTTCCGTGTATGCCATCTGTTGAAAGTCCTTTAAAATGCAGCACTTCATGATCATACAGCTCCACGGTCTTTCCATTGACGACCGTTTGATACCACAACATGCCCGTATTCGGACTAATATAAGCGTTTGTAGTCTCAGGCCGTAAAGGAGACAGCGCTTTTGGATAACCGTTTTCACCGAATTGGATATATGAGTAACCATTTCCCCACGTCAGTACTTGCGTCATCATCAACTTTTTCCATACAAAAGCCGTCATATAAGGATTAGGACGTGCATAAACAGCGTAGGCAGTGGGATGATCCGGATTACGTTCTATGCCGTTTTCTGTTTTCTGAAACGTATGGATCGGAAGCTTCGCTATATCATCTGATAATACATTCACGCAAGCAAAAACATCAGGCTGCACCAATGAATTTCTTTCATTTACAGTTTCACCGCTTGCTGTTTTCCGGCCGCCGAATAAATTTACAAATAAATCATTGAAACCGTCTATATCCGTTGAACCAGACCGTTTTTCAAACATCCGATCTATTAGCAATTATTTCACCTCGCTTTCTTGGTCAGAAGATAGGCATAAAACATAAAAAAGACACCCGTCAGAATCAGACCGATGTTTGTATTCCATCTATAAGCAGCTGTCAGGATAAAGCCTGCACCCGTGATGAACAGCAGATCATTTAATATCAACAAGAAAAAAGAAAACCCTCTTTTCATAACTCTAGGGTTAAACACGGCGGCAAAAAAAACACTAACCTTTTTCATACTTCTCACATCCTAAAAACTGAAATTGCCGGACCCAAAATGTTCATTCAAATCAACTCTTCCACTATTGCCGAAGTACATCGCACGGGCATACGCATTTATAACAGCTGCAATGGGGTCAATCCTTTGCGGCGATTTTGCTTTATCCAGCATAATATTTTCCTGCGGATCAATTTTCATGATCGCGTTATTGATCGCCCATGTTAAAACTGGATCATCACCGTGTATGATTTTCCCCTCATAAACATTTTCACGAAAGCTCTTAGTTGGTAATGAAAGATGATTTATTCTTTGCGGCATCTCAACAGTCGTAAGCCCTTTTGATTCAAGCCGTTGAGCTAAATGAAGAGCGTTCCATTTGTCATATACGATCTCTTGTGGCCGAAAACGATGTTTATGAATGAATTCCATGATCCATTGTTCGACTCGTTGATAATCAACTGCTTCCCCTGCTGTATACGTGATGTAACCCATCTCTTTCCACAAGTCATATGGCACCTTATCGGTGGCCATTTTTTCCTTTGCTCGTGCCTCCGGCATAAAGGAATGTTGTCCAACGTAGAACAAACCTTCCTGCACGGCCACATATCCAACGGATGTTAAGTCTGTAGTCATTGACAGATCAAGCCCAAGGTAAACCGACATGCCCTGTAAATCAGGGATTTCGCCGCTGCATGCCCGCCATTTTGTCATGTTCATATATCCATTATCCTTTTGATCAACCCATCGATTCATATTTTTTGTCAGGAAGCTTCTCATTTTCTCTGGAACTTCCAATGCTACTTTTAAGGCTGACCGTAAAGACTCCATGCCTTCTGGATATGTTGCAACAATCGGATTAGCTTTAATCCAATTTGATTCGTCTTTTATATCGTCCTCTGGATCAAGCTCACAGATCATAACAAAATAATCATCATTCTCCGTGTCAATGTCCGGATCAAGTATTTTACTTGTATATTGATATTCCCTGAAACACGGCCTTTCCATATGAAATCCGGCTGTCGTAATAACAGCCATTAACGGGCTGCGGCGGGCGACCATACCACTATCAAGAACATCATATATTTCACTTGTTTCATGAGCATGATATTCGTCCACTATCCCAATAGATGGGTTTTTCCCGTCCCCTAACTTCCGGGCTTCACGAGATAAAGGCTGAATGATGGAGTTTGTCTTGTATTTTTTGACTCGCCCATTGGCTGAGGAGTATTTCCCTTTCAGTATGGGCGCATGATGCAGCTGTTCGAGTATGGCTTGATAAACCTCATCGGATTGTTCTCTGGACCACCCGGCGATAAATACCCGGTGTTTTTCTTGCGTCGGAAAAATCTCATATGACGCCATTAAAGCAAGAAACTGTGATTTCGCATTTTTCCGGGCCAGCTGGATATAAACTTTTCGAAATCGCCGAGCACCGTTTTCTTTTTTATAAAATCCGTAGATATTAGCCGCTATAAAAAGCTGAAAGTCTGTAAGTTCAATTGGCTGTCCGGCAAGAATCCCCTCGACGTGTCTGAATTGCCTTGCCCATTCATAAAAATCGACAACAGCCTCGGCATCAAAATAATAAGGGCAGTCATCATCTGCAAGTCGTTCAACATCTCGAAAAAAGCGCTCAACAGCCCATCTGTGCTTTTTGCTTGCCTTGATTTCACCAGAACGGATTTTCTCAGCGTATGACCATACCCGTTCAATGAGAATTTCGGCATTAATCTCTTGCATTACATGCGGCCCCCGAACCGTTCTTCCTCTTTTGACTTCGGTTTCCCATCATCTTTTTTCGGGATGACAAGTCTACAGCGAGAGGAAATGGTCAGCCCTAAATCACTTGAAGCTTGCCGGCATTGTTTAAATAGCTTGTCCTGATTAATTAACAGCTCGGAATAGTCATCATTTGTGACTTGTTTTTCATGTTCCCCAATAACATTTCCCGCTTGATCAAGGTCCTTGACGATAATTGTCTTCATCGGTCCCTGTTCAAGCAATTGATCAGTGATCTGGATGTAAAGTTTACGGGCATATAAAAAACGGGCGAGCGCATCAACATCTAAATTGGTCATAATCCCGATGTTTTTTAGCTCGTCCGCTATCTTTTTAAACTCTCTTTTTAAGTCTTTTGGCAAATAAGAAGGAGCTTTTACTTTGTCGTTTGGTGCCTTTATTTCCTGTGCTCGACGCTCCTCGATCTCTTGCTGTGTCAGATGTTTCTTCCCTTTCACCAGTAGCAAGTCAACTGGTTGCCGCGGTCTAGCCATTCCCTCACCTCCTTCCGAATTTTCATTTAGGGAATTTTTCAAAATGGGGAGGGGAGCGCGGTCTCTGGCGTTCACCCCTCAGAGATTTTAGGGTGGGGGGTGCTCATTTCCTCTTTCAGCTGTAGCATTGCGGCTTCTAATTTCTTTTGTGCTTCTTTTAATTTCTTTGTATACAGATCGAATGCTGTTTCCTTTTTCATCGTTGCACGAAGAGCAAACAGTTTCTTTACCTTCTGTTGCATACGTCTTATGTCAGCGTTGGTGTAATAGGATGTATACTCAGTCCGACACCGAGGACACTTGATATAATGCTCACGGATTCCGTCGTCATGCTTCCTGACCTTTGAGCATCCTTTGACCAAGAGCATTGTTCCGCATTCATCACACATGCATGTTTGATGTTCTGTTCCCAAATCCTCCATCCTCCTTCGCTGTCTTTCGGCTATGGCATGGCGCGCATAGTGGCTGCCAGTTGCCTGAGTCCCAAAAGAGTTTCCTGTCTCCTTTATGCGGCTTGATATGATCGACTACTGTTGCCGGCACCCGTCTACCTTCCATCATGCACGATACACAAAATGGGTGCTTTGACAGATAGCCAAGACGCGCCTGCCTCCACTTGCTGTTATATCCACGTTTGCCAGCGGACTCCCGGTGCTGATCATAGGCCGGCTTGGTTCGCTTGTGCTGTTCACAGTAGCCCTCCCTTGTTAAGTTAGGACAACCAGGTTCATTACAGGGTTTCAAAGACTTATGCATATTACTAGAATCCCCCCATTAAAAAAGCTCTCCAATCTGGAGAGCTTTTAAAAATTATAAATTGTGTGTTAGTATGTTGTAAGTTCACAATGCTGAGCACTAATTATTAATTATTCTCATCTCTAGGTGGAAGTAAACTTGTAGGTAAAGAATCTTCAATCTCTTTTGGAAGTAAAGTTTTTACAGCCGATTGACCAATCTGTTTTGCCGCCTGAGGATTTCTTGCACACCAATTAACTAGCTTAACCATTAAAGCAGTTGCCCATTTCTTTTTAGTTAAGTATTGAACTTGATCCTTTAACAACTCGATTTCTTGATGCATCTTTTTCTTTTCAGCTTTTAATTCAGATTCAAGTTCTTCCGATTTATCAAAGGCTGAAGAATACTTTTCTTCAAGCTCATCAAGTTTATCTTTCAGCTTTTGTCCTTCAGCTTTTGTAAAATAACTCTCAGATACTTCTTCAAACTTTTCTTCCATAATCTTTTCAATTTCTTCTATTTTTTCTTGCGTATCTTTGATTTGTCTCCCAACAACTGAATTTCCCATTTCTCTTCTTAAGCGTTTAAGCCAAGCAGTTATTTCCATTGTAAGGAATTCATCAGCGAATGTGCCATATGATTTTTCACGAGATAATAATTTTCCGGGGCTTATCTCAAATTTTTTTAAATCTCCACTAGGATTTAATACAAATGAAAAGTAAAAATTTTTGTGATAAATATAAGTAATTTGCAAAATTAATTCATCCAGACTTTCAGTTGATTCGATGGATGTTGAGATTTTAAAATCATCTGCAGTAAAACCATTTCCCTCTAATTTATCTCGTAATTCTATTAGGAAAGATTGATTAATATCCAATGACAATAATTTCACCCCTGTTATGTTTTACACTATAAACAAAAAGCATCTCGAAGGATGCTTTTTGTTTATTTTTTAAAGATTAACCTGTAGATCATCTGCTTCTTATAATTGTCATTTTTAAACTCTGATCGATCTAAAGAATGTATATACCATTTATCGTGACGGTCTGACCACTTGGTTAACTCAACTTTAGTTATGTCAGGATAGCTGTATGTATATTCTTCGTTAGTTTCTGGGTTCTTCAAATGAATAAGTAAGAGCGCACCCGTCTTAGTTTCAAGTACCTGATGACCTTTAATCTCATGCAGAATTTGTTCATCTTTTCCTGGTATATCAGGTTCAACGCTTAATTCTACCTTTGTATAATTGTTCAAACAATTAATTAACATAGGATCAATAATCATTAAATTCACCTCCTATTTTATATATCGTCTTATGCATCCTAAATTTTAACACTTTATTCAAATCTTTAAGATTTGATGCTGTTAGATGAATAAAAAAGTCTCATGCAATTTCTTTATCGATTCATTACCTATTACCATAATAACTTTTTTAAAACGAAATGATGTGCCGTTATTCTGCCAAGTTTGTGCCATTTTAATAACTGGGTTCTATTTCGTCTGCATCATCATTTTCCTGTAGTTGTTCATTCTCTTTGAATGTATTCCAATTTATTAGCTCATTCAAAAAATACCCTTGAAACGCATTTAAGTTAGCTGAATAATGCTCGTACCCTTTTGATACTACTTTAAACAACCACCCTATTAGCCCAAAATAGATTAAAAATATAACCAAATTGAATATATACATATTTGGATTTAAGGTTTGATTAAGATAACTATCAAAATTATACTTTATTAAAGTAACAAAATTTATCACAATGGAAATCACTAGAGAAACTCTAAGGGTACCTAAACTATGAATTGTGCTAAGTATGTGCCTATATCGATCTGCTATATAATCTCTTTGAGCAGCATCTTTTAATTTCAATAATCCCCTATGCCAAACATATTCAAAAACGTAATAATCTTTATGATGATCACCTTCACCCCACTCATGCAGACTTACACCCTTAACATGCTCCTCCACAGCATTTGTCATTCTAGCAGCTTCATCTATGATTTGTTTATTTTTAGACCACCTATTAGAAAAGTGAATTTGTTGCATTATGTATCCTATAGTTACCCCGAAAAAAGCTAATGACACAAAAAGACCCAAAGTCTTGGATATATCTATTTTAAATTTAAGTAATTCATCATGATATAAAAATAATATTGGCAAGCTTATTAACATAATGAATACCCATCCTGGTATTCCCCACCTAATAAGATACTTCGTATCAAAATTCAAATTTTTCACTCCTAAACTTTTCCTCTATTATATAACATTTAAAGGCAGTATCCACATAATCCACGAATTACTCATATGTTTTATACTGTGCAACTCGTTGAACTGAGCCAACCCCTTGTCCCCTCTGTTTTTAACCAATATCCCTAAAATGAATTACACGCCTGTTATTTTTGAGGAATTGACGAAAAACGCAAAGAAAAAGGCCCATCCTTGTTGTTTTGGATGAGCCTGGTTATATTTTAAATTTCTTCATAGCGTTGTTCATGGCGTCTTGATTGATTCCGATGTATCTAAGGGTTGTCCGTTGGTCTGAGTGATTAAATATCTCCTGCAGCATAGCAACGTCCTTTGTTTGTTTGTAAAAGTGATAGCCGAATGTTTTTCTTAATGTATGCGTGCCAATGTCATCTAGCCCCACGTACTCAGCAGCCGCCCTGAGAATCTTGTATGCCATCGACCGGGATATTGGCTTGTTAATCCCTTCACGGCTTTTAAAGAGAAACTCATGGTCCTCTTTCCCTTCGACATAGGCCTTAAATTCCCTTTGAAGAGCTGGCGTCATGTCGATTCTCTTTTTCTTTTTCGTTTTCTTCTCTATGAGATTGAAGTATGGCCGTTTAGCGTCTCTTACTCTCAGCTGCAGAATATCTGATATGCGAAGCCCTGAATTGATACCCGTCACAAATAGCATGTAATTCCTCATGTTTTGCTCTTTTAAAAACCTCTTGATGTAAAAGATGCATTCCGGATCACGTATAGGCTGAACAAAATTCATTAAGAAGCTGCCCCTTTCTTGTAGACTTCTTCTCTAAGAGCAAATGCCAACCGATATAGAGCCTTTGCCTTCACACGATAATAGCTGCGCTGGCTCAGGTCCATTTCTGCATACACTTCATAATCATACATTTCTTCCGGCTGCATATAGAGCATGACAATGATCTGCCGTTCTCTTTGAGAAAGCCGGTTAACAGCTCTTTGAATCCTTTTTAGGAATTTGTCACGCTGAATCTCCCAATCAAGACGCTTTAACGCTGCATCTTCTGTCGATGAATGAAATTCATTCGTAATGCTCGGCGGAACAATGCTGTAAGTTGGTGTAACCTTTGGTAAAAAATCATCTGGCACCTGTAAGAGATATAACCGGTATTGATCCAGCAGCTTCTCTGCTTTTAATTTAGTCGCTTCTTCGTCAATCTGAGGAATGTTTAATGTTAATTGATTCATAGTTTTACCCTCCCGTTTATTTGCGTCTTAAAGTCCCGCCTTTGCCTCTTTTGAATGTTTGCCTATCTTGCCCCATCAATTTGCCGCCAAAACCATTCTGAGCGCTCCTGCGCGTTTTTATTGGACTTTTTCTTCCTCTTCTTCATGCCTTCCCTCCGTTCAAATAAAAAACGGACACCAACCAAAGCACAGATTTCTCTGTGTAGTGGTCAGTGTCCGCAGGCGTCTCCATCTTGGACTTATTTAGTTTTAAGCTCTTCTATACATGCATCAGCCATTTCCTCTATAAATTTCAAACGCGTTTTGTTCCCCGAAAAAAGGAAAACAAAATTGATAATAATGGATAAAAAAAAGAGCAATATCAACAAAACAGTCATAATGCTAATTAACTCTTGATTCGCGTTTTTTATTGGGATTTTTAAATATTCAATAATAGAATTGTTTTTAATGACAAAAAGAAATAATGGTCCAGCTAAAAGTGCAATTAATGTACGATTGATTGTGTCCAAACTCCCCTCAGTATTTTTGGTGCGAACATGAGCTTTAAGCATTCTTAACTTTGTTAAATCATGATTTGTATAAATTAATAGCTCTACTCGAAAATTATTGAGATTTTCTAGAAGATTCTTCTTATCTATATCTACTTCTTTTAAGTCTTTTAAAAATGAATCTTGTTCATATATAATCGGATTATTTAACCAATGATATAATTTTTCAGGAGGCTTGACTTGTTCTAAAGGGGATATAAGTACTGATATTAGATAGTAATACATTAATACGTAACTTGAAAAAACTATAAAGTTAGAAGACCAAATCGGTTTGTTAATCCACTCAAAAAAAAATGCTCCTAAAATGATTACCAACAATGAAACTATAAATATAACAGCAAACTTCACGTATTTATTCCAAATTATTTTTTTCATTGCTTCAACCACTTATTAATCACACCCTAATTTAAAAGTTTTGATTCTTTTTCAAATATAATTTCACTATCAGAAAGAAGCGCTTTAGTTATAGTTAAATTCCATGCCCTCATTCTTTTATGCCAACGTTTATGCTTTATAAAACTTTCCCAACTCAATTCATATATACCCTTCAAAGAATATTCTTTATCAAACAATACTATTATCACATATTCAAATTTCTGTATATCAGGTTCCCTTATTTCAGGATCGTTCATACCATAAAAAACTCCCGTAACGCTCCCAGTTGTTGTTTTAATACTATACCGATCTCCTTTTATACTTAGAGCATCGATATTTTGAGTCCCTGTTGGTGCAGCTTGAAGTTTGGGGAGCCCTTTAGTTTTATTATAAAAATTAATAGCCAAGTATTCTCCAAGCTCCCCAACAACATTATTAGTTCGTATTATACCTCGTTGCTTCAGTTCCTTAAGCAACGAACTATAAAGCAAAGTTAATTCTAAATCATCTAATTTTTTTAATGAAACAGTCAAGAAAACCACCCTTTTATTATTTATAATCATATTAAATCATAAAAAAGTGAAATTATGTTTTAAAATCATAAAATTCCCTTATGGACTTAAATATTGGATAAATCTGCTGAGGGACAACTGCGTTGCCTAATCCTTTAATTCTGTCCACCCGATTGGGAATCCCATTAGCCACTCTACCCACGTCGGGTTCAGCTGTCCAACTTCCCCACCGCTCCTTATGTAGTCCGGAAGACTGTTGGTAACACTCCTTCCTTTTTCTTTCAACTTCTCTGGTGTTCTTGCTCCTCGATAATCTCGTGTTATTGGTGTCGGAAAGAATTGAACGTGACTCCCTAAACTCAGACTGCAGTTCTTCCCGCTTTTTAAGTGTCGTCTGCTTGTTCCATTTTTGGTTTGTGTATAGTTGTCTTTTTCTCCAATTATTTGCCCTGCTGTTCCGTCTGTTGCTGTCGGAGTAGGCAACAACGAACGTCCGATCTCTTCGATGTTTGGCGTCGACGGCGCAAGCCGGTATAATAAACGATTGCCCTTTGTAACCTGCGCTTTCCAAGTCAAATAACGTGCGGTCGAGCTCCATGTTTGCGAAGTTAGCAACGTTTTCACCAACAACCCAAGTGGGTCTAAGTTCTTTGATGATCCTAAACATTTCCGGCCAGAGGTCGCGGTCATCTTCCGTGCCTCTTCGCTTCCCGGCAATACTGTAAGGCTGGCAAGGGAATCCTCCTGAAATAATGTCAATTGTTCCACCTGGCTCAATCACTCCTTTTTCCTCTAAAAGCTGTCTATTCAATGTGCGTACATCATCGAAGATGGGAACGCCTCGGAAGTTCTTATTCAATACTTTCTGGCAGAAGGGTTCACGCTCACAGAATGCAACTGTTTCAATCCCAGCCCATTCAGCAGCAAGCGCTATACCCCCTATTCCTGCGAATAACTCGATGCTTTTCATGCTGTCATCCCCCTATTCCCAACCGATTGCGGTTGCAAAGAATAAAACCAAAACCATCGCCCCAATGAGCCATCCGTTTGTTTTGTCTCTTTTTGCAATAATTGCGTCATTGCCGATCATTCTTAGATCATCAGCTTGAGCAACGATCATAGGCACTTCCTCGACATTAACCTTTAAGTGTTCGGCCGCCTCGTAAATGGTCATCGCTTCGTCCTTCGTAGCTTTGACTGCCCGCTGAAGCTCTACTTGTAAAGGAATCATTTTGCTTCCCCCTCGCAAAAGCATTCGCTTTCTTCATGTCCGCACTCTTCGCAAATTCTTTCAACTTGCCACCCCTCAAAATGATAGTGAGGCAATGAAAAATATTCCTTATGGCAACTCGTGCATGTTACAATTCCGTCACTGTCTGAATCCCAATTAGAGTAGGAATCTTCTTCTGTGTAATCGCAGTACGGGCAAGTTTGTTTATCTGATAACTCATTCATTTCACATCACCCTCCAATTCATTTTGGGCAACTGTTATCGCAAAATTGAGATTGGTAATGATCTTCTCTAATGCCTGTTTGTATCGTTTCATATCCCCGCTTAAATGCTGAATGTCCTTTTGTGCCTGCCGGAACTGATGAACCGTTACTTCCTGCTGGCGCTTGTTTTCCTCAATGATCTCCTGCTGTTTTTCTACTGATTGAATTAGAAATTCTTGATCCTCAAGAATAGTGGACCAATTAACGTCAATTTTCTTTTTATAAAGTGAAGTTGCTATTGAAAATCTATTTTGTATTTCCTGCAATTTATCCATGTCCGTTCCTCCCATATCGCAGAGAGGACCGGCCCCTCTGCGTCACATTTTATATCCGATTTCAAAATCAATTCTTGAAAGATTACCTTTTGACGTTTGCACGATGGTTTTCCCGTGCTCCGGCATTTCCGTTAACTTGAATGATTTATTGTTTCCGTCAATCACAATGACGTAATTTTTGTCATTTTCAATTTGGTTAAGTACCTGTTCCAGATTTTCTATATGTTTTGGACAGTTCACTATAAACGCCCCCGTGTGGTATAATAAAAGTGACTAGTTTCTATTTTCCGCACGGTGACGTCTACTTATGACTGTCATCACATCCAATCGTTCATCGAGAAAACCTGCAGCTTTGTCTGTGGTTCTTCTGTTGGGATGATTGGATGTTTTTTTATATACTCCAAGCGCTCCTCTTCCGTCATAATCCATGTAATGACTTCCCCATGCTGACGTAAGTTTTTATTTTCTGTCATGTCCTCGCCTCCTTACTCTTCGTTTAATTGTTTGATGTGCAGATTGTAAAGCGTCTCAATTTCATCGTCTGACTGGTGTTCCAGAAATGCTTTTCCGTATACACCCAGAATAGTGAGCCACTCAATCAAGTGCTGGCGTTCTGTCCATTCCAACGGTCCCCGCTCCCTTCTTGATCAATAATTGCATCGCAGCATTTTTATAGTCAGGCGGACATTCTTCAAACCGCACAATGACCATAAGTTGGTGAATGGTTGCTTTCTCAAAAGGGAAGGCGCTGCCTGATAAGATCATGCTTTGTCGCATCCTTTCCGAGAAGTCCGTTCATTCGTGGCTGAATGAAGTCCCTGCTGGCTTGATCCATAACAAGGAATAGAACTTCGTCTATGTCTCTATTAAGCTGCTTTGAAATACAGATAATAGATTCATTGGCTTCCCACATTTCACGGAACCGCTTAATCTCCGAATCATTCCAGACAAAGTTTTTTTCGATGAATGGTATATACACCGGGCTATCCTGCACGAACCGCCGCAGATTATCTTTTTTACCTTTTAGATGCGTTCTCTTGATTGAAATTCGTTTATTTGCATTTAACCCATAAGGACGTGGCGGAAGCACGCGGCCTCTTGCAAAGTCAACAATGAGCAAAATGATTTCATCCGGCTTTCTATTCAGCAGTTCGGCCATGTCATAAATGGATTTGCCGTCGTACCAGTAATCAACAACCTGACGCATTTGCACCAATGACCATTCAAAATTAAGATCAGTCAAAGCGATTTCTAACCGATCAGCAAGAACCGCAACGCTCATGCCAAACACTTCCTTACCGTCCCGGTATACCGATGAACAATGATCAATCTCTGTTCATGCTGCAGGTTTTTAGAAACCAGCCAGTTGTTTGGATTTAAACCGTTTTGCTTGATAATGTCCTTTTGCGCGCGTGTTGGGCGTTTACCGTGTTTCAAACTGCATTCCTCCTAGAGTTTTTATAGTCTGCTATTTTCTGATCAACCAGAGCAATGAGATTATTGATCTCTTTTTTGCGTTCAGCATCAGTAAGCTTCCGTTCTGGCTTGAGCTCCCAAACGCCAGGCATCACTGCTTGTACCACTTGTTTGCACCCCCTTAAAACGGCATTGCCGGTGTCTTACGACCTTTGTTCTTTTGCTTCTCTTTAAACTCAATTTTTTCAAGATGAGCTGTAAGACGGTTAACGGTCTTTCTGTCATAAAGCTTTGCTAAAGCAACTCCGGTGAGGTTTGTTGTCACTATCGTCACCTTGCCTTGTCTGCCAGTAGAGATCCCATACCAAACTCTTGAAATGAAATCAGGTGCCGCCCTATTCTCATTATCTGTGTCGCCCACTTCGCTCCCTAAGTCATCAATGACGAGGTAATCGACTCGTGTAAGCAGTTCGATTGCTTTGGACTCCGTAAGCTTTTCAGAATCATCTTTGAAAGAACTCTTGATACGCCGCATGAGTGCGTCACTATTAACAAAAAGGGCTGATTTTGCATACTCTTCTGAACTCTTTTTGTTCAGTTCTTTAAGAGCTGCTATTGCCAGATGACTCTTTCCGGCATTGGATTCGCCAGTTAGAAATATGTTCATGATCACGCCTGCTTTGATCTGTTTGACTAGCTCAAGCATCCGGCTTTTGTTCTGTTCGTCCTCTTTGTTGTAGCAGTGGAAAGATTCAAATGTTGCCTTTACCAGAGTTGGATCAGCGATAAGTGAATGTGTAGAAAGAACCTTTCTCTCTACCTGCCGGCGCCACGCCTCAGCTTCTTGTTCGATCTCCCTATTGCGCTGTTCCCTTTCACACATTGGGCATTTTACTGAGCCGTCTCGTAGCTGCATCAGTTGAACTGGATAAGGCTTTTCTTCGCCGCCTATAATTCTTGTGTGTTTATTGCAGTAGACAGGATTTCCAGCCTCATCAGTATGGAATGTCATCCTCCGAGATATTTCGCCCTTGACTGCGGTTGCCCGCTCCCTTGTGATTTCCTCCACGTGATAAGCCTCCTTTTTGGTTTAGATAAGACTCGAACTTTGTGCCGAACAATGTTTCAGGACGGAGAAACTTATTCATAGCAGGGTCATTAAGCCATTCTTCTGTTTTCACTAGGATGACGTGTTTAAAATCTTCAAAACGAAAACCGTCTTTCCAGAGTTTC
The DNA here is from genome assembly GCF_958411575.1 of uncultured Bacillus sp. Classification (NCBI taxonomy): domain Bacteria; kingdom Bacillati; phylum Bacillota; class Bacilli; order Caryophanales; family Bacillaceae; genus Bacillus; species uncultured Bacillus sp. The sequence continues at coordinate 361,556 of NZ_CATYRA010000002.1, forward strand.
TTTATAAGTTTTCTTGTTTTGTCAGTGGTATGACGGTATCGTGTACCCGCTTTTTTGTTCAGCAGATCAATGATCAGTTTGTAAGGAATCTCATCGTTTGCTTTTTTTGAAGTGGACGCGCCGTCTGGTTTACCAGACAATATATCTTTTAATTCTTTTTCTTTATCTAATTCTTTATCTATATCTGTACCGTCATGTGACGTCACGCTAACGTCATTATTTTTTTCTGGTGCAGTTAGCTGTAATAGCTTCTTCCGTTCCCGGTATTTTCTGTTTCTTTCAGCGTTTAATTTTCTTACTCTGTCCATACCTTCAACGTTTTGGTGTTTTTCCCAATTGGCAATAGATATGAATTTATTTTCGTCAACTTCAATCATTCCAAATTGTTGAAATGTATTTAACGCCATTCTGACAATTGGTAAGGGCCTATTAAAAATAGTTGCCAACATTTCGTCGGTATACGGGATGTTTTGATTTAGATAAATGTATCCAGAAGCATTGGTTTTCCCGGCTTGAGCAAGCAGTTTGACCCAAATAATTAAAATTGTATCTGATTCAGGCATCTGCTCTATCAACTTAATTTTTTCGTCCTCAAACATCTGAGTGCTTAACTTGATCCACTTAACCTCAGACATTTTGTTCAATCCTTTCTGACTTAGTTAAAGGCCAGGGCGACCTCTTTCCGTTAACAATGACTGTACCCAACAGATTGTCAGCTCTTTCACTTCGGATAACCTTTCCACCTTGCGAGAGAAGTTTATCTAAAGCTTTTTGATGAGTTGACTCAGACTCACTGATTACCAAGTGAAACCTGTTAGTTTGCCAAACATGACTTACTAAGAACATTTCATCCATTCCTTTCAGTTCTTTTTCGAAAAAATTTCAGCAAAGTGTTTATCTAAAAAGGCAGCCATTTTTGAAGCTTGGAAGCTCCAGTTTTGCCCTTTAGATTGTGGGTAAAACACAAAACCACCATTTGCTGAATCTAAAAATCTGCGGAAGTGACTTGGATATAAAATGTTTTCTTTAATCCACTCGCTTTTCCGTGACGTCTTTTTCTCTAAATCTTTCATATTCCAGTAAACGCCGGATAGAGATTGATCTCTCAGTTCTTGTAACTCCACTTTGCTGATAAGGACTTTATCAGCCGGAATCGGAATGGACAGACTAACATCAAGAAGCTGTGCCATAATTTTCTCCTTTCTATAACTTTTGAATAATTCATCCGTAGTGAGACCTAAGCAAGCAGCTAAATATCCGTTTTCTTTGTGAGTGACAAAATATTAAAACACACAACTTAATATTGTTCCTGACAGTACCATTATTAATCAAAAAAAATTCTGATCTTAATATTAAGTTGCTTAGTAATTTTTTCAATCGCCTGTATAGAAGGATTCGCTTTCCCTCTCTCAACTCTTGAGACATACGACGCTGTAAATCCAAGGAGTTGAGCAAATTCGATTTGAGACATCTTACGCTTTTTTCGTATTTTTTGAAGCAAACACCCAAACTCTTTTAGATCAAACATTGTTATATCACATCCTTATTTGTACCTGTAAGGAACAATTTGATCTTAACATAGCTGGTTTTTTTATACAAGCGCTTTTTAAAAGAATTTTCTCGTGAGGTACACGATGTGGTATAATTATTCCTATGAGGAATAAGGCTAATTTTTCAAAAAGCAGGTGTTATTATGGGAAATATGAAAATGGGAGAAGCGATTCGGCGCATCCGTAAGGAAAAGAAAAAAACATTAGATGAAGTTGCTGAAGCTGTGGGAATTACACATAGTTACCTTTCAAGAATAGAAAGAAATTTACAACAACCATCAATACAAGTAATTGAAAAAATCGCTGACTATTTAGGCGTTCATAAATCTTATTTATTTTTTGATGAAGAAAGTCTAAAAAAATATTCAGAACCGGAGAAACAGCTACTTGCACAGAAAAGCATCACAATAGATGATCTTAAAAAGCTAAACATTGTTCATGATAACGGTAGTAAGATTACTGAAGAAGAATTACAACTCGTCATAAACTATTTGAAAGAATTAAGGGAGTTAAAAGAACGGCATTTGAAAGACCTAGATTAACCAACTTTGAGCTTTCTTGTTTCTTCATTTTTCTCCTCTTCAATTTCCTTTTTCAAATTCCCGATGATGTTTTCAAATGTTATATGCATGATGTTTCCCCTTTCAAAAATAGAACCTTTGTTCTCATTGTATTTAAAATCAAATTTAAAATAAACACTTTTTCAAGAATTTCCTGTTTTCGTTTTTTTAGAAAACAGGAAATTTCCCCGAAAAGCACGAAAGACGCTGCCAGCGAAGGCATCGTCTTTTTTTTTGATATTTGTATCAGCTTTTCAGGGTGTTGATGAAATTATGCACCTACTATAATTTCGGCTGTTTGGAATTCACCTTCTGCATTTGAATGATCCAATGCAGCATTTGCACCAGCTAAAGTCAGTATACCGAACGCCAAAATCAAGACTATCGACATCTTTTTCATCTAAAACACCTCCTGTTACTAGATGTTAAAATTAAATCCTAATTTTATCAAGTATATTTTTGGAAGGTTAGAACGAAATTGATCTTTTTGCTGCGAAAAAAAGTAAAGTGATAACAGTAACTTCTCTGCTGACTTTTCTTTAATTCCATCAAAGAGCAAAGCATACCTTTTATAGAAATCATTCTGATAAAAAGAGCTTAATGAGTCCTGTGACGCTAATGATTTTGCAAAAGCAGTCACCTGATAATCTTCAGAAATCTTCTTGCCCCAAAATGCTTGTAAGATGGCTATTTCTTCTTTATTTTGTACTAATTCTTTTTTTCGATCTGGAAAAACGCTGAGCAAGTCAATACATTTCTTATAGTATTCATAAGACAGAAAATAAGATTCGTTCATATAGGACAATGCTAATATGTACAACGCGGTCAAATTTAAATTAACACTGAGGTTTTTCTCACGAAGAGAATGGGCAAGTTCACGAGCTTTAAAAACGGCATTATCTTGTTTTAAATATAGATTCACAGAAACTTCTTCTAAGCGAGCAGAGAATGCCGTCTTAAGAAACGGATCAGATATCCTATTGATATTCTTTTGAATGGTTCCAATTTTATCGAGTGTTAGTTCATACTTTCTGCTTTGATAATTAGAGTACATTTCTAAAATGAGTAGTAATGTTTTGGTATCATGGCAATCTGATTTAAGTTCATTAAGCTTTTCAATATACTCAAAGCTTCCGAGTGACAATCTATATTCCAGCATGAATTTATAGATTTCAGACCAAGAACTGATCTTACCTTCTTTTTTAATTTGCCTTTCAATCAAGGTCTCAATAACCGAAAAAAGTCTCTTGGTATAACAATATTCTAATGCTGCAGGGTAATTCTTTTTCTTCACCCCGCTGAGGCAATGCCTTTTCATCAAATCAGTTTCGTTCTCGGGATCAAGATACCTAATGATCTCTCGAACCATCCAAAAATTAATTTCTTTTCCGCTAAGAAACTTACTTAAATAGCCTTCGCTAATTCCGATTTTAGCTGCTATCATGTTCTGCTTTTCATCGGATGATTTTATCATTTCTTTAAGATGAACTCTTATATCTCTAGTTGCTAATATTCCCATATGATCACCTTTTCAACTTAAATTTAACATATTTACAAAAAGAATTTTGTCGAACAATGGCGATAAGATTTAGAATTTTGAGATTTTTTAATATGAATTATTTCTATGATTCTTTATTATAACATATTTTACATTTAATTCATTAAAGAGCTACTTGATTAAAAACTGATCTTTCAAATTATAATAGATAATGCTATCTTATAGACTGTAAAAAACCTTGATTTATTTTGTATTTATTAGTGGGAGTTGGAACTATGGCAAGTTTTCAAAAGCGCGGGAAAACATGGCAGTATTGTGTTAGTGCTAAACCAAAACCTATACGGAAAGGCGGCTTTAAAACTAAAAAGGAAGCTCAAGTAGCAGCATCAGAAATTGAGGAAAAACTTCGAAAATCGATGTCTCCTCGTGTAACCAAAGTACTTTTTGATGAGTACTTTAAAAGTTGGGTGGATGTTTATAGAGATGATATTGGTGATATCACTCGGAGTGGTTACTACATTACCCTTGGAGAAATTTCCGAGAGTTTTGCCGGTAGATATATCAATGACATCACTAAACGTGAATATCAGGAATTTTTAAATGACTTTGGGGCTGTCCATGCCAAAGAAACGGTTAGAAAACTGAACACACATATTAGAGCTTGTGTACAAGAAGCTATTGAGGAAGGAATAATACAATTTGACTTTACCAGAAAGGCCAAATTAACCGGTAGCGTGGAATCTAAACGACCTGAAGAAAAACATTTGAATTATGTTGAAAGTCAAAAGCTTCTAAATGAATTATATGAGCGTAAGGATAAGTCTATCGGATATTATTTACTGATACTGGCCCTTACTTCGGGGATGCGGTTTGCTGAAATAGTGGGATTAACAACAGATGATTTCAATTTTGATTTAAATGAAATCACAATCAATAAAACCTGGGATTATAAAAAAGGAAAAGGTTTTGCTAAAACCAAAAATGCTTCATCAAATAGGACCATTAAAATGGACTCCAATACAATGAATTTATTCAAAAAATTGTTTGATGAAATGCCTAACAACATACATAATCTTGTATTTTATAGCCCTCGAAGCTCTAAGAAAGTTCTTACCAACGAATTTGTCAACAAAATATTGAAAAAGACATTGACAGACTTGAATATTGAATCAATTTCGGTACATGGATTAAGACACACACATGCTAGCATTTTACTCTACAAGAAAATATCAATTTATTATGTTTCAGAACGTTTAGGACATGCGAAGATAGATACCACCCTTAATTATTATTCACATGTAATTAAAGAACTTCGTGAAGAAGATACACGAAACACTCTTGACTTATTTGAAAAAATGCCTGTTTCAGCAATAACGATTGTATAGCAATGTGAAAAAAATGTGCAAAAAAAAATAAATTCACATCGTTTCCCACCGTATTCTCTTCCAATTGAAAAACTCCTAGAAACAGCAAAAACCCTTGTAAAACAAGGGTTTTGTTGTTTTGTGGATGTTATTAATCTGAACACATCCAATATAAAAAACGCTCTAGGAGAGATTCGAACTCCCGACCTGCAGTTTAGGAAACTGCTGCACTATCCGCTGTGCTACTAGAGCTTTTTGTATTTATATAGTAGCTCTGATGATCAATATTTTCAAGCGGTTTGTATTAAAGCCCTCCAAAAACCTTATACGCGGCCCTTGTCGTGTCCTCGTCAATACCGATATACCGCATTGTAATCGAGGGTGATGAATGATTCAGTATTCTCTGCAGCTCGGCAATGTCTTTTGTCCGCTGATAAAAGTGATAGCCGAATGTTTTCCGGAGCGTATGCGTCCCTATCTCCTCAAGTCCGCACGCCGCGGCAGCTTCTCTTAAAATCCTGTATGCCTGAATGCGGGAAATCGGTTTCCTGGTCCGGACAGATTTAAAAAGATATTCGTTTTCTTTCATGTCTTTCGTATACTCGTATATTTCCTGTTTCAGTGATTCTAAAATCAGAATCTTCCTTTTCTTTTTCGTTTTGCTTTCAGTCGCCCATAAATGATCTTTATTTTTAACGTCTTTCACTTGCAGCGGCAGAATATCAGAAATGCGGAGCGCGCTGTTGATGCCGAAAATAAACAGAAAATAATCCCGCTTGTTTTTGTTTAGCAAATACTGTTTTACATCTTGGATTTTCTCTAAACTGCGAATCGGCTGTACAATATGCATCAAAAAACTCCTTAAAAACCGTTATGTAACGTTTTGAGGTCTATGTTACTATTATAGCTGAAAAACGTTGAATGTCAAAGTGCGACGGTATTTATGTAACATAATATACATAGTGTTACATAAGGAGACGAAGAAGTTTTCAAAATCTCTCTCCCTCTTAAATACGTTTTAAGGCCTCATATAAAGCTTCTGATCTATTTGATACGTATCCCTCTAGATATCATCAAAAAACCTCTTAAAATAAAATCTGATGATTCGGTTTTTCCGATGTTTTTAAAAAGATATACAAAAAAAGACACAATTTGAAATTGTGTCCTAATCCTCATCCTTTACATCAATATCTTCCGGGATCGGTTCATTTAATATTTCCTGCATGAGTGCTTTGTAATTCTCCAGCTGTTCGAGATGCGTTTTGAACTGTCCCTTATAAATCAAAAATTGCTTACCGTCATGAACGGCTCTGATTTTTCCTTCGAGCACCAAGCTTTTAATATAATCCTCTGAAAGATTTGCATATTCTGCTGTTTCTTTAATCGTTAAATACATATAGAAGTCCTTTCTAAATCCGTATACTGATTCTAATATAGCACATGGCTCATAACAATATAATCAATTTCGCACAGAAAAACGGCTGAATGTTCTATATAATATACCATTTGTCACTTGTGAAAACGCTGTAATTTTTTTACGCTAAGATTGTAACATAACAGCTTCATATAGGAGGGAGAACATGAAAAGAACGTGGAACGTCTGTTTAACAGCTCTGCTTAGTGTTCTGTTAGTCGCCGGAAGTGTCCCTTTTCACGCGGAAGCTAAAAAGCCGCCCAAAAGCTACGATGAGTACAAACAAGTAGATGTAGGGAAAGACGGCATGGTTGCCACCGCGCATCCTCTCGCTTCGGAAATCGGTGCTGATGTGCTGAAAAAAGGAGGAAATGCTATTGACGCGGCGGTTGCCATTCAATTTGCACTCAATGTAACAGAGCCGATGATGTCAGGCATTGGCGGCGGCGGTTTTATGATGGTGTATGACGGAAAAACAAAGGATACAACGATCATTGACAGCCGTGAACGTGCTCCAGCAGGCGCAACCCCCGATATGTTTCTCGATGAAAACGGCAAAGCCATTCCTTTCTCTGAACGTGTGACAAAAGGTACTGCCGTCGGTGTTCCAGGCACGCTGAAAGGGCTGGAGGAAGCCCTGGATAAATGGGGAACCCGCTCGATGAAGAAGTTAATCGCCCCTTCTATTAAACTCGCTGAAAAAGGATTTCCGATTGATTCGGTACTGGCAGATGCTATTTCAAATTATCAGGAAAAGCTGTCACGGACTGCTGCAAAAGATGTATTTTTGCCAAATGGCGAGCCGCTCAAAGAAGGCGATACATTGATTCAAAAGGATTTGGCAAAAACGTTTAAGCTCATTCGCTCAAAAGGCACTGACGCTTTTTATGAAGGAAAATTTGCCAAAGCACTTTCTGACACTGTACAGGATTTCGGCGGATCAATGACGGAAAAGGATTTAGAAAATTATGACATCACAATCGATGAACCGATTTGGGGAGACTATCAAGGCTATCAAATCGCCACTACTCCTCCTCCAAGCTCTGGCGGTATTTTCTTACTGCAAATGCTGAAAATACTTGATAATTTTAACCTTTCACAATACGATGTCCGCTCATGGGAAAAATATCAACTGCTTGCTGAAACGATGCATTTGTCTTATGCCGATCGTGCGTCTTACGCAGGTGATCCCGAATTTGTAAACGTTCCTCTCAAAGGCCTGCTTCACCCCGATTATATTAAAGAACGCCAGCAATTAATCAATTTAGATCAAGTCAATAAAAAACCGAAAGCCGGTGATCCTTGGAAATACCAAGAAGGATCGGCAAACTATAAGCAAGTCGAACAGCCGAAAGACAAAGTAGAAGGCCAAACAACCCACTTTACAGTTGCCGACCGCTGGGGAAATGTTGTTTCTTATACAACGACAATTGAACAGCTATTCGGAACAGGTATTATGGTCCCTGATTACGGTGTCATTTTAAACAATGAATTGACGGATTTTGATGCGGTTCCAGGCGGAGCTAACGAAGTACAGCCGAACAAACGGCCTTTAAGCAGCATGACCCCGACCATTTTATTTAAGGATGACAAGCCTGTCCTCACCGTCGGATCTCCTGGCGGGGCCACCATTATTTCATCCGTTTTGCAAACCATTCTCTATCACATCGAATACGGTATGGAATTAAAAGCTGCTGTTGAAGAGCCGAGAATTTACACAAACAGCATGAGCTCCTACCGCTACGAAGACGGAGTTCCTGAAGACGTCCTCAGTAAACTAAACGGCATGGGCCATAAATTCGGCAAAAGCCCGGTGGAAATCGGAAACGTACAAAGCATTTCTATCGACCATGAAAATGGCACTTTTAAAGGCGTAGCTGATTCAAGCAGAAACGGCGCGGCGATCGGCATTAATTTAAAACGGAAATAAAAAGATAAAAACTGTACTCGCTTCAAATGAGTACAGTTTTTGTATGCAGTCCTAATATCCACCTGTATTTCATACGCTTTTGCAGTACTCCGTACTTTCTTGACAATCGGCTACGCTCTTTGTTCAGCGTAAACAGACTGAAACCCAATGCATCTTTCCTCATCATTTTATTTCGCTTATCTCATCAATAAATCTCTGAAACGCACTCGTAATAAAAAAGTCTTTCCTGTATATAAATACGATCTCTAAGTCTTGATAAGCTGCTGGCAGCTGATGAATCCATACATTATTAGGACGCTCGGAGCAGTCTACAGCAGACTTAGGAAGCAGCGCCGTACCCAATCCGGCGGTTACTCCTCTTATAATGGCTTCCAATGTGCCAAACTCTACCGGCTGTACCTGAGATTCTGGGAGGCCCTTCTGACGGAACGCTTGCTGAATACGTGATCATCCCATCACAAAATGTAATCAAAAAACCTTCTTATTTATCCTGGGAAGAAGCAGGCGTTTTACCTTTATCAGCTTTAACTGCATATCGGGCCCTGTTTACAAAAGCCCAATTGAAAAAAGCGAGCATCTATTGATACCCGGCATCGGCAGCGGTGTTGCAACCTACGTTTTGTTCATGGCTAAAGCGATTGGAGCAACGGTAAGCGTGACCTCCCGCAGTGAGGAGAAAAGAAAAAGGGCACTGCAATTAGGTGCTGATTACGCAATTGACAGTTACAGCAATTGGGATGAACAGTTGCAGGGAAAAAAGGCTGATGTAGTTCTTGATAGCATAGGCCCTGCCCTCTTTTCGGAATACTTCCGGCGCCATATAAAACCGAACGGACGTATTGTCAGCTTTGGGGCAAGCTCAGGTGACGATCTCCGTTTTCCAGTGCGTTCTTTATTCTTTCCTCAGATCAATGTATTGGGTACCTCAATCGGAAGCTGTGAAGAATTTCACGATATGCTCGCTTTTATTGAAAAATATAAGCTGCGGCCTGTAATAGACCGTACATATCCTTTAGAAAAAGCATGTGAGGCATATACGAGAATGCAGGAAGGCAGACAGTTTGGAAACATCGGAATCGTAATGGAATAAAAAAGGAACCGGCTGGCAATCAGACCGGTTTCCTTTATATAATCCCCTTTATTTACGGAAGAACTGAACTCCCCATCAAGTATCGATCCACTTCACGCGCCACTTCACGGCCTTCATTAATCGCCCATACGATTAAGCTTTGGCCTCTTCTTGCATCCCCTGCGGCGAATACGCCATCGATATTTGTTTGATAATCCCCATATGCTGCGCTGATTTTGTTATTTACAGAATCAACACCGAACTGTTTCAACAGCGGCTGTTCTGTGCCTTCAAAGCCAATAGCGATGAAGACAAGCTGAGCAGGCCATACTTTTTCCGTTCCAGGCAGCTCGCGGAACTCGTACTTTCCGTGCTCATTTTTCACTTTCTCCATTTGAATCGTATGGAGCTCTTTCAATTTGCCGTTTTTATCGGCAACCAATTTTTTTGTTTGGATCGAATATTCTCTCGGATCTCTTCCGAATTTTGCTTCTGCTTCTTCATATGCATATTCTAGCGTAAAGACGTGCGGCTGTTCAGGCCACATATTATCATTCGTGCGAGCCGGAGGAAGTTTCGGGTGTTTGCCGAATTGGTGCACGCTTTTGGCTTTTTGGCGTAAAGCGGTAGCCACACAGTCAGCTCCTGTGTCTCCGCCTCCGATCACGATAACATCTTTCCCCTTCGCATCAATGAATCGCTTGTCTTTAAAGTTAGAATCTAAATAGCTTTTTGTAGCAAGCGTCAAGTAATCCATCGCGTAGTGAACACCTTTTGATTCGCGTCCCTCGATTAATAGATCCCGCTGTTTTTGAGCACCTGTGCAAAGGATCACGGCATCAAATTGCTCTTTCAGCTCATCAGCCGTTATATCAACGCCAATTTCCGTATTTGTAACAAAATCGATTCCTTCTTGCGTCAGCAACTTAATGCGGCGTTCGACAATCCCTTTTTCAAGTTTCATGTTTGGAATGCCGTAAGTTAAAAGGCCGCCCGCTCTGTCTGCACGTTCAAATACAGTGACGGAATGTCCTGCTTGATTCAGCTGGTCTGCACTCGCCAGTCCGGCTGGGCCCGATCCGACAATGGCCACTTTTTTGCCTGTTCGTTTTTTAGGAATTCTAGGCTGAATCCAGCCGTTCTCAAATCCTTTGTCGATAATGGTCCGCTCGATGTTTTTAATTGATACGGCCGGGTCTGAAATCGCTAATGTACATGATCCTTCACAAGGAGCGGGACATACCCGCCCTGTGAATTCAGGAAAGTTGTTTGTTTTTAGAAGGCGTTCCAATGCTTCTTTCCATCTGCCCCGGTAGACAAGATCATTCCATTCAGGAATTAAGTTGTAAATCGGACAGCCGGATGTAAATCCATTAATGTCCGCACCGATCTGGCAAAACGGTGTACCGCAATCCATACACCGCGCCCCCTGCCGTTTCGATGCTTCTTCTGAAAAAGGAGCAGAATATTCTTTCCAATCCTTTAAACGAGTGAGAGGGTCCCGCTCAGCAGGTTTTTCTCGTTTGATCTCCATAAATCCAGTTGGTTTCCCCATGTTCCTCTCCCCTTCCTTACTGCACTACCGCTTGTTTTTGTCCCGATGTTGCTGTATTCTGCTTTGGCTTCGTGTTGGCTTCAAATGCGAACATCACGGCTTCTTCATCTGATAAACCTGCAGCTTTTTGCTCTTCGATGCTTGCAAGCATTTGTTTATAGTTTTTCGGAATGACTTTGACAAATTTTTTCACGCTGTCTTCCCACTGATCAAGCAGGTCTGCAGCTTTTTGGCTGTTTGTATACCCAGCATGTTTTTCAAGCATTGCTTTGATTTGTTCGATTTCTTTCTCATCCTCTAATGATTCAAATAAAATCATTTCAAGGTTGCATTTGCGTTTGAACGCTTTTACATCTTCGGCGAGAACATAAGCGATGCCGCCGGACATACCTGCCGCGAAGTTTTTGCCTACATCACCGAGTACGACAACACTGCCGCCAGTCATGTATTCACAGCCGTGATCACCGATACCTTCTACCACCACGTTCACACCGCTGTTCCGAACGGCAAAGCGTTCACCCGCACGTCCGTTAATGTATGCTTCTCCGCTTGTCGCGCCGTAGAACGCCACGTTACCGATAATGACATTGTCATCTGACGCAGAATTAAATCCTTCCGGTGACTTAACGATGATTTTTCCGCCAGAAAGCCCTTTTCCGACATAATCATTTGAGTCTCCGTCCAAATAAAGCGTCATCCCTTTAGGAACGAAGGCTCCAAAGCTTTGTCCGGCTGATCCGGTAAACTGCAGCTTGATCGTATCTTCAGGAAGCCCTTCTTCTCCGTAGCGTTTTGAAATTTCACTGCCTGTTATTGTTCCGGCTACACGGTTTGTATTGTTGATTTCGATAGAAACATCCGCTTCTTTTCCAGACTCAATGGCTTCTTGTACGGCCGGGAGAATCGCTGTGATATCAAGTGATTGATCAATTTTATGATTTTGCGGCGATTGGAACATTCGTACGCCTTCAGGCTGATAAAGAAGTGTAGACAAATCAAGCTGGCTTGCCTTCCAGTGCGCCTTCGCCCGTTCACTCACATGAAGTACGTCAGTGCGGCCGATCATTTCATCAAATGTCTTGAAGCCTAACACAGCCATGTACTCACGAACTTCTTCAGCAATGAACAGCATATAGTTCACAATATGATCAGGATCGCCCATAAACTTTTTGCGAAGCTCTGGATTTTGTGTCGCTACACCGACAGGACATGTATCCAAATGGCAGGCACGCATCATGACACAACCGAGTACAACTAACGGAGCCGTTGCGAAACCGAATTCTTCAGCTCCGAGCAAGGCAGCCATCACAACGTCCCGGCCCGTCATGAGCTTTCCGTCAGTTTCTAATACAACACGGTCACGGAGTCCGTTCAGCATTAATGTTTGATGTGCTTCTGCGAGGCCAAGCTCCCACGGAAGCCCTGTATGTTTAATACTGGTTTTCGGAGAGGCACCTGTACCCCCATCGTAACCGCTGATTACAATGACATCTGCAGTCGCTTTGGCAACACCTGCAGCGATTGTACCTACGCCTGCTTTTGACACCAGCTTCACGCTTATTCTTGCGTCACGGTTGGCATTTTTCAAATCGTGGATCAGCTGGGCTAAATCCTCAATCGAATAAATGTCATGGTGAGGCGGTGGTGATATTAATCCGACACCAGGCGTTGATCCGCGGACATCGGCAACCCAAGGATATACCTTATTGCCAGGCAGCTGCCCGCCTTCACCCGGCTTAGCGCCTTGCGCCATTTTAATTTGCAGCTCATCTGCATTGACGAGGTAATGGCTTTTGACACCGAAACGTCCGGATGCAATTTGTTTGATTGCACTTCTTCTGTCATCTCCGTTTTCATCTGGAACAAAGCGTTTTGGATCTTCTCCGCCCTCACCGCTGTTGCTTTTTCCACCAAGACGGTTCATTGCGATTGCTAAAGCTTCGTGAGCTTCCTTACTCAAGGATCCAAATGACATCGCACCTGTTTTAAAGCGTTTGACAATCGATTCAGCGGATTCGACTTCTTCTAATTTCAGCGGCTTTTGGTTTCCGTCAAATCCGAACAAGTTCCGTAAAAATCCGATTCGCTCTTCATCTGCCGCTTTTGTATATTGTTTAAACAGATTGTAATCATTTCGGCGGCATGCCCATTGCAAGGTATGAATCGTTTTCGGGTTAAACGCGTGATGCTCTCCACCGTTTCTCCATTGGAAGTCACTTCCTGATTCAAGCGTTTTGCTGTAATCATCCTGATACGCTTTCAGGTGGCGGCGCTGCGCCTCTTCCGCAATTGTTTTTATGTCGATGCCGCCGAGCTGTGATGCAGTACCTGTGAAATAGCGGTCAATTACATCACGGCTGATTCCTACCGCTTCAAAGATTTGGGCGCCTCTGTAGCTTTGTACAGTTGAAATCCCCATCTTGGACATGACTTTTACGACACCTTCAGTAATGCTTTTTCCGTATTTGCTGACCGCTTCTTCATAGCTGATATCTAAACGTCCTTCATCAATTTCCTGCTTGTAGGTCGCATAAGCGAGATAAGGATTAATCGCATCTGCACCGTAACCGATTAATGATGCAAAGTGATGCACTTCACGCGCTTCTCCTGATTCCACAATAATGCTGACTTTCGTACGCAGCCCTTTGCGGATTAAATGCTGATGCAGTGCGCTGACTGCCAGAAGCGGCGGAATTGGTGTCAGGCGTTCGTTCATCTTTTTATCTGATAAAATTAACAGGCTTACGCCTTGGCTGATGGCTTTCTCTGCCTGTGTGAACATGTCCTTTAATCCGCGTTCAAGATCCTCTGAAAACAGCACATCGATTTTTTGGCTTTTTAAATCCGGATGAACAATCGTTTTTAATGCGTAAAACTGTTCATTAGATAAAACAGGTGTATACAGTTTAATTCGGCGAACGTTTCGCTCACTCGGGTGAAGAAGATCACCTTCTGCACCGAGCCAGGTCATCGTTGATGTCACAAGCTGCTCACGAATCGCGTCGATTGGCGGGTTCGTTACTTGTGCAAACAGCTGCTTAAAGTAGTTAAACAGTGATTGTGCATGGTCTGACAGAACAGCAAGCGGCGCGTCATTTCCCATTGAACCGAGAGGATCTTTACCTTCTTTAATGACAGGAATTAAATATTTTTGGATATCTTCATATGTGTATCCGAATGCCTTTTGGCGAGTAAGTAGATCTGTAAATTGTTCTTCCTCTCTTGATTCCGGATCAGGATTCACTTGCACAAGCTCTTCTTCAAGCCACTTTTGGTACGGGTACTCCGTTGCAATTTGTGTTTTGACTTCTTCATCCGAGATAATGCGGCCTTCTTCCAGATCGATTAAAAGCATTTTTCCAGGTTCGAGACGGTTTTTATATAAAACGTTCTCCTGTTCAACTTCAATAACGCCTACTTCAGATGAGAAAATAATATAATCATCTTTTGTTACATAATAACGGGCCGGACGGAGACCATTCCGGTCAAGAATCGCACCGATTTGTTTTCCGTCAGTAAATGAAATGGCTGTCGGTCCGTCCCAAGGCTCCATCAGGGAACTGTGGTACTCGTAGAACGCTCTTTTTTCCTTAGACATATGCGTATTTTCCGTCCATGGCTCAGGAATGAGCATCATTGCTGTATGTGCCGGTTTGCGTCCAGCCATCACGAAAAATTCAAATGCATTATCTAAAATGGAAGAGTCACTGCCGTCAGCATTTAAAATCGGCAGAATCTTGTTTAAGTCCTCACCGAAGCTTTCAGATACAAATTGCTGCTCACGGGCTCTCATCCAGTTGATGTTTCCGCGAAGGGTGTTGATTTCACCGTTGTGTACCAAATAGCGGTTTGGATGCGCTCTTTCCCATGTAGGGAATGTGTTGGTGCTGAAACGTGAATGGACAAGCGCAAAAGCAGAAACGAATGATTCATCCTGCAGATCAGAATAAAACGCATCAACTTGCTCAGGTGTTAAAAGGCCTTTGTAAACGATGGTCTGGCTTGAAAGACTGGCAAAATAAAAATCAAAACCTTCCGTTACTCCCCAGTTTTCAGCTTGTTTGCGAATGACATACAATTTTCGTTCAAAAGACAAATTGTCCTTCAGATCAGAACTTGCACCGATAAATACCTGACGGACAAACGGACAACTTTTTTGCGCTACTGTTCCGATTTTTCCGACATTTACAGGTACAGTTCTCCATCCAAGAACAGCTTGGCCTTCTTGTTCAATCAGTGCATTGATTTGTTTTTCGATTTTTTTTCTTTCATCTTCCTTCTGTGAGAAAAAGACCATTCCTACCCCGTAACACCCTTTTTCCGGCAGATTGATGTCTTTGCACTCTTTCCTAAAGAAAGCATCAGGGATTTGAACCAGTAAGCCGGCTCCGTCTCCTGTATCCGGATCACTGCCTTGGCCTCCTCTGTGGTCTAGCTGGCAAAGCATCTTAAGCCCTTGTTTGACGATGTCGTGAGTCTGCTTGCCCTTTAAGTGCGCATATAGGCCGATTCCGCATGCATCATGTTCAAATTCAGGACGGTAGAGACCTTGAGCTTTTGGCATTTGATTGTACGTCATAATTCCTCTCCCCCGATCAATTTCCGATAATACCGGTCATAAAATCTAACACTCTATAATCATTGTAGGTTTTCAAAACGATATAAACAATATATAATTTAGATCAAAAGAATCTCAAAATGAGATAGATGGATGTGAGACAAACATGGAGCTGCGCCAACTGCGTTATTTTATGGAGGTGGCTGAAAGAGAACACGTTTCAGAAGCCGCTGATCATTTGCATGTGGCCCAATCAGCAATCAGCAGACAAATTGCAAATCTTGAAGAAGAATTAAATGTGACTTTATTTGAGCGTGAAGGGAGAAATATCAAACTCACGCCGATCGGAAAAGAATTTTTAATTCATGTGAAAACGGCTATGAAAGCCATCGATTATGCGAAAGAACAAATTGATGAGTATCTCGACCCGCATCGCGGAACGGTAAAGATCGGCTTTCCTACAAGCCTTGCCAGCCAGCTTTTGCCGACTGTCGTTTCAGCATTTAAAGAAGAATATCCGCACGTCGAATTTTTGCTGCGCCAAGGCTCCTATAAGTTTCTGATTGAAGCTGTCAGAAACCGCGATATTGATTTGGCTTTATTAGGGCCGGTGCCGACGAATTTCCCTGACATAGCAGGGAAAATTTTATTCACAGAAAAAATTTACGCGCTTGTTCCATTAAATCATCCGCTTGCCAAACAAAAAACGGTTCATTTAATCGATTTGCGCAACGACCAATTTGTATTGTTCCCGGAAGGATTTGTGCTTAGAAAAATGGCAATTGACGCTTGCAAACAAGCCGGCTTTGCTCCTCTCGTTTCTACGGAGGGTGAGGATTTGGATGCCATCAAAGGATTGGTGTCCGCGGGAATGGGCGTTACTCTTTTGCCTGAAAGCACTTTTGCTGAAACGACACCTCGTTTTACTGTGAAAATTCCAATTGAGTTCCCTCAAGTAAAACGGACTGTCGGGATCATTAAACCGAAAAACAGAGAGCTTGCTCCGTCTGCGAATGACTTTTATGAGTTTGTCATTCAATTCTTCTCTAAGCTGGAGCAGTATCAATAAAAAAAACGAACCCGAGCTTCTATAAGAAGAAGCTTCGGGTTTTTTACTGCAAATTAATTGACAGGCAAAGATAAATTCACATGGCAAACAAATGCTTCCTGATCTATCACAGCTTTGTTTATCAATTCTTCCTTCTTATCCGGTTCTTGAAGCTGTACAGAAGAATAATTGACAATTCCGAGCCCGATTTCTGCCCCTTGTGAATCCATCAGCCGAACAACTGATCCGCTTTTGAATTTTCCTTTAATCTCCTGTACACCGTCCAGATATAGACACGATTGGCCGTTTGTTATTTTTCGGGAATAATCATCTGATAAAATCATTTCACCTTCCGGGCCGGAATTAAAAGCGATCCACTGCTCCTTTTGATTCAACGGAAGCGTTCCCTCTGCTTCAAAATAGGTGCCTTCCGCTTCTTCATGAACGGCTTGATATAAAATATCGCCGGCATCTGCCTGACCGAGAAATCCTTTAATTCCGGATGCCATTACGATTTTAAACGCATCAAGCTTAGAGCGCATACCGCCAGTGCCGACGCCGCTGCCAGTGTCACCTGCACACGCTTCAATGTCAGGCGTTATTTCACTTACCCGCTCCATCCTTTTCGCTTCTGGATTTGTACGCGGATTTCCGTCATATAAACCGTCGATATCTGATAAAATCACAAGCATATCTGCATCAATTAATCCGGCGACTTTTGCTGCGAGCGTATCATTGTCGCCAAATTTGAGCCGATTGACGGTAACTGTATCATTTTCGTTGATAATCGGGATGATGCCGCGTTCGAGGAGTACATTCATTGTATTCCGGACATTGTTATACCGATATTCATCAGAAAAATCGCTTCTCGTAATTAAAATTTGGGATGCAACATAGCCGTGTGCCAAAAACAGCTTTGAATAAGCTTCCATCAGCAGGCCTTGGCCGATTGAGGCTGATGCTTGTTTTTCCGGAAGCTTTTCGGGTCTTCGGATAAATCCGAGCTTCCGATATCCCGCCGCCACTGCGCCTGAGGAAACCAAAATCACTTCATAGCCGGCGTCTTTGAGTTTGACGACTTGGTCGACCAGCGCTTCTAATTTTCGAATGCTGATTTCTCCATGAAGGCTTGTTAATGAACTGCTTCCAATCTTCACAACGACTCTTTTCATGTTTGTATCAGGCGTCACTTTATCACTCCTGATAGCGGTGCCGCTGTTTTTTCGATATCGTCGCTGATTTCCTTTGAACGCTTAGCCGCATGCTTAATCGCTTGAGAAATCGCTTCTCCGCCGCCGCTCTTTTTCAAGGCTTGCAGCCCGGCAGCAGTCGTTCCGTTCGGTGACGTGATATTGTCTCTTAAGACCTCAGGCTGTTCTCCTGTTTCCATGAGCATTTTTGCGGCACCTAAAAGCGTCTGTGCGCCGATGCTTCGAGATAACTGTTTATCGAGGCCCGCTTCCTCGCCTGTCTTTTCAATGAATTCCATTAAATAATAAAAATACGCGGGGCCGCTGCCGGCAATTCCGGTGAATATGTCCATTTGATTTTCTTGGATTGTATAGACCTCACCCATGCATCCGAGCAATGCTTCAGCCAGCTTTTGCAGGTCTTCTGACACATACTTGCCAAGCGCAATGGCTGTTGCAGAAGCACCGATCATACTGGAGGTGTTGGGCATCACTCTGACAACCGGCTGTTGATTAAGCAATGATTGTTCAATAAAAGAGGTGGTTATGCCGGCTAGGACCGACAAGATTAATTGATGGGGTTGAATACGTGTTTTTAGTGATGACAGAGCGCTTTCAGCGTCTTTTGGCTTCATTGCCAAGATGAGCACATCCATGTCTTCAATACATATTTGGTTCGGTGAGGCGCCTTTGATTCCATATTGAAGTTCAAGTTCAGCTAATCGCTCTGTATTGCTGCGGTTTGTAACGCAGATGTTTTGTTTCGGGATTTTGTTGGCACGAACGATACCTGATATCATTCCTTCCGCCATAGATCCTGCTCCTATAAAGGCTACTTTTTTTTGATCAAAGATCGGTAACATCTCCTTTGTTCGCTTTTTTGTTCGCATTTTCACACGTTTAAAATGTTACCACGTGAGGAAATGATGTCAAGTGTGAAGGTCATCATTGATTTGTATTGTTTCTTTTCGACAAATATGTATAATGTAAAGCAGAAAACACCCGATGCAACTGCTGCGCGGGTGTTTGTTTCTATTAAAAATTATCTGAGAGCGCTTTTTCAATCAGTTTTTTACAGCGGTCCAGCTCAACTTTCAGCTGTTTTTTATATAGTTTGGCAGCCTCGTAATCTTTAAATTGATAGAGGACGACTTCCTGGAGCTTAGCCCCTTCTTTTTTTACTTTGATTTGCTTTAATATTCCGTCATCAAGAAGCTCATGCAAAGACCGGTATACTTCTGTATGATTTGGTTTAAATCCAATCTCTTTAAATTCAGACCGAAGCACCTCAAGCAGCTTTAGTCCGTAGAGCCTTTCTTGCTCTGTCATCGTTATCATATAAAGTTTTAAAAATGCGCGCTGTTTCACTAAAAAGCCAGTTGAACTTCTTTTTTCTTCTTTCATCCTATACACCCCTCCTTCTATCACTGAGAACACTATGTACTAAATATTCAATTTTATTCTATTGTTTTCCTTCTTTATAATATTAAGGACTGATAATCCAGTAATCTCATATTTGTTGTTTATTATTGAAGCGGGATACAAAATAATCAGTGAACATTTGGTTCACAGTTCACTTAGTTCTATTATAGTCGATTTTCACCGTATCTTCAATGTGAAACGATTGTCCGATTTACATTTTCTTTATTTTATGTCCATTGAATTGAAAAACTCGGTTTGGTAACGTATGGAGAAAGGAGATGATAGAATGACAAATCAAACTGCACGCTCTTCAAAAAAAGAACGTTACGCCAATCTTATACCCATGGAAGAATTGCACTCCGAAAAAGACCGGCTTTTTCCTTTCCCAATTTATGATAAGCTCCGGCGTGAGTCCCCTGTCCGTTATGACCCACTGCGGGATTGCTGGGATGTTTTCAAATACGATGATGTTCAGTTCGTCCTGAAAAATCCCAAACTCTTTTCATCAAAGCGCGGCATACAGACTGAAAGTATATTAACAATGGACCCTCCGAAACACACCAAATTACGGGCTCTCGTCAGCAGAGCGTTTACCCCAAAAGCAGTAAAACAACTCGAAACCCGCATAAAAGACGTGACAGCGTTTCTCTTACAAGAAGCACGGCAAAAGAGCACAATCGATATCATTGAAGATTTTGCAGGTCCCCTCCCTGTTATCATCATAGCTGAAATGCTGGGCGCTCCGATTGAAGACCGCCACTTGATTAAAACATACTCCGACGTACTTGTAGCTGGAGCAAAGGACAGCTCCGACAAAGCTGTTGCTGACATGGTCCATAATCGGCGTGACGGCCACGCTTTTTTAAGTGACTATTTCAGAGACATCCTGTCAAAACGAAGAGCTGAACCAAAAGAAGATTTAATGACAATGCTTTTACAGGCGGAAATCGATGGAGAATATTTAACAGAAGAACAGTTGATCGGTTTTTGTATTCTTCTTCTCGTCGCAGGGAACGAAACGACTACAAATTTGATCGCAAATGCAGTTCGCTATCTGACAGAAGATTCAGTGGTCCAACAGCAGGTAAGACAAAATACAGACAATGTTGCCAATGTAATAGAAGAAACGCTTCGCTACTATTCGCCTGTGCAGGCCATTGGGCGTGTCGCGACGGAAGACACAGAGCTTGGCGGAGTGTTCATCAAAAAGGGATCTTCCGTTATCAGCTGGATCGCGTCAGCCAATCGCGATGAAGATAAATTCTGTAAACCTGATTGTTTTAAGATTGACCGCCCTTCCTATCCTCATCTCAGCTTTGGATTCGGGATTCACTTTTGCCTCGGCGCTCCATTGGCCAGGCTAGAAGCGAACATCGCTCTTTCCTCCCTTTTATCAATGTCAGCTTGTATCGAAAAAGCTGCTCATGATGAAAAGCTTGAAGCGATCCCTAGTCCCTTTGTCTTTGGCGTTAAACGTTTACCAGTGAGGATTACATTCAAATAAAAAAGCCTGTCGCAAGACAGGCTTTTCATTTTTACGGATTTGTTGACCATAATCCCGCTGTTTTGATGAAAATTCGCGGATCTAATTTCAATTGTGCCACCATGTATTCAGCAAGATCTTCTGGCTGCATAACCTTTTCAGGATTACCGTCTGTTAAGTTCAAGTCAATAGACATATCACTAGCAACTGTGCTCGGCGTTAACGCGCTGACTCTGATATTATGCTTTCTCACTTCTTGCATAAGAGACTCTGTTAACCCGAGAACCGCAAATTTAGAAGCGCTGTAAGCACTAGTTGCAGCAGCTCCTCTTTGGCCCGCTGTAGATGAAATATTAATGATGTCTCCGGCTTTGCGTTCGATCATTTCCGGAAGCACCGCGCGAGTGACATGATACACACCCATTAGGTTGACTTGTATAATATTTTCCCACTCATCAGCTGACAGATCTAAGAAACCGCCAAATTTGCTGATGCCAGCGTTGTTAATGAGGACATCGATATCACCGAGCTGTTCTTTCACTTGAGCTACAGCTTGGTTAACCTGCTCGGCATCTTTTACATCTGCAGCGGCAAATGCTGCTTTTACACCAAGCGCTTTGACTTCTTCAGCCACTTTTTCAACATTTGCGGCAGTCCGGCCGATTAACCCGATATTTACGCCTTCTTTCGCAAGCGCAAGAGCTGTAGCGCGGCCTATCCCTCTGCCTCCGCCTGTGATAAGAGCGGTTTTATTTTGTAAACTTTGCAATTGAAGCACCCTTTCTTTGTTTACATATGTACGATATCACATTATAAGTACAATAAATCCAATACGCAAATCAAACGAACTGTACAAACATCATTTCTTCTGATCTTCTGATTAAAAAAGTGGAAACTGGGTAATGACATAAGAAAAGGAGTGAACATATGGTTATTGTTTATATCAGTCTCGCTGTATTGGCTATTTCTATTATTTATTTAGGGGTTAATGTGATTCAAAACAAGAAAAAAATAGAACCCGCACTAAAGGAGCTCACCTCTGTTACGCAGGCTATGCAAAAACAAGTCGAAGGATTAAAAACAGAAGCGCAGCTGCTGACGCAGAAACAAAAGAAGACTCAGCAGGATGTCCAAATGAAAAAAAATGCATTTCAGCAAACAGCTGCTGAAGTGAAGGAAGTTCCTCAAGCAGTCAAAGAGGTGTGGCAGGCAGGCCATTTAAATAGCAGATAAAGATGAATGATATCCCATTGTTACGATCAGAATGGACAATGGGATATTATTTTTTGAGGAGGCTTACGCATGATTATAAACCGAAGCTGCCTAAAGGAGTTCGCAGAGAAACTGCATTGTCTTCCTTCGTCTCTTACAAAGTCTGATTTACTTGATTCTCCATTTCGTCTCCATCAAGAAAACGAACTTGGCATCTACTATTCACCTCATAATGAATATATCAACCGGACTGCCTCTATTGTGATTGCCGGAATCACGCCAGGTTTTTTCCAGATGAAAACCGCTTACAAAACAGCCGCCGAAAGCCTGCGTCAAGGCCGGTCTCTTGAGCAAATGGCGGTAGACACGAAAAAAGCAGCGGGTCTCTCCGGTTCGATGAGGCATAACCTTATCACGATGCTGGATTTTTGCGGGCTGCCGCAGGCTTTCGGCATTCAAAGCGCCGCACAGCTTTTTGGAGACTTACGGCATATGCTTCATACAACTTCCATTATCAAATATCCTGTCTTCATTCAGCAAAAAAACTATACCGGTTACAGCCCGGCTATCACTCGCTCACCTATCCTAAGCACCTATGCTTTTGGGCACTTCCCTGCGGAGCTCAATAAAGTGACGGGACCGGCTCTTCTCATTCCGCTAGGAAAAGCCGCCGAAGCAGTCTGTGAAACACTGCTCAGCCATCACAGCCTTCGGAATTTTTTTTGCCTGCGCGGCTTTCCCCACCCATCAGGTGCGAACGGCCATCGTTTGAAACAATTCAGCAAAAACAAAGAGCTACTAGAAAGACAAATTCGGTCCTTTGCTTCCTCAGGTTTGAATTCACTATAGAAAAGAGGAAATAAAAGGGGTATGATAAACGAAACACAAACTTGGAGAGTGGTGGAATGTTTCCTGTATTAGAAACGGATCGGCTTTCACTTAGACAAATCAAAGATCAAGATGCAGAAGCCATTTTTGCTTGTTTTTCAAACCATGAGGTGACACGCCATTACGGACTTGAAAACATGACATCTATAGAAGAGGCCAATTCAATGGTTCAAACGTTTGCCGGCCTTTATCAAGAAAAACGCGGGATACGGTGGGGTATTGAAAGAAGAGACACCAAAGAACTGATCGGAACAATCGGCTTTCATGCTTTGGCTCAAAAGCATAGGCGTGCAGAGATCGGTTATGAAATCATCCCTGCACATTGGCGAAACGGATTTGCATCAGAAGCCGTGTCAGAGGTTGTATCCTACGGGTTTGCCGCCCTTGGACTGACACGTATTGGCGCAGTAGTTTTTACTGAAAATGATGCCTCAAATCGACTGCTCGTAAAAATGGGATTTCAAAAAGAAGGCGTCTTAAGACAGTACATGTATCAAAATGGAATCCCTTATGATACAAATATATATTCTCTTTTAAAATCAAGGGAATGAACGGACGGCATTCTCTCGATCTGTATGTACATCTCCTTCCCTTTAAATGTCCGAATCATGACCTGCACCAGCTATGACATCTTGATTCTTGATCACTTCCTTCAAGATTTTCACCCTTATGCGCTTATATAACTTACAAAAATAAAAAAGATGCATAGTGGTCTATGCATCTCATGTTCTATTTCCCCTATTCATAAATCCCTTTATTGATCCTTTTTCTTGTAATATAACCTCCAAGGAAACAAAACACAGCCGACCACATCAGAATGTAGACAACCTGAGTCTTGTATTCCCACATTGTATGCCCCATTTCCACTCCATGAATGAAAGTCATATACGCTTTTTGCGGCAGTATCGCACAAAGGTCATTCAATAATGGATGATGTGGAGCAAAAGAAGTAAAACAGCCTGACAATACACACGTGATCACACTGATACCGCTCGCCATCAAACTGATATTTCGCTCCATCACAGAAGCCATGAAGATAGCGAATGCTGTTCCAAGCATGATAAGAACACCCAGTAACCCGGCAAGAATGTCCAAACGGAACCCAATTCCAGTATGAAAGAATACATTTGTAATCACGACGGCCAAATAAGTGGGTATGTATAAACATAAAAACGTAAAGATAAACTGAACAAGCAAATATTTACCCACATGTACGGGAGACACTAAAATCCTTCTGAAGGTTTTGAGCATCCGGTCTTCTGGATATAACGAAGCCAATGCCACACCTTGCATCAATACAAGCATTACGATAAAGCCTAATATATTCGTTCCTGTTCCCCGTTCAGTCCTTAATTCATCCTCTCCCCGGTAGCTGCCCGGCATTTTTCCAGTCTCAAAAAATTGCTGAATCATTTTTTGATCAGCTTTACTTTTCAAAGTGGTCACTTTGTAATCACGTTGATTTTTTTCTACGATAGCTGCATATTTCCCTAACACCAGATCAGAAAACTTCGGCTTCTGATGTACCGGCACCACTATAAATGCTGAATCACTCGGCATATGGTGCACATCGTCCTGCTCTGTTACAAAAGCGATCGTTTCCTTGAAAACCGGTTTCCCGGAAAACATAATCGCAACGCCAATCATCAGAGGGATGATGATCAACGCAATGATGATAATGGCTTTTTTGGTAAGGATTCGCTCCCACCTGTTTTGAAATAAACTCAGCATACATATCCCTCCGGCTTAAATACAACATGCGAAACGCCAATACAAATGATTGAAGCAAATAATAGTCCTGACATAACAGGCAGCAGCATACTGAAATCGTGATCATATATGAGGCGAAATGAACATTCTGTTACCCATTTAACCGGAGAAAGAAGCGATATCTTATTGACGGTATCTCCAAATCTGTGAATCCCGAAAAATACACCGCCAAAGAAAACAAAAAAAGCTATCGGAATTTGCATGATCCCGTTCGCCTGTTCTTCATTTTTGAACAAACAGCAAAACATTGTCCCAAAACAGCAGCCGAAAAATAAAAATATGTACAATAAGAGCATGAAATATGGGAGATCCTGTCCTCCAAAGTTCAAATGAAAAACCGTATGTGCAATCAACACATTCACGCTGTGCATGATAATACTGAATATCCAGGTTGATAGTAATTTAGAAAGATAAATACTGGTTGTCGAAACCGGCGCATACACAATGCGAATGTTTGCTTTCTTCACCTTTTCCTCCATAAACGTATTAGAGGCCGTCATAGCGATCAAAGCCGCAGCGAAAATCATCATATTTACTCCGTAATAATCGTATGAACTGACACCGCCCGCTCCAAAGCTGTTTTTCGTAACAAAGCCCATGACCAGAATGAGAACGAATGGAAAAGCCGTATTGGCGATCACGAGAACCGGATTCCTTACAATATTCATAAGATCAAACGTTATCAATTTTAACAAACTCATTTTGCTCTCCTAATCTCTTAAATTTCTTCCCGTCAGCTCTAAAAATACCGTTTCTAACGATGCCTCTTTTTTGTTCATGCTTAGGATGCCGCACCCTTGGGCCCCCAATTCTGCTATGATTTCACTCAGGTGATCTTGGTTCTGCCGAACGGTCACTTTTAGTTGTTGGTCTGAGAAATCAACTCCTGTCACTCCTTTGACCTCTCTAATTGAGTTTTTATTTAATTGCTGAGCATGTGTCAGTTGAAAAGCATATGTCATTTCTTTATTCACTTCTCTATATAGCTCATCTTTTGTTCCATTGGCAATGATTTTTCCTTCATTCATGATGATAATGCGATCTGAAATAGCCTCGGCTTCTTCCATATAGTGTGTTGAGTAAATAATGCTCGCGCCTCTTCTCTTCAGCTCTTTTATCGATTCCAAAATGTGATGCCGAGATTGCGGATCGATTCCTACTGTCGGCTCATCCATGATAATCAGTTTCGGCTGATGGGCAATGGCGCACGCAATGTTTAATCTTCTTTTCATCCCGCCAGAAAACGTCTTAGGCTTGTCATCTTTCCTGTCATAAAGCTGTACAAGCTCCAAAGCCTCTTTTACTCGGCTTTTCAGTTCTTCTCCTTTAAGCGAATAAAGGCTCGCAAAAAAACGAACATTTTTCTCAGCGGAAATTTCCTCATAAATCGCGATATCTTGAGGCACAATCCCGATGCCTTTCTTCACTCAACATGTTGTCTATTTTCATTCAGAAAAATTTTATATCCGCTATTCAATGAAGATCAAGCGTTGGAAGCCGCTAAGAATCTATTTTGGGAGAAAGGCTACGAAGCCATTTCTTTAAGCGACTTAACAGCCAAAATGGGGATTCAAAGCCCGAGTATTTACTCAGCCTTTTTGCGATAAAAAACAGCTATTTGAAGCGGTGCTACGGAAATATTCGCAAGCCCATTCCACTTCTGTGTGAGCCAGACTGGATAATCACTCATCCGTAAAAGAAGCATTCCGCTCCTTTTTTGAAGGTCTGATTGCAGAAGAATACGAAGAAGAAACAAATCGCGCAGCTGTTTCAGCCTCAGCACGGTGGTAGAACTCATCCCCCAAGATAAAACCTACGAATCTCTCACTCGAGAGCATCAAATATCTCTTGCAGCCATTTTTCAAGATACGATCTAAAAAGGGATTCGTTCAGGCGAGTTAAAAAGCGAGATTAACGCTGAACAAACGGCGCAGACCTTTA
Organism: uncultured Bacillus sp.; assembly: GCF_958411575.1. Taxonomy (NCBI): domain Bacteria; kingdom Bacillati; phylum Bacillota; class Bacilli; order Caryophanales; family Bacillaceae; genus Bacillus; species uncultured Bacillus sp. The sequence goes on from NZ_CATYRA010000002.1 coordinate 388,008, forward strand.
TTTTGTTTCTCATCGGGTTGACTGTGATGATGAAACCCCGCTCCGATCAGCCATTTCTACAGCATTCCGTATCGTAAATCCTTACATTACTGAACAAATGATAAAAAGCGCCCTGAGACAGGGCGCTTTCTGATTAGGATGCATATTGAGGAGACGTTTCCTCCTTCACTGCTTTTTCCTCAGGTATATGAATGCATTTCGTCATGACTGCACTCGCAAGGTAAAGAACCGCAAAGATCCAGACGACGCCTTGCGCACCGACGAGACCGATGAACAGCCAAGCGAGCGCAGGACCGACAAACGCTGATAAACCTGCAGCCAAATTCAATACAGACATGGCCGCTCCTTTGTCTTTTCCGGCCACCGTCGGCACAATGGCGCCGATCGGCACATAGCCTGCCAACAAACCTCCCCAAATAAAGCCGATCACGCTGACAACCGCTACACTTCCACCGGAGAAAACAGGAGCATAATATAATAGGACGGTGAAAATACCGCAGCCGACTCCGCCAAACCAAATAACGGTATTTTTCCAGCCGAATTTATCGCCGACAATTCCAAAGATAAGGTTAAACACAATGTTTCCCAGAAAAATCGTTCCCCAAATCTGCAGCCACACATTGGTTGAAATTCCGTGCTGAGCCATGTGTATCGGCAAAAAGACTGGGAAACCATATGTACCAATGCTGTTGATGATTCTGATGATTCCCCCTGTAAGCACCCGCGGATTCGTAAAAAGAATGGTGACCCCTTTTAAAAGTTCCTCGGCTGTTTCTGATCTTTTTCTTTTCTTCTTTTCAAAACGGTCTTTATTGATAAACAATGCGAAGAGAGCACCGAGACATACCCAGAATATAGAGCTCCAAAGCGTATTCAAATAACCGAATGCTTTGATCGCATAGCTTGAGTACCAAGCACCGAACACAAACATGCCCAGGCAATATGCAATCCAAAACCAGCCGACAGCAGTGCTCAGTTTGTTTTGCGGTGTTCTGTAAATGACCCATGTCAAGAAAGAATAAGCAAAAAGCGGGTAGCCTAACCCTTTCACGAAGTAAGTTACATACATCACAGGAAGGTTCAGCTGCTCAAATCCAAACACGATAAAGGCAGCTGTACCGATCACATAAAACAACAGCCCCATAAACATCGTCCGTTTTGCGCCAAATGCTTCGAGACATACACCTGAAAACCAGGAAGCTATGGCAAGCGCAATCCCGTAAATGCTAAAAATTGAAGCGGATTGCTGAACTGTAAGTCCGTTTTCGATCAGAAACGGGCTGAGCCAGCCTTGTTCAAGCCCGTCTCCCATCATAAACAAAACTACACCTAAAAACCCCCAAGCAAGCCGCTTTGGTATTCCAATTTTATCTAACATATCTGTCTCCTCCTTAGATGCTGATATCAATTACCGTATTACCTTATTAAAGCCGAAAATTAGATCATTCCTTAAAACAGCAGCACATTCCGCCTTATATCAACACTTTGCTTTCTGATCCTGAAAAAAAACGCTGTGTTTGCTTCCATTCCTCATATAAAGCCAGTTCGACCCGACAGTCCTGCGGTTCGATCACCCGGACATTTGCTGACATCTCTTCCGTCAATTGAAGGGTTTCGTTGCAAATGACTGCAGCCCCCACGACAGATGCCTGATGATATCCCTCTTGAACATAGACTTTTTTCTGAAGAAGGTCCGCGATATATTGAGTGAGTGCTTTGCTTTGGAATCCTCCTCCGCACACCCAAACATAGTCACGTTCAAACGGAGTAACCTCTGTTAAAATGTCAAAGTTCCATTTGATCGAAAATGCGATCTCTTGCAGTGCTGCACGTACAAAATGTGCTCTCTTTAAATTTGCAGAAAGCGGGGCATCAAAAAGAAATCCGCCTCTCGTTAACGCATTCTTTTCTGCCGATAAGTAAGAACCGAGAGCTGCCACACATGCATTGTCTTCTTTAGCAAGGGCAGAAATCTCTTCCTCCATCACTTCGTACGATTCATTTGGATAAAAAATCTGTTTTAATTTTTGATAATTCAGGCCGGTAATTCCGGGGTTCGTTTCCACAAGCCAATGCCCTTGATCTGTATGGCAGTTCAGCCAGGCTTTATGTTTTGTGTCGCCATGATCAACAGTAATTTTGGTTATTGGCGTTGTTGTCCCTGATACGATGACAATGTCCTCAAGCGCAGCGCCAGTGCTTTTCACAGCCAGCTGTGTATCACCGCCCCCTGCTATAACCTTCGCATTTATAGAAAGGCCTAATTCGGACGCATATTCATTTGTTATCGTTCCAATCGCTGTTCCCGCTCTTACGAGAGACGGAAGGATGGATGGTGAAAAGCCGAATATGCCGCACATCTCTTCTGACCAAGTGTTTTGCTTCACGTCAAACAGCAGGGTTTCGGTTGCCTGCGATGGTTCATATGTCAAAATTCCGCTCAGCTGATATGTCACCCAATCACTGATGCTTGTAAAGCTAGCAGTCTTTTCCCATAAAGAGGGCTGACGCTGTTTTAAACCATAAAGCTTGAGTGCAGAAAAAAGAGCAGTCGGGAGGCGGCCTGTGCGGCTGTATATCTCTTCCTGATTGGGTATACTCTCCTCCCACTCACGGCCGCGATTATCAATGTTCGGCAGCCCGAGAAAAGAGTCGCCGTTTTGATCGATCAGAACAATCCCCTGTCTTTGACTCGTCGATGTCAAAGCAATAATGTCAATATCACCTGAACGAGAAAGCGCACGTTTTGCCAGTTTCATCACTTGCTTCCACAGCACCTGAGGAGAAAAATAACAGCTGTCCGGGTAAAGCGTCTCGGTGGCATACACGATGTCCTCCCTTTCAACCGTTTGAACGCTACCCGATACACTCATGACCGCTACTCTCGCATTCCCTGTGCCGATATCAAAAACGAGATAGCCTTTTTGTTTTTTCATTCCTCTAACCTCCTTTCTTATACCTCTGTTTTCAGCTCATCTTTGTTATACAATGTCGGAATATTGAGAGTTTTTTCAACCTTCCACCTTTTGAGGGCTTTGTTCAGGATCGTCACGTGATGATCCTCCACTTCAAAGGTTGCTCCAGCGAGATGCGGTGTTGCCAGAACATTAGGCAATGAAATGAATTCGTAATCTGATTTCTCTGGAGGTTCATGATAAAAAACGTCTAAAATCGCTCCTCTGATTTTATGTTCTTTTAGTACAGATAAAAGATCTTCACGGTTTACCACAACCGCTCTTGAAGTATTGACGAAAATCGCACTCTCTTTCATCAGATCAAAACACGTCCGATCAATAAGTCCCAGTGTTTCCTCGGTACGAGGCAGTTGGACTGAAACGATATCACTGTCTGAAAACACCGTTTTAAGAGATACTTTTTCATATAGCGGATGATCGTCTTGTACGTATGGATCGTAATACTTTACTTTACAGTCAAACGCAGTCAGCAGTTTTGCAATCCTTTGCCCAACCGCGCCGAACCCCACCATGCCGACCGTTTTTCCCGTTAATTCGTTCCCTTTAAATTTGGCATAAGCCTGCAAGTAATCGCTGTCCCATTTCCCATCCTTCAGCCATTGATTAGAGGTGCTGGTATGGCGGAGAAAGGAAATCACATGACCGATAAACATTTCAGCAACCGCTTGTGCATTCCGCCCGGGTGTATAAAAAATGGGTATGTCTCTTTTTGACGCTGCGGCCACATCCACATTGGAGGGCATTCCTCTGCACACACCGACAAATGAAAGTTCTGGAACAGATGCAAATACGCTGTCTGTTACTTGATCAAGCTCAGTAATCAAGCCTATCGCATGTGTTTCTTTTAGTAGCTGAATGAGTTCATCTTCCCGGTATGCCCGGCCTTGTTCCTTCCAGGAATGATAAGTGACTGAGCCGAACAATTTTTCAACCTCTTTTCGTCCTTCTTCGTTGTACGGTGCTGTAATCAAAACCGTCATGGTGCAAAACATCCTTTTCATCATATTTTTTCATAAAAAAAATCTCTTTCCGAAGATGGAAAGAGATTCATGTATAAGCGTGCCCTGTTTACAGACAGACGCCGGTATAAACCTTGCTTTCCTATCTTTCAAGCTGACGCTTGCTGGAATTGGCACAATAATGTTGCCGAGGTTTCATAGGGCCAGTCCCTCCACCTCTCTGGATAGAAAATGTTGAGTATGTAATTTTCAGAATGAAGAATACGTTTATCATAAAGAAGTCTCAGATTGATGTCAATCTCTTTTTTTCAGAATTGACGTTATCATCCGAAATGTTATAATTCTTACAATATATCTAACTAGAGAGAGGAACTGGGCCATGAAATCTTTTGCCACACAACAAAACGGCATTTTTAAATCCGTTTGCTCGCTTGACTGCCCGGATCAGTGCGGATTGTTAATACATAAAAAAGACGGAAAAATTGTGAGAGTCCAAGGTGATCCTGATCATCCTGTCACAGCCGGAAACATATGCAACAAAGTCCGAAACATGACAGAGCGCATCTATGATGAAAAGCGGCTGACTACACCTCTCAAACGGACAGGTGCGAAAGGCCGGGCAATATTTGAACCGATTTCTTGGAAAGAGGCGATCGATACCATCACCTCCCGCTGGAAACAGCTGATTGATGAAGAGGGTGCTGAAAGCATACTTCCTTACAGTTTTTACGGTAATATGGGCAAATTAACAGCTGAAGGAATGGACCGCCGTTTCTTTTACCGCATGGGCTCAAGCCAGCTTGAACGGACGATTTGCAGCAAAGCGGGATCTGAAGGCTATAAATATACGATGGGTATAAGTGCGGGAATCGATCCCGAGGAAACCATTCATACGAAACTATTTATTTTTTGGGGAATCAACGCGGTCAGCACAAATATGCACCAAATTACCATCGCCCAAAAAGCACGAAAACAAGGTGCCAAAATTGTCGTGATTGATGTTCATAAAAACCAGACAGGACGTCTCGCAGATTGGTTTATTCCCATAAAACCCGGAACCGACAGCGCACTTGCTCTTGGCATCATGCACATCTTATTTAAAGAAAACCTTCATGATGAAGCATTTCTGTCTGAATACACGGTCGGCTATGAAGAGCTCCGTGAACACGTGAAACAGTATGATCCAGAAAAGGTATCACTGATCACCGGTGTCAGTACCGAAGATATTTATCAGCTGGCAAGAATGTACGGCGAAACCTCCCCTGCTTTTATTAGAATCGGAAACGGACTCCAACACCACGATAACGGCGGGATGATTGTACGGACGATTGCCTGTCTTCCGGCAATCACCGGCCAATGGCTGCACACAGGGGGCGGTGCAATTAAGCATAACAGCGGAATTTTAGAATATAACACAAATGCCTTGCAGCGGTCTGACTTGCTGAAGGGTCGCACACCGAGATCGTTTAATATGAATCAGCTGGGCAAAGTGCTTTTGGAAACAGATCCGCCAATTCGTTCTCTTTTTATTTACGGGACAAATCCGGCCGTTGTCGCGCCAGAAGCGAATAAAGTCAGACAGGGCTTGCTGCGGGAAGACTTGTTTACTGTGGTTCATGATTTATTTTTAACGGAAACGGCTGCATATGCGGACATTGTACTGCCTGCAACATCCGCTTTTGAAAACACTGATTTTTATACATCCTACTGGCACCATTACATCCAGCTTCAGCAGCCGGTGATTGAGAAATATGGAGAAAGTAAGTCTAACACTGAGGTGTTCCGATTACTGGCTGAAGCAATGGGATTCACAGACAAGGAGCTCAAAGATTCAGATGAAGAATTAATCCGCCAGGCGCTTGACCATCCAGATAATCCGTATTTGACGGAGATTGATTATGATTCACTTTCTAAGCATTCATTTATGAAAGCGAAACGCGAAAAGCCGCTGTTTCCAGGCGAACTTCCGACTCCAAGCGGAAAAATAGAATTATATTCAGAGAAAATGAAACAAGCCGGTTTCCCGGCTTTACCGACACATACGCCTCTTACATGCGATGACGAATATCCGTTTATGTATGTTCCGGGGCCAAACCATAATTTCTTAAACTCAACGTTTTCCAACAATGCAAAGCACATCAAGCTTGAAAAGACGCCAAAGCTCTTTATCAACACAAAAGATGCTGAAGAATATGGGATCGTTGACGGGGATCCTGTACGAATTTGGAACGGCCGGGGAGAATGCGAGCTGGCCGCTGCAGTCGGAGAACAGGTGCTGCCCGGTGTCGTAGTCAGCCAAGGGTTATGGGCGGATGAACCAGGAAAAAAACAGCTTGTAAACGCGCTTACCCCAGACCGCTTGTCCGATATGGGAGGCGGGGCCACCTTTTTTTCAGGACGTGTACAGATTGAAAAAGCATGAACGAAAAAACCGCCCAGAGCACGTTCTGGCGTTTTTTTTTGGTTGATAATGAAACCCGGAGTATGCCAAGCCCGTATAACATAACATCGACATAATGGAGGTTTGCATATGGACGTTTTTTTAGGAATCGGTGTTGCTTTGGCTGGCTATTTTATCGGTGAAGGCTTAAAGCAAATGAACCATCCAAAAGCATATGAAAAAAGTGATACCTATCTTATAAAAGAACGAGATATTCACTTTTACATCGGACATTTTTTAGGAATAACGACAACTGAGGCAAAACAGTTAGCCGGAGACATGACAGACATTCCATACATTGAAATAAACGGAAAAAAATATGTACAGAAACATCTATTAAAAGAATGGACATTCACATTAGTTGAGAAACATCAGGATGAATAAAGCAAATCTGAGGAGAGCAAGATTCATTGTCACGCTCTCCTTAGTTCAGATGTATAGTCAGCTGATCATCCTCTCATTTCATACATCGATTCTATTTTAAGTAAACTTGTAAAGATACATTCTGATTGCCGTAAGACCAAACGATGTTTTCAATTTTGAGGTTCTGGCTGAATGTTTCAATCCATACCTGTTTTGAGTTTAATAAAGCGGACAATTGCGCTGAGTTAAGCGTCACTTTTTCAACCTGCTCGTTTTTTTGATACACAAATACTACTTTTATTGTATCTCCGTCTTTCGCCATATTCATCTTCAATGTCTCCCCTTTATGATAAGTAGAATGCCGTGCCTTCCCATTTTTCTAAAACGTGAACCAGATTCACTTTATTTGCCCGTTTAGCTGCACACGTTTATAAAGGATTAGAGAATCCCAAAACCAGTACATCACTGCTGATGCCATACTTAACATATAATAAATATTTGATTGGAATATCCATGATATTGAAGCAGGCTCATTGATAACATAAAACAGGAATACAGCAATAAAAGCGATTATACTGTAAAGCGATAGATACATTAGACTGAATGTTCTCGCTGTTTTCTGCAAAATCATTTGCAGCGGAAAAGCAAAAAGACCAAACATCATAAAACCATATAATAAAGCAAGTGCTCCTGTGAATAAAGCGATCATCGGCATGTGATAAGTGACGAGTGATAAAATCCGAAAAACAAACCAAAGGAAAGGCTGGATAGTCCTAACGTCATAAGCTGATATGATACCATTTTGTTCATTTTTTCACCTCCTAATTATTTAATGGTGGCTGTTATGTTTACATGCAGATTCCTTCCCTAACCTGTCCTTATCTCCGCTTCTTTTTCAAACGTTTTGTACAGTGTTTCCCAGCTTTAGTCAGCTTCTTCATATACGAAGTGTGCTAATAAAATGTTTCAAAAACGACCGGGGTAAAGCTGACTCTCTTGTCTTAATGGGAAAGAGTCAACGAAAAAAAGCGAATGAATACCTGCCTAACAGACAGAATAAGAAGAGTTGATATTCAACACTTTTCGTAAAGGGGTGACACCAATGAGTAAAAAAGGAATTCAAAATTCAAGTATTGAGCAAATAAGAAATGACCATGAGACTGAAACAGCTTTTAAAGTAGATGATCCTAAAAAACATGGTTCTGATCCTAAAAGAACGAAATAAGTTTCGTCTTAATCCCATATGACACAGTTAAATTTTAATAATCTGGAGTGAGTAAAGTGACTCAAAAAAATGGAGCAGACAGACCGGATGACTACAAAAGATTTTCTTCAATTGACAAGGACTATGATTTTCAGCAGACTTTAAATGAAAGTGGTAAGACAGAAGATGCAAACGCTGAAACTCAAACTCATAATAAAGAAAATATGAATGACACTACAGATGTGGCTGGAAAATATTTTGATCCCTCAGATTATAAAGGAACCACGCAATTGGAAAAAGGATTGGCTGAAACTCATGAACAAGTCAGCGATGACTATTTTGAAGGGACTATTGATCAAAATTTGGACTAGTCATTTAAAACGGAGCTAACTTTAAAGAAGTAAGTTAGTTCCGTTTTTACAGTGTAAATGCATGTCAATGCTAAATCATACCAGCTTCCTATATTGAGAAAGCTTAAAACCCCACCGAATAAGATGGGGTTTTAACCTACTTAATATTTAAAACGATGAATAACGGTTTGAAGCTCTTCCGCCAACTGGGATAGAGACTCTGCAGCATAAGAGATTTCCTCGATTGAATGAAGCTGTTCCTGTGATGATTTTGCAACCGCTTCTGTATTTGCTGACGTTTCTTTTGTACCAGCGGCTAATGTATGAACTGTATGCTGAATCACTTCAACGCCTGATGTAAGCTGCTGTGTTGCCGCTGCCACTTCTTGTATTTGAGAAGTGACCTGTTCCACCAGATTCAGTATTTCATTGAAATTCCCTGTTGTCTCTTGAGAAAGCACAATACCTGAGCTCACATTTTCTTGAACAACCTTAATGTTATTCACCGTTTCAACCGATTCATTTTGGATGGTTGTTACCACCGATTGGATGTGATTGGCTGACTTATTCGTTTCATCGGCCAATTTCCGAACTTCTTCTGCCACCACAGCAAATCCTTTTCCTTGCTCTCCGGCTCTGGCCGCCTCGATCGCTGCATTCAGTGCCAGCAAATTTGTCTGCTCGGAAATATTTGTGATTAGCGAAGAAATATCTCTGATTTCTGCTGTGCTCGCTACCAATGCCTGCAAGCCATTGCCGGCTGAATCTACAGATTTATCAATGAATTTCATCTGATCTAACATTTTGTTGACGGATTGAGATCCTATTTCAGCCTTGTCTCTCATCGACGAAGAAAGATCCGCTATGTTACCTGTATTTGAAGCAACAGATGATATACTGTCTAATAATTCAGTAATGGATTCCGCGCTCTTTTCTGTCATTGAGCTTTGCTTCACATTGCTGTCGGCAGCCATCCGCATTGCTCTGGAAATATGTTCAGAAGTTGATTTCGATTCTTCCGCGCTTGCCGATAATTCTTCAGAAGATGCGGCGACTTGTTCAGATGAGCTGCTGATCTGCTTCACAATTTGAGTTAATGAATGGGTAAAAGAATTGAAAGATTGAGCAAGCTGACCAAATTCGTCCTTATTTTTCACAATGACTTTTTTGGTTAAATCCGCCTCGCCATGAGCAATTTCCTCCAGCTGCATATTCATACTTCTCAATGGCACCATAATGGACCTTAACAACAATAAGCTTAAAACAATGCCTACCATCATTGATACCGCTGTGACAATGATGATGAACCATTGACTCATTTCCCCATTGCTTCGTATTTCACCTTTTAGATCCTCCACCTCTTGATTCAGGCGATCAGACAGCTTATTGACAGCTGGATCCACAACTTCTTTTCTTAATGTTCTTTCTTCTCCAAAATGGATGGTTTCTGCTTTTTTAGGATCTGAAGAGTAGGCTTTTAATACTTGCTGATTTAAAGCTCTATACTGAGTAATTCTTGTTTTAATGTCTTCAATATTTGATTGATATTTCTCTTTATCAATCAAGTCATTGATCCGATCAAGGCTCTTTAAGACATCCTCTGCTTTTTCCTCCATTCCCTCTTCATATTCAGTGTCTCCGGTAATCAGAAAGCCTCTCTCATCATTTGATAAACCGGCCAATCGATATTGGATGTATTTCATTTCTTTTTGGAATTCCATTTTGTCTTTAAGTTCTTCATTCTTTTTCACAGTAGAAGAAATCATAAAAACGGAGGAACCTCCAATTCCAATCATTGAAAGAACTAATATTGATACAATCCCCAGCAATTTTGTTTTCACTTTCATGTGTCGTTTTCCCTTTCTGCACTATGTATGATCGAAATAGCTATTCGCTTACTCCTATGTCAATAATATCGACATGTTTTATAAAGTTTTATAGTGATGTCTTACCCCGTGCATAAGCAAATTGTTTACATCTCTGGACAATGCAGAAAAAAATATGATAGACAGTTACTGCCTTGTCTACATAGTATTTCAATTTGCTCTTTTCTATTAAGGCATACTAAAAAAGGCTTTTCCTATCTCAAATTAGCTGAACGGGCTGTTCTTTCGAAAATATAATGACAATACGCAGCATGATGTGAAGGAGCGAAACGTCAAATGGGGATCATCAATGGAAAAGAATTCATTGACCGATTGAATAAACTAGAAAACGAAATATGGTATGATGGCGAAAAATTAGAGGGTAACATTTCTAATCATCCTGCATTTAAAGGAATACTCAAAACGAAAAGCTCGCTTTATGATTTGCAAACGAAGGATGAGTTAACCAATGAAATGACTTATCGCCTTCCTGGAGAACTTGATCGAATCGGACTCTCATATCTTCAGCCTAAAACCAAAAGTGATTTGAGAAAAAGAAGGAACATGATTGAACATTGGGCTAGACATACTCACGGAATGATGGGGAGAAGTCCGGATTATATGAATACGGTCATGATGAGCTTTGCCTCCTCAGCAGAGCTTTTCAGAGATAAAGAAAATTGCTTTCCTGAACATATACTAGACGTGTATAGGGCAGCTGCTAAACATGATCTTTCCTTTACCCATACATTTATTACCCCCCAAGTGAACCGGTCACAGTCCTATTTTGGGTCCAGTGAAAAACCGATATCTGCTAAAGTCATTGATAGAACCGAAAAAGGATTAATTGTACAAGGTGCGCGTCTGCTTGCAACCCAAGGTGGCTTAACTGATGAAATCCTGGTTTTTTCGGCACCTAAATTTTTCTTTGAAACGGATGAAGCTTTTGCTTTTTCGATTCCATCTAATACAAAAGGCGTCAAATTCATTACAAGAGAATCATTTGTTTTAAGCGAATCTGCCTTTAATCACCCTTTAAGCTCAAGGTATGAAGAAATGGATTCAATTGTTGTTTTTGATCACGTTCTGGTACCATGGGATCGTGTATTTTTTTATGATAATGTTGAAGCAGCTAAAGACTTTATGACGAAAAGCTCGTTTCATGCCTTTACCTTTCACCAGGTCGTCATTAGGCAAATGATCAAAATTGAATTTCTATTAGGAGTTTCACAGCTTCTGGTCGACACTATTAATGTTTCTGAATACCAGCACATACAAGAAAAGCTCTCTGAAATCATTGTGGGGTTGGAAACAATTAAAGCACTCATTGACAAATCAGAAAATGACGCTCAGTTAGATGAATACGGCTTTATGCGTCCCAGTTTGATTCCTCTTCAAGTCATCAGTACGATCATTCCTACTCTATATCCTCGATTTACTGAAATCATACAATTAATTGGAGCTAGCGGAATGGTGACGCTGCCGACAGAAAATGCGTTTGACTCAGAGATACGGGAAGATCTTGACCAATACCTCCAAGCAACTAATACAAACGCTGAAGAGCGTGTGAAAATTTTCCGTTTGGCGTGGGATTTAACAATGAGTTCATTCGGAACAAGGCAAACACACTACGAAAGATACTTTTTTGGAGATCCTATTCGGATTTCAAGCAGACTGTACACCAGTTATCCAAAGCAGCAGCAAGTAAACATAATTAAAGCATTTTTACATGCAGATGTTGATGATTGATATCTAATCTCTTCATATAACGAAATGAAAAAAACAGCGGGAAAGGTCCGCTGTTTCGTATTTTTTATTCAGGAAACTGTACATGGCCCGGCACTGTATACGCATTGGACGTTCCGCTTTCAGGCAGCTTCGGAATGGTGTCTTTTACAACTTTTCCGCGGATGTCAGTCATTCTGACTTTGAGAGAGCCTGTCCCTACATTAGTGCTGACAAAATGGTTATAGTCCATTTTCTCCATGTTAATCCACTTACCATCCTTTTCATATTCCATTTTCATAACAGGATACTTGTGATTTCTGACTTGGATTGCAGCCCACCATCTGCTGCTGCCTTCTTTGACCCGGTACGTGAAATTGCCGGTGATTGGGGCTTTGACAACACGCCATTTAATATTGATTTTTCCGTCTTTCATATCGCCGATTTTTCGAAAGGCATTAGGTGACAGATCAAGAGCTCCCCGAGCGCCTTCAGGATATAGATCGGTAACGTAGACAATTGTTTTTCCTTTTGGCCCTTCAACTTCCAAATAAGAGCCTGCAAGTGCCGCTTTCACTCCCCCGTAATTGAGATCTGCAGGATTTATTGCGGTAATCTCCATATCAGAAGGAATGGGATCCAGCAGGAAAGCTCCTCCTGAATAACCTGACCCTGTATACGTTGCATAGCCTTCATGCAGGTCGTCATATGCTGCCGAAGCTTGCGGGGAAAAACAAAGGATCATCAACAAAACCATACCAACAATTGCACTGATATTCTTTTTCATAAATCTCCTCCTTAATCCAGACTTCGAATGAGAATCATTATCATTGTAAGACTCAATCCATCTGGTTTGAAAGAGGAAATAGATTCATAGATGATTTTAAGACAGATTCACTATCATTCATATATCAAAGGAAGGGTTTTTATGAAAAGGTCAATACGAATGAATGAGTATACCCATCAGCCGAATTTCTTATTTTTATTTGTGAGCTATATTCGCATAGATATAAACGAAATGAAACGAGCTGATGGCCTGATACCAGCTATTATTTTTCCGCGCTCAGTTTCAACTTAGCTGTCATCATGATGCCAAATATCAGCACAATCGGAACCCAAATGATGATGTCATAAAAATTAGGCTCAGCTAAAGCTACAATAATAGCCCCCACACAATATAAGATAATAGCCAGCGCTCTTAACACAGCATCTCTTAAGAATGTCTTCTTTTGCTTCTTAAAAAACAAACGGCCGGACAAATCCTCTAAAAGCGAAGCCAATGTTCCGGTCAACACAGTTGAAGAAATACCTGCGATCCCCAGCTTTTTAGCTGCTATTGTTTGAATTCCCATGGAAATGCTCAAGAGAATAATAAGAATGTATACAGGAACAAAAGCCGAATAAAAAGAAAGACAAGCAAAGACAAATAAAATGAATGCTTCAAGTGCCAGCGCTTTTGTCACAGCAGAAGGCCAAAGGGTATTTTCTGCCTTTCCGACCATCAGTGTTGAAATAATTACGCCGCATATAAATCCGATTAGGGCAGTCAAAGAATTAAAAACTGTGACCTGAAGAGATTTGCCGATCGCTAACCCAAATAATACAATATTTCCAGTCATATTCGCTGTGAATACATGTCCAAGGCTTAAATACCCGATTACATCCACGATTCCAGCTGTTAAACATAAAAGTGAAAGCAAGGTGTTTCGATAAGCTGCTGCAGTCAAAGGTGCATCAATCCTTTCTTCTGTTTTAATTGTTAGTGTGACTTTTAGCGCAATCTGTATTTTTAAAATAACACGGCATTAATTAGGAAGATAGAACCTATCATTCCTTTCCATTTGCTGTAATAATAATCTTCACGAGGAAATGATTAAAATTGAAAGGAAGCATATGATATGAAACGATTTTGTTTATGGTTCGCCGTGTTCAGTTTGTTATTGGTTCTCTTGCCTGGTAAAGCGTTTGGAGCCGTCGATTTTCCAAATACCTCAACAAATGGCCTTTTAGGATTTGCCGGAAATGCTAAAAATGAAAAAGGCATTTCTAAAGCGAGTACAACGGGTGGAAAAAACGGCCAGATTGTTTACATTCAAAGCGTAAATGATTTAAAAACCCATCTAGGAGGATCAACTCCGAAAATTTTAGTGCTTCAAAATGATATTTCCGCATCTTCGAAAACAACAGTTACCATTGGCTCAAATAAAACACTCGTAGGCTCTTACGCGAAAAAAACGTTAAAAAATATTTATTTAACCACTTCATCTGCCTCTGGGAACGTCATTTTTCAAAATCTGACTTTTGAACACAGTCCGCAGATTAACGGAAATAATGATATCCAGCTTTATTTAGATTCCGGCATCAACTACTGGATTGACCACGTCACATTCTCCGGCCACAGCTATAGTGCAAGCGGTAGTGATTTGGACAAACTCCTGTATGTCGGAAAATCAGCAGATTATATCACCATCAGCAACTCAAAATTCGCGAATCATAAATACGGTTTGATTTTAGGATACCCAGATGATTCACAGCATCAATATGACGGCTATCCCCACATGACAATCGCCAACAATTATTTTGAGAACTTGTATGTAAGAGGCCCGGGTCTCATGAGATACGGATATTTTCATGTTAAAAACAATTACAGCAACAACTTTAACCAAGCGATTACGATTGCCACAAAAGCAAAAATATATTCTGAATATAATTACTTTGGAAAAGGCAGTGAAAAAGGCGGAATCCTTGATGACAAGGGTACTGGTTATTTCAAGGATACAGGCAGCTATCCTTCTCTAAATAAGCAAACCTCTCCGCTAACTTCCTGGAATCCCGGATCTAATTACAGCTACCGTGTCCAAACGCCGCAGTATACAAAAGATTTTGTCACGAAATATGCGGGATCACAAAGTACAACTCTGGTATTTGGCTACTGACACAAAAGAGGCTTGCGTAAAAAACGCCAAGCCTCTTTTGTACTTATAGGCTATTTTAAGCGATCTTGTTACACTCCATCAAATCTAGGATTGGTCAAACTATTCTTACCAAAAGCGTATTTTCTTTTTCACAATAACTTCTTAATCGGCTTTCTTATTATACCAGTTTATCGCAAGCATAAAGAATCCATATGACAAAGTTTCAAAATAGAATCTTCTTTTTGAATCTCATTTGTTTTTATCATCTATAAATGAGACCGCCATCAGTTACTATCGCTTGACCGGTAATGTAATCTGAATCATCTCAAGCTAAGAATGCTACCAGATTAGCAACATCCTCAGGTCTTTGTGTTTCACCATTTCTACATCAATTCTGTCCCACATTTTCGTTTTGGCGACTCCGGGACAATATGCATTCACTGTTATGTTATACTTCGCCAGTTCTTTAGCAGCTGAATGTGTAAAAGACTTTACCGCATGCTTCGTCGCTGAATATGTGCCCAGCATTTCAAATGATTCGTGGCCCGCTATACTGCATGCGTTAATGATTTTTCCCTTTGTTGTTTGTTTCATAAACTGATCAGCGGCTGCTTGAGTGCCAAAGACAACTCCATTCACATTAACCTGAAATAATCTATTCAGTTGTTCTTCTGTTATGTCCAAAAATGGTGAAACAGCTTCAATACCCGCATTGTTTACCAAAACATCTAAACGGCCAAACTGATTTACTGCTTCTTTAACCAGATTGAATTGGTCATTACGTTTCGATACATCGCCTTTCACTCCCATCACATGAAAATGTTTCTCTTTGAAATCTGAAACAGTTTCATGTAACAGTGCATCATTGATATCATGCAGCACTACACGAAAACCATCTTTACATAGTCTCTCTGCGATGCCTCTTCCTAATCCTCCTGCAGATCCCGTAACTATTGCTGTCTTGGACATCAACATTCCCCTTTCGCAATGAGTTATCGTGACTCTATATTTATTTTAACAAATCATTTTTTCTCTACTTCATTTAAACTGCAGAGGCAAAAAAAGCTTGGCTCTTATGCTCCCCGCCCTAGATGCCCTTTTCATTCTTATCTATAGACAGTAAAAAAAGGCCGCGTTTTAGATTGGCCTCACATTCAACTTTTATCAATATTCTTATACATTATCAAACACTGATAACCGTATAAACCTTTAACTTTCACTTCTCCACAGTCTTGATCTTTCGTTAATTCTAAATAATGATTTTTGAACAGCATTGCTTCGGCTTGATCAGTTGCGCTTACATCAAAATGGTTGCCTGTGAAATTTTTCTCACTTAGCGTTATTTCATATCCTGATAAAGACAGGCGAAATATTCTAGCATGAACTGTGCATCTTTCTGCATCAAAAATTGTGAATCGGTATCCGCACTGAGACGGATACCGATTTGGATTTGACTCATTGGGCATCATGAAGATTTTTGGTTTTCTGTCATCGTAAAACTTACTTTTTCCTCATTTTTCACAATAGCTGCTGAAGCATTCCCTGCATAGATTGTCATCAAAAACAAAGCTAAGATTAACATTTCATTTCGTTTCCTCCAACCTTTTTATTTCAATATATTGGAATTGGAAACTTTGATCAATATACACTTTAATAAATAAGTCTTAAGGGTCAGTTCCTTTAGCTTGTCATGAAAAAGCTGAATGAATCTTATGACTAATCCAGGAATTATCTAAACCATGCCTTTTCTAAATGATTTGTAAAATTAGGATCATTAAAAGGGACATTCGCTTTACCGAAATCCGTTATATTTAAAGCGTTCCTCGCTTCTGGTGTTAAGTCTTCCCACCCGATTAATGGCTGAGTGCCCCCTACTTGATCACTAATATGCAATTCATGGTTTAAGGGCCATGTACTGTTGTATGCAATTAATGGATGTGTGTCCTTCATGTTTTTTTCATTTGGCTGAACATTCGTAAATTTCCCATGTCCGGAGTATGCAATTGATAAAACTTTTGCATTTTGAATAGACGGATTGTCGACCCAAACTACGATTCCTTCCCAGTCATGTCTATGACCCAAACCTGGAGAAGGCTCATCCTTTGGAAAATACCAAGAATACATGATTGCCCACACGCCATTGTACCAAGTTGAACGTGAATAAACTTGTCCGGTATGTTTGCTGCAACCTCCTTCAGGCGCTCCAGTTGGCTGTAACCCGCCACTTGTATTGCCTTGTGCATCTACTGCCGGAAAGGGTACACAGCCGCTATAAACCTTCAAATACGGCTGGAACTTTTTTTCGGCTTTTTGAGCAATAGTAGTTGGGACAACTTCATCGAACCCTACTACTTTGTCATGACCAATGACAGCAGCATTAACTGTTGGAACTAAGCTGATAAAAGCGAAAAATGACATCAAAACAGCAAGCGCAATTTTCCTCATTTCACTTTCCTCCTTATCGCATTCGTTATGTAAAGCCTAAGCTGCAACATCATTATACAAATAATGGAACCCCTGTTCAATCAAGTTTACAGAATCTTAAAACCAATAAACATAATCTGTACAATTGTTCTGCCACTCTATTAAATGAATGCATTGCTCCTTTACATTCAATTGTTAGCCAGCAATCGTTTCGCCTTTTTGATTTTCATGTTTCCAGCCTGTACAATATTCTAAAACCCGAAAAAGGATGATAGACATGTGCGGCAGGTTTACTTTATTCTCTACATTTGATGATATTATTGACCGGTTTGACATCGATCAATTTTTGCCTAAAGACGAATACCATCCAAGCTATAATATCGCACCATCACAAAACATCCTGGCAATCATCAATGACGGATCAAATAATCGACTAGGCAAGCTTAGATGGGGTCTTATTCCTCCGTGGGCAAAGGGTGAAAAGATTGGCTATAAAATGATCAACGCTCGAGCTGAAACAATAACCGAGAAACCGGCCTTTCGAAGACCGCTTGTCAGCAAACGCTGCATCATTCCAGCCGACAGTTTTTATGAATGGAAACGACTTGATCACAAAACCAAAATTCCGATGCGGATCAAACTGAAATCATCTGCTCTTTTTGCGTTTGCCGGGTTATACGAAAAGTGGAAAACACATCAAGGGGGCCCTCTTTACACTTGTACAATCGTCACAACTACGCCTAATGAACTCATGAAAGATATACACGACCGAATGCCGGTTATATTGACTCATGATCAAGAAAAAGAGTGGCTGAACCCTCTAAATACAGATCCGGATGATCTGCAAAGCTTACTGATGCCTTATGATGCTGATGACATGGAAGCATATCAGGTTTCACCATTAGTGAACTCACCTAAAAATAATTCACTTGAGCTTCTCGATGCACAGAATCGTATGCAGTGATGAAGCTACTATAATAAGATTATGTAAAAAGTTTTGTTTCTTAATGCCAATTCACTTTAGTTATAATGAATATTTAGTACATAGATCATTTAGTTATTTATGCGATTGGTTTGAAATAACATTATTATGTAAACTGTTAATGAATAAGCAATGTAAACCCCATTGTCTGAAGGAGTTTACATTGCTTATTAAGTCTTAATCCTTTGCAGAACAGCAAAGTGTATTGACACATCAAGAATGAAAATCGCTTTACTTTTCAGCTTTGTCAGAAAAATATCGAACCACATTAAACTTACAAAACCTGCAGCACCCATGATTGTAAATATGCTATAATAAGCCCATGTGGTTAAATCGATAGTCTTCCCCTCCTGGATCTTCAATTAAGGTCTTCTTCTTTCTTTTTCTTGTCCAGTTTAATACCTATAAAAATGTTGATGATTGCAGCTGGGAGATATAAAAATCCTACTCCCAGAACGCCTGAAATTGTGCTTAAGTTTACTATGAAACTTTTTGTCATAACTTGACTGTCAATCAAAATGAGAAGTGTAATCAATCCAGCTAAAACACCTACAAACCAAGCATTCCCAACTGCATAAGAATCATCCAGCACTCCTAGCCATTGCCCCAATATTGAGATTCCAATAGCAGTAAAACTGGATAAGAAAGTGAGTGCTTTCATTCTCGCCCTCCGTATTAAAGCCAATCTCATTATACGTAATCAACTGATTGAATATATAAAGATAGGCTATGAGATTTTTTGTTATAATAAAATCAAATTTTGAAAACAGCAAGCATCTCGTTTTAGAAATTAACAGATTTTATTCCAGCCTATGCAGGGATCTTATATTGCTGTACCTAAAATCCTACAAATAAAAAAGTCAGCCAATGTGGTCACCAATTCATCAAATAAGCTATTATTTATACCATGGCTTCTTATATAATTTGATTTCTTCTGTTTGTTTTTTCTCGCCTGTCTTCCACTCTACTTTCACTAATATATCATGTCCTATTACTTCATCTTCAGGCATATTATTAAAGGTAGCGATGTGGTCCTCCATATGTCCTCCCCCTGGCATTTCCTCACCAGTGTATTCTGATAAGTCGTACTCATCTATGTTATCATCTTGATACTTTTTTCCATCTACATACAGAGTAATTCTTTCAACAACAGTCCTTTTTTCGTCTTTCTTCCCCCCCTGCCAATACAAATTCAAAAAGTAATTAGGTCCAATTGACGTCTTGTCTGATTTTTCAAGGTTAGAAACCCACAATCCGCTTTTCCCGCTGCCCTCATATTTTACTTTGTTTCCTGATATCATTACAAAGATTGATACGATGCAGATCATCAGAAATACAGCTATCATCAATAGCCACTTTTTATTGTAGTTCTTTTTTCTCATGTTTTTCCTCACTTCCCCTCATTCTTTAGTAGGAAAATCAGATCAAAATGTTACTGAAAAGAAAATAAAAAAGCCAGTGATTCAACAGATGGCTACTTATCACATTCTTTCACAAAATCTCCTATGATTATGATAATATCTTAGAAAAAGGAGTTTAGTTGAGTAAGATGCTTTAAAAGTTGTTACTGCGGTGAATGATTGGAGGGAATCTTATGAAAAAACTAGTTCTTTGCGTGTCTATTTTAACTGTTATTTTAAGTGGTGTAGCTTTAACGCAATTGAGTACAGATTCACCATCTAGCATCCAAGTAGCTGAAAGGCCAGTCGGAGGTTAAGGAGAAGATCAATCGGTATAGCCCACCTCATGAGAGTGGGCTTTTTATTTTTCCATTACAATCCAAGCTTCCTACACCTTAAGGCAGCATTAAGTTCAAGCTAACAATAGCTTGTTGAATCATTTTCATACTAATTTTTTCCTTATGATTCAATGATAAGTGCCTATTATCATTATATAATTAGACCAATTAAGATGTTATCATGAATTTTTAACAGATAAAAGAGGGATTAATTTGAGAGAAAAATTATATTCATGTTTAATTTGCGGATATAAAGGTTTAAGTCAAAATCCTTTGTATAAAGGCGAGTATCAAAAAACGTTTGACATTTGTCCATGTTGCGGTTTTGAATTTGGATACAGTGAGGATCATGATGTGAGATTAGGCTTTATTGTAACTCCGGATCATTTGATTGAGGCTGCATTTCAATTGTATCGCAAACAATGGATTGAGTCCGGGATGAAAATTGCTCATCCTGAAGATATTCCAGAACAATTAAAAAATGGAGGTTGCTTAACTTTTGAAGTTCTGTTGAAACAATTGAAAAACCTAAATCTCGACATAGAAAATTTTGAAATTAACGGCTTTAATGATTAACTAGGGTGCTTTTGTTGGAGTCTTTATCTTTACAATGTCAGGCTAAAATGCACAGGAAGTGATTCAACAGCTACTTTTAATACTTTCTCTATTCGTATTCGATAAAGACTTTGTGATCGTCAACAAACATTTCACTTCCATCAGATAAGTGTATCCAAAAAGCTTCCTCCGGTTCTTCTCTATAGTCATATATCGCAGTAACTTTGACGTTTGACTCATCTATGATTGTTTTTCCAACTGTTATTTTCGTTTTTTCCTCTGGCAAAGTAATAGATCTAATCATAAAACCATCCTATCTTATTAGTTTACTCTCCCTCCCCCTTTCCTTTCTCACGCAGTTTGCACAATGATGATTCATCTCATCTATATAAGAAATATGAATACTCTATTTCTGTTTGACAAATTTTAATTTAAGCTGCTTTAACGCCTAATTAACGCCATCTTCAGTGAATTTAAAGGTTTGTTTTAAATGGCGTCCTTCTTGCCCCTTTTGCGTCCAAATAATAACAACTTCTAATTCAGAGGCTTTATCTGCCAGCATAAAATGCTTGAACCTCAACGGCGAGCCATCGTTTAAACTTTCAGCTAACGTTTTAGCATCCTCTTTTTGTTTTACACAATTTTCATTGGGGCATCCAAAAAGTGAAAACCTTGTAATTGTATCAGGATCATTTCTATACAATTGCACATCCACCGTAGCTGTTTCTTTCCCTATGTTTTTAACTTCCAAGGAATATACATGATATTTCCCTTTCTTAGGCCTCGCTAATTCCTTTACATTTTCTGCTTCACTTACTTTTACTGACCACTGCTCTGTTTTTTGTGTAATGGGTAACACAGTAAAAGTCAGGGAGAGCGCTTTTGATTGAACAAAGATACTTCCAATTATTAAAACACATAAGGAAAATAATACCCTCTTCACTTCATTTGTTCCTTCTTTCTTTTTTATTTTTCCAATAAAAGTATCCTATTACCGCTCAACATTTATTTCTTTCGGTATTTGAGATGGGGCTTTAGGAACTTTTCTCAGTTTGTTATTGATCACATCAGAAGAGTAAAGCGTAACAATCATACTGCTCCCATGTCGTTTTGCCCGAATGAGTATTGGCTGATTGTATTGATTTTGAAAGAGAAAGTCAGGACCTCCCCAGCTTACTGTAGCATCACGTCCGGGCGGAACATATGGCACGCTTCTTGTATGAGAGTAGCGCTGAACGATTCGCAGCCCTGCGCGATCGACTGCATTAAATAGTGTAGATGATACCTGACAAATTCCTCCGCCCACACCTTCAGACAACTCACCTTTAACAATAATGGGCGCACTCTTATATCCTTTGTCCCGAGTTCTCATTCCTACAACTTGGTTAAATGAAAATGTCTCGTTAGGGAAAACAACATGATTATCAATCGCTTTTGCAGAAAGAGAAATATTATGTGATCGGCTTTTATTATTCGAATTAAAATATGTTACATACTGACCGAGCCGCTGCGTACTGATGTGAGCAAGCATTTCGCTGTCAACTTTCGGATAAATAATCAATTTCGGCACTTCTACTTTGGAGGGGCCTTGTCCATAGAAATAAGCATAAAACTTTTCCATAAACGCCTGTTGATACAGTCTGTAACCAACCCTGCCCGGGATGATGCTTCCATGATCGTTAAGCACAGCATTTATCGGCTCCCGGTAAACTTGCTGATCCAGCTGTTCGATGAATTTACGGTACTTTTCATGGTCAATCATCGGGGTACCGGGAAGAGGCATTGTAAAGTTTTCGCGGTTAACAGTAGCAATCGTCCGTCCTTGCTGTGTGACCGTTAAGCTGTCAGGCGGACCGCTCGGTTGAGCCAATAATAAAAGACCAGTGATCCATATTTGTATCATAAGCCGGTTTACCTCCCGTCCATTAGTATGAACATCAGCTTATCCTTTGATGTATTTCTTCCCATCGTTTGTTTAATAGTTAGACGTTGATTCACTTTTCTTTAGAGAAAATAGAAAAGCCCTCATAAGTGAGCAATATCTCTAATTATTCTCACCAATTCCCTGAGCTGTCTGAGGCACACAGCTCAATTCGTTGCACTAGTTTAAAATCGACTAAAGTTATAGAGCATCCCCCTGAAATGAGAACTTCTCTAAAATGAAAAAGGTCCCTTATAACAACAATAAAATAATCCATTTCAATACTTTTTTATTGTAAAACAATAAATATCATGTTAAATTCAGAATGACAACAAATCAGTGAGGTGCTTTTTATGAATCGAGTCTCAACACTCTTTTTAAAGATTGCCGTTATTCTTATTGGAATTCCGATTCTTGCTTTGTGCATTTTTGTGGTGCCTAAGATCGCCAATTATGCAGCAGAATTATTTCCAAATATGGCTTATATTCAATATCTCGTTTTCGTCTTTTTGTATGTAACGGCGATACCTTTTTACTTTGCTCTTTATCAAGCGTTTAAACTTTTAAGCTATATTGACAAGAACAAAGCTTTCTCTAACATTTCTGTAAAAGCTTTAAAGAATATAAAATATTGTGCGGTCATTATCAGTATCTTGTTTGCGGCAGGCATGCCATTCTTTTATCTGATGGCCGAAATAGACGACGCTCCGGGTATCATCGTCATCGGATTGGTCATTATTTTTGCTTCAATGGTGATTGCAGTCTTTGCTGCTGTTCTTCAAAAACTCTTAAAAGAAGCGATTGATATAAAATCAGAAAATGACTTAACGGTCTGAGGTGATGAACATGGCAATTATTATCAATATTGATGTGATGCTTGCTAAAAGGAAAATGAGCGTAACAGAGCTTTCAGAGAGAGTTGGCATCACGATGGCTAATCTTTCGATATTGAAAAACGGAAAAGCAAAGGCCATTCGATTATCAACTTTAGAGGCGATTTGTAAGGCTTTAGAATGCCAGCCCGGAGATATTTTGGAATACCGAAGTGATGAAGACACACAGGATTCATAAAGAAGACAAAAGAAAAATAAAGTGATTTGGTGGTGATCCTATGGACGCAATCCTATGTCCATTTGGCTGCTATACGAAGCGTGCCTTACATATATTCAGAATATACCTTTGGAGGCACACATCATGAGAGCCATAAAACAACTCGTTCGTTTTGGTTGGGAACAAGCCCTGTCATGTTTGTTTCCTGTCGTTATTTTTGCCTCTTTGGCTATTACACAAATCATCCCTCTTCCCTTCTTGCCACGGTATGACTGGCTGCTCATCATCTGTGTTCTCATGCAGTGGTGGATGGTGCACTCCGGTCTTGAAACACGGGATGAATTAAAAGTGATCACATTGTTCCACCTTATTGGACTTGCTCTTGAACTTTTCAAAGTACACATGGGCTCTTGGTCTTATCCAGAAGAAGGATATTCCAAAGTTTTCGGGGTGCCTTTGTATAGCGGCTTCATGTACGCAAGTGTAGCCAGTTATCTATGCCAGGCATGGAGGAGACTTAAGGTTGAATTGGTTAAGTGGCCGCCGTTTTATGCAGTTGTTCTGCTTGCCGCTGCGATTTATTTGAATTTTTTCACCCACCATTATTCGATTGACATTCGCTGGTGGTTATCTGGACTTGTTATCATTGTCTTTTGGCAAACATGGGTCATATATGAGGTGAATGGAACTCGTTACCGTATGCCTCTCGCACTTTCTTTTGTGCTCATCGGTTTTTTTATATGGATAGCAGAAAATATCGCAACATTTTTTGGGGCTTGGACATACCCAAACCAAACCGAGGCATGGAGTCTCGTTCATTTAGGAAAGGTGAGTTCATGGCTTTTATTAGTAATTGTTAGCTTTCTTATAGTAGCGACGTTAAAACAAGTTAAGGAACAGAGCCCCATAAAGGCAGAGACCGGTGAACCTTTTTTGGGTTGAAGTTATCCTAGCGTACAAAGACCGAATAAAATGAAAAAGCAACGTTCAATTGTTGCTTTTTTCTTTTCACTCTGCCGGTGAGTATTCATTTTCCTCCAGATTCAGTAACGACTGCTTTCAACACCTTGATAAATTCATGCGCCGCCGGCGTTACTTCATCAAATGAATGCGCGATGACGCCAATATCACGGGTGATCCGGGGAAAGATGTCCATTTTAATCAATTGATGCGGGACAGATGAAAGTGTAAAGTTTGAAATAATGCCTACGCCCAAATTGTTTTTGACCATATTGATCAAGGTTTCGGCATTTTGCACAGTCAAGTTTTCCTTTAATTCAATGTGATGCTGCTGCAACGTATTTGACATTGCAATTTCATGACCGCCTTTGCAAAAAATAAGGTCATCTTGATACGTGTTGAGGTCGACATGCTTTTCCTGTTTTAGTTCGTCATCTTGCGGAGGGATGACTGCCACCATATAGTCGTTACACAATAGTTGATTGTCAAACGGTTCAAATGGAGATGCTGCGATCCCAATATCAACGGTCCGATCCTCGACCCAACCTTTGATTTGATCAGAGGTCCCCTCGGCCAATTCTATGCGGATCAGCGGGTATTTTGC
Organism: uncultured Bacillus sp.; assembly: GCF_958411575.1. Taxonomy (NCBI): domain Bacteria; kingdom Bacillati; phylum Bacillota; class Bacilli; order Caryophanales; family Bacillaceae; genus Bacillus; species uncultured Bacillus sp. Next base: position 413,038 of record NZ_CATYRA010000002.1, read on the forward strand.
TCTGAATGCCGCAATCGCCTGCGGCATGATATTTGTTGAAACAGCCGGAAATGAACCGATTTTCGCCTTCCCGCTTAACAGCTTGTTTTCCCTGTTGGCTACTTGATATATTTTGCTTTCAATCCCCTTCATTTGCCTCGCCAGCAGTAAAATGTCCTTTCCGACGTCAGTCAGCATTAAACCATGATGTTTATCCCTGATCAGTAATTTGAGCTGCAGTGAGCTTTCCAGATTTTTAATCGCTTTGCTTACCGCCGGCTGAGATATGAACAATTCTTTTGCCGATTCTGTAATGTTCAATTTCTCCCCGACTTTTACAAATATGTGAAGATGGTTCATGTTCATAACCATATGGTTATACCCCCAATAATACAAATGTATTTCAGTTATATATAAATGTAACATATGATAGAAACCAGCACGATATTTAAACAAGAAAGGCGGCTTAATAATGGTAAAAGTCATGCTGGGAATCATTTCTGTCACACTTATCTGGGGCTATACTTGGGTTGCGATGAAAGTAGGAATTCATGACATCCCCCCGCTTTTGTTCTCGGCTTTGCGTCTGTTCATCGGGGCTTTTCCTTTATTTCTCATTCTCTTCATTAAAAGAAAAAAACTTTCAATGGGAAAAGAACATATCAAAAGCTATATCTTCATGAGCCTGCTGATGGGTCTGGGCTATATGGGGATCTTAACGTATGGAATGCAGTTTGTCGATTCAGGAAAAACCTCTGTTTTGGTGTATACGATGCCTATATTTGTTACGGTGATCAGCCATTTTACATTAAACGAGAAAATGAATGTGTATAAAACGATCGGGCTGATAAGCGGATTCTTCGGACTTTTATTTATATTTGGAAAAGAAATGCTGAATGTCGATCAAAGCGCTTTATTTGGAGAACTGTGCGTCCTAGCGGCAGCGCTTAGCTGGGGAATTGCGAATGTGTTTAGCAAGCTTCAATTCAAGCATATCGATATCATTCATATGAATGCCTGGCATCTTCTGATGGGAGCCATCATGTTGTTGGTGTTTTCCTTTATATTGGAACCGGTTTATTCAGCCGAGTGGACATATCAGGCGGTTTGGTCATTGCTGTTTAATGGTTTGCTTTCTACAGGTTTTACATTTGTCGTATGGTTTTGGGTGCTCAATCAAATCGAAGCATCAAAAGCATCCATGGCATTAATGTTCGTTCCCGTACTGGCTCTATTCTTTGGATGGCTGCAATTGCACGAACAGATCACCATGAATATCATCATCGGCGCTCTGATGATATGCTGCGGCATTTTTATGAATACATTTACATTTTCACGACAGAAAATGTGAATTTTTAAAGATAAACTTTTTTCCTGTCGATGTTGGCCTCGTATGACAGGAGACGGCTATTATGAGAGCGTCTTCCAGGTACTTGACGGCCGTCTATTACACAATGAAAAAAGCTAATGTCTGGATGTGAGACATTAGCTTTAATGGCTGGCGTTTAGGTTGGTGAGCAAGCCACTTGCAGGCAGCTTTATTTGCAAAACCTGATTGCTTTTTGTCATACAATTGCACTGTGCTTAAAATCGTTTATTTGTTTAAAAAATGTCTACTTCGGCAGAATTCAAATCATAATTGCTTATGTATGATCAGCTTTCGCATACCTACATTTTTCCATATAGCCAAAAAGGATTCATTTATCTAAAAACCCTTAAATACTGAATGAAAGAAAAACATCAAGATAATGATGGCGAGTACAATAACAATCTCAAAAGTATGTGAACTGCCATCTTCTTTTTCTTGTTCAGTCTCCTCCCTCATTTGTTCCCTATATTTTCTTTGTATTTCATCTTTTTTCTTATCCATCTTACTCGACTCCTTTCAAAGTAAAGCCAAGCAATTCTGAATTAGTAAAAATCAATCATCATCTTTCACCTTCATTTTTTTCGATTATTTTTGTGAAAGGTAATTAAAATCACTGTTGCTAATATTGTTAAGATTGGTGTCTTTGTTTATTTCTAGTGCATACGGTTTAATAAAATCCACAATAGGTGTCATATCAAAAGGAAAATCAAAGTCCAGCAACTCAGAATTTGATTTATACACCTGTTCTTTAATAAAGAAGTGACAATCTGGTTTCATGTTTAACAGACCATCTATAAAAGAAAAGGTATCAGCTGTAAAGTCTTGAAGATATCTTTCTTCAGTGAATGTAATGACCTGAATAAAGTTTGAGGAACCCTCGTACTCATTTTCATCCTCCATACCAATTAAAACTGGATTATCACACAGCTTTTCTTTTCTTCTTGAATCAACAATTAAGATATAACCATAAATATCTGAAGTTTCTTTTTGTATTACCTGAAAAAACTCGACTTCATTTGTTCTAAGAAGCCTGTAAAATTTCAATCCCATATAAACCTCACTCTGAATAAAACGATTATTTCTTTACTTTTATGCCACAATTCTTCACTACATCTTACACAAAAAGCAATCTATTCAGATATACTCTTTAGTGTTTTCTTCTCTCATCTTTTTGTTTAGTTCGAAACCAATTAAGACATTGATCATCGCAGCTGGCAAATATAAAATTCCTGCACTCATAATTCCTATCGCCGTACTTGAACCAACGATAAATGATTGCATTGCTACACTTCTTGCCTTCAAACTAAGTAATACAAGAATCCCTGCTAAAACACCTATAAACCGAGCATTACCAGAAATCAGGAAATCAGATAAGATCCCAAATAATTGTCCAACGATTGATAACAGGATTCCTATAAAACTGGAAAGCACAACTAGTTTTTTAATGGCTTGTCACCCCTTTCAAAGCCCTTCATTCAACTAGTGAAACCGCTTTTGATATAGATTTTTAAATATAGCCCCCACGCTACAAACACTCAAGCAATCCACCACTCTCTTTCCATTCAGTCCAATACCAAATGATATCCATTATGCCCGCTATGACAATTGGATTACACATTGTTTAAAAGTTCTATAAACAGGTATTTAAATGAAAACTTTTTACATGATATATTCTCATTAATAAAGGGTAACATTTTCGCAGTAAACAATTCTATACTTTTGTGTATAAAACTGCCGTTTCATTCAGATATTAATCATCTTGGCAGTCCTTATTTCTACGCCGCCAGCGAGCTATTACTGCAGGTATTAATAGTAGAGTACCGACAATAATCAACATAAAAAAGATTACAAACAGCGCTCCTGTTCCCGGAACAATTTCTTCATAGGTAATAAAGCGTTTATCCCCCTGCAGGACGAAGAACCGAGAATTCTCAAGAAAGGCTAGATGAAAGCCTATAGACGTCCATAAGCTTCCTGTTGCAATGCGCAGAAGTTGAAGGATGAATCCAAAAGACAACAATAAAACGATGTAATCTAATGTGATAGCAGGTGATTCAATTCCTGCTATATATTGCAAACCACTTACAGTTAATGGTGCAAGCACAAATAGGATCGGCTGTAGGAGTAAGGCTATGAAACAATTAAATCGCCTGTTCAGAGCATTGTACACCGTCCCACGAAAAGTTAATTCCTCTGGAAACGCTTCATAAAAAAAAGCGATCATCATGTTTAAGAGCAATACAGTAACTAAATGGGCAGAGAAGTGAAATTGTGTAACTTTGATCCAACCCAATAAATGGGCGATAGCGAATCCAGATGCTGATAGAACAATCACATACATTGCGCCCATCATGGCTTTCGGAATGGCTTGCCGCCACCCAGACAGTCCGATAGAGTAGAATGGTCTACTAGAAAACCGCTTAAGAAGAATGTAGAGCAACGGGACAGTAATTAATGTCACTAAACCTGCTTGGATACCTTGCTTCAAAAGCTTGGAAGCTCCCGCTTGGCTAGCCATTGAACCGACTAAAGTAGCAAAAAACAAAGCAAAAACAAACGTTCCCCAACTGAGCAAGATCGTTACAAACCATTTTGGATGATTGTTTTGATTTCCGCTTTGAGTTTGATGAATATGCATTTGGATGCCCCTTTCACATCATTCATATAAGCACTAAACAAGAAAATAAATTGCGCAACTTATATTTAAACTTTATTATCACAATACGTTCTAGATGCTGTGATTGTTTCAAATTTCTGCATTACTCTACTTCAGTTGCGTCGTTTTCTTTTTTAATAAATAGACATATTCCATCATTCAAGGTTATTTAGACTTTAACAAAAAAATGCCCCTTAGTTCAGGGGCATTTGGTAATGATTCTATCCATTTATTGTATTCATTAACTCGAAGAAGTATTCAGGTTTATGGGTTTTATTTAGCTTATACCATGAATGCAATGTATCTGGTGCAAATACATCTAATTTTTTCAGTACTTCCATCGCAAATTCCAGGGGAGCAATTCCTGAAGCAGTAACCAAATTTTCATCAGATACTGCAGGTGCCTTCTCATAAAATGTTTCTCCTTGATAAGTAGGACAGACCATTTTCATATACTCCAAGTCATTGCTTGTATGCTTTCTAGAATCTAAGTACCCACTATTCGCTAGTCCCACAGTTGCACCACAAATGGCAGCTACAGTCGTGCCAAGCTTTAAAGCTTCGCCAACTTTTTTCAAGATCGGTTGATGAATATCTTCTCCCCAAGTATTCCCTCCGGGTAAAATCAAAAGATCTTTACTCTCAAGAGTACACTCATCAAGGATAATATCTGGTTTTATGCTCAGTCCCCCCATCGTCGTAATCATTTCTTTATTAGCTCCTGCTGTAACTACTTTTAAAGGTGCTACATCTTTTTTGAAATATCTCCCTGAATGAAGTTCTGCAATTAAATATCCATATTCCCAGTCTGACATTGTATGAAATACATAAAGATAAACTTTTTTTGTTTGCACCATAACACTCCAATCACAATTCATAAAGCCCATTAGGATGATTTCGTGCCATCCTTTTAAATAATGCCATATGGGTGGCAATAGAAACAATTATAAATTTCATGCTACACCTGCCCTATTATTAATGATATTTCACCATAATGCTCACCTTTAGGTGTTTATCTATTTTCTTGTTGCTCCCTTTCCCCTCATTGCCCCGTACTATTAACATATTAAAAATCAAAAAACGAGATGAATGAAAAGGTTTTTGTTTAAACATTTCATTGGAAATATATCGATTTTGCTCCTATTTTTGTGGTATTAATAAAAGGTGAATACAAAATCAATTAAATTAGGAGGTCGATTATTTGAAAAATAAAGCGACATTAAAACTTGGATTATGTATTGGTCTTTTATGTTTAAGCCTTACTGGTTTCAAACCCTTTTACGGATCAACGCATGCTGAAGCAAAAGCTATAGGAGACACAAAAATGACAAGCTGTATAGCGAATAAAAAATTTGTTCAACTTGAGAAAAAATTTGATGCCAGGCTTGGCGTTTATGCAATTGACACAGGTACAAACAAGACTATCGCCTATCGGCCGAATGAACGGTTTGCTTACGCATCAACCTATAAAGTTCTAGCCGCAGCTGCTGTCCTGAAGAAAAACCCAATTGAAAAACTTAATGAAGTGATGCACTACAGCAAAGACGATCTTGTTACATATTCTCCAATCACAGAAAAACACGTAGATACAGGCATGAGCCTGAAGGAAATCTCAGAGGCTGCTATCCGTTACAGCGATAATACCGCTGGGAACATATTGTTGCAACAACTTGGCGGGCCTAAAGGTTTCGAAAAGTCACTGAAACAGATTGGGGATCATGTAACTAAGGCTAATCGATTCGAGACGGATCTAAACTCTGCTATTCCTGGAGATATTCGTGACACAAGCACCGCAAAAGCGTTAGCAAGCGACCTTAAAGCTTTCACTGTGGATAACACTCTCACGACTGATCAGCGCACGATCTTAACCGATTGGATGCGGGGGAACGCTACTGGTGACGAACTGATTCGGGCAGGCGCCCCTACAGGGTGGGAAGTCGGCGATAAATCTGGAGCCGGAAGTTACGGAACACGAAACGACATTGCTATCGTTTGGCCGCCTAATAGAGCTCCTATTGTTTTGGCAATCCTGTCTAAGCGGTTTACGAAGGATGCTAATTATGATAATGCTCTTATTGCTGAGGCTGCAAAAGTCGTCCTTAACGATCTCAAATAGTAGATGAAGACTCCTTTTTGGAGTCTTCTTCTTCTGAAACCAGTTTATAATGCCCTTGGTTTATTCGGACTCACTTCCCAATATTTCGTACCGTTAGAAGACACTAACATATCAAACGATATCTCAAAATTAGAATCAAAGTTAACCGCATCTTCAATATCATCAATTAAAACGTACCCCTTAGGGAAATCTTGAACTTCATTATATTCAATGATTCCTTCTATACTATGTATTTCAATCCCTTCAAACATTTCCATCTCATTATGTTGTAACAAAAACTCTTTATAATCATTAGGGAAAGTAACACCTAACTTCTTTTCTAAATGCTAATTTCTTTATCTTTGGAGTGAAAATAGCATCTTCCATGATGGTTCTTTTCTATTAGTATCCTTCTTGTTTGATTTCATCAATGAAGCATATACCAATAGACTTCTGGAGTACACTTCTATTACTGTTAAAAAAGATCGGCAGATGCACGAACATCTAACCGATCTGCAATAGAATAGCTCCCTTTGAAGCTTCACAGCATCCCATTTGATTCCGAAACTTCCATACTCAAACACTCTGTGTTCTCCTTTCCGTTACTTTCCTTCGTTGCTATAGTCAACATTTCACTAGCTGGTGATGGCTTACCTGATACACTAACGCTTTTAGCGTATAGTCATACTAAGCTATTAAAAATAAGATGCGGTGCGAATTTTCTGATTAGCTCTGTATGCCTCATATTCTTGTCCATAATTGGAGGTTCGACATCATCGTATTAGGTTTACATCAATTACGTTATAAAAGGCATTAGAGGTATCCGCAACATCCCACACCCCTAGAATGACATGATAACCACTGCGATCAGTTGGTACATAAATGTTATGAGATAGATGAGTATCAGCCTTTGAGCCGTCGTGATCTACAGTTCCAATTAATTCAAATTCATCTCTTGTTAAAGGTTTGTTTGGATTCCAATCTTTCTTGGTTATATAATAGTGCCACTTTGATGTTGCGTGAGGAGCAGTATAGTGCCAAGTAAAGGTGTTTAAACCCCCACGGATGTTTTGTTTTACCCAATGATCTGCAGTCTGCCTGTCTAACCCAAAGTCAATTTGACCCGAACCTCCATTTGCTGATGCAATTTTCCCATCTGGTGGACCCGCAGACGGAAACCCTTTTGGTCCTTCTACCGATTGAGGATTATCAATTACGGAACCATACTTTTGATTAGCTGCCGTCCAACCAATTATTTGTTTTTCTAATGAACCCATGTACGCTCTACTAGCAGGTTCTTTTATATACCCGTGTGCAGATACATCTCCTGCAAATAAAGTAGCACCAACACCTAGAATAGCAGTTAGAACAGCGCCTTTGATAAAACCCTTCATTACTAACTCATTCCTCCCTTTGTTGGAAATTATTCTCTTTCCTACTATAATAATTCATTACATGTGAGGTAATCTCCTTCTTGATTTTTTGGCAACTCTATAAAACACATATCATCTGCAATAAAATTCAACCCTGCCGCTCGATATGTGTTCTGTATATTCTTGTATTGATTCCTCTACACCAATTTTTCATAAAACACTGCAACTTGAATCAAAAACTGTGCTGGGTTCTTTACTTTGTTATGTACTTCCCCTGAATCGTCTCTAATTAGAACAAGGCATGCCTCTCTTTCCGATCCTTGTAAAAAAAGAATCCGTTTTGCAATTCAACATCAAGCAAATCTCATACGGCTTCATTGTCATTTAGTTTGGTTTTGATTGGATGTATTCTAAATGTAGCTTTGAAATCAAGTCGTGACGTTTATAAGAATGCCACGATGCCTTTTTCCTTTGTCTAAAGTTTTGTTCTTTTTAACTAAACGGGGCACTATAATTGAACTATAGGTTCATAGAAAAATTATAAGGAGGATTTTTGTGTTTCAAACCTTAAACCATTTTTTAAAATCTTGGGAGTTCGAAGCCGATGCTACACAGAAACTACTAAATTGTTTAACTGATGAATCACTTAAACAAGAAATTACTTCACAAAATTGGACTTTAGGCCGTATCGCTTGGCATACTGTTGCTGCCATTCGCATCATTACCTCAAACACAGACTTAACATTTCACGCTCCAGCTGAAGATTATCCTGTACCTGCTTCGGCCCAGTTTATAGCAGACAGCTATCATCAAGCCAGTAATGCATTTGTACAGGCATTAAAAACCCAATGGACTGACCATACACTTCAAGAACGTATCAACTTTATTGGACAACAATTGCCAAATGGCTCACTTTTGATGTTTTTGATTCAACACCAAAATCACCATCGAGGACAAATGACGGTTCTTATGAGACAAGCAGGATTAACTGTTCCAGGTATTTATGGGCCAGCAAAAGAGGAATGGACAAAATTTGGTTTGGAACCCCCGCAAATGTAATCAAACTTTTTTATCAAGAAGTTAACCCGTTACAATTATAAAAGCATGTTTTGATCAACTTATTTCAAAACATGTTCTTTTTATTAGATCATTTTCCACCCTCTTTTTTGATGTGTTTTTAATTGCTGATAATGATTCAGTATTGAAAAAAATCATAATCTGAATCATTAGTTTTTCTTACTGCTCCGTCAGTAATTATACCTGGCCTACTTTTATCTGAAATGGCTAATAGCATTAGTTACCTCGAAAATCTCTATTTCCTCAGAATCATCCATATACCTTGATTAGTGAACTCACCTAAAAACAATCGCCATGGCTCATTGAATCTGTTCTGCCTTCAATTAAAGAACCTTTTGTTGAAGAGGTAAGACTTAAAAATTCTTATTGGTTCATTTCCACTCTTCCTCTAAAATAGCGTAATAATATTCATCCCACCATTCATTGCCTTTGGGGATACATTTTTTAAAAAAGCCTTCTCTTCTCATTCCGATTTTCTCCATAACTCGGTATGATGGAATATTCTCAGGTTGACACGTAGCTATAATCCTATGTAAGTTCATTTCTTTAAATCCATATTCCAAAATAGCTCGTGCTGCTTCAGAAGCATACCCTCTATTTTGATATTTCGGATTAAACACCCACCCAATCTCATACGTATGTTCACCAAAATACTTATAAAAAACAATATGGCCTATAAGAAAATTTTCATCTCTTAGTACTACAGGAAATTTTTCAGCATTATCACCTCTATTTTTATTTACAAATTCTTTTGCATCTTCTTTAGAAAAAACCCCTTCTGGTATATACTTCATAACATTAATATCTGATGTATACTCATATACAGCTTGCCAATCTTTGAATTCAAATTCACGTATCAATAACCTTTTTGTTGCAATATGCATTATAGTAACTCCCATCAAAAATACTTAAATCTAATCTTTATTTCGATATTAAGGCAACAATAACCTTTTTTATACTATCCTTATTCAACAATATGGCCTCTGACTTGAATACTCATGAAATTTCTGATAGTGAATAGGCAAAGGAATATGATTCACCAAAATAAAACTCCCTCCCTTCTCTTTATTGGGGAGGGTATTTTTGTTTTTTAAGATAACATTAATCTTCCTAATTCATTTAAATATAATAAATTATCACATATATGGATAATTTGATTAGGAGGACTTGTGTTGGAGCAGATGATCTCTTCTTCTAGAGTCGGTGTGAAAATAAATGAGTGGTATAAATACATACGGATGTTCGCCGTTCCAGATTCAGAAATATTAAAAGCAGAGGTTGAAGAAGAAATAAAACAAATGGAGGAAGACCAAGATATTATTATATTATTCTCTAATGTGTTTTCGTCATCAGCTAATGCTCGATTACCTTGAACCTAAGTCCTTGAATGAAGAACGCCCTAAAATTACAGACTTGTTAGAAAATATTGAAGCAGGCAAACAAAACTTAAAGGTGTCCTTGAATACTACCGCAACTTCTTAGAGGGATGAATGAATTTGATAAGAAGGGATATATAACATTTTGAAATCGCAAAGCGATTTCATATTAACATACTTTTTTTCAAAAAAAGGTTTTGAGTTAATTAGATTAGATATAATAAGTCAAATATCGACAGAGGGTTGTTACCACAAATGCAAAGCAAGAAACGAAAGCGCCCATGCAAATATGCCGAACCTTACAAAGAACCTAAGAAAAGTTTCATATTTTGTAAGTCTTCGTTCTCTTTTTGTTTTACCTAAACTCCAATAAAGGGCGTAGCCGGAGAACAATAAAATTATTTGTCCAAGTTGCGACACAGATTCTAAAAAATCTATTCCATTCATTGATTTTCACCTCGTTTATTTATGAGAAAAGTAAAGTAGATTTTTATTATCTCAAATGTTTTTTTATCCAGCAGAACCATAAGTGTATGGTGGCAGAATACGTTATGTTTCTTCATTAAATAAAGCAACAAATTAACATTGAAGATTTATCATCTTATCTTTATGATTTGTGTCCTCCTGTCAGTTCTGCTCTATGAAGCGCAGTTCCTGCCGGTGTGTATGAAACTGCTCTCAGAATCGCTTTTGATCCGTATTTGCTTCTAATTCCATCCATAACGAATCCAAGCTTTCTTCTCTTTTCATTATCCACTTCAAATAAACTCAACTCTGATTAACATCATCCTCAATATTTGATAACGTAACTCACTGTCTTACCTGAGTAAAACTTATTAAAGAGCATCAAGCAGCATTTATAAATGTCATCGATGAAATCCACCACTAAGTTCATCCTTGCTGTATCCAATTCCTAGGCTTATTGTTCCACCAACCTTTTTGATCCCTAAATACATAATTAAGGGAAAACAGAAATATAGTACCTTCTCTCAACAATTTCATCGACCTTTTCTTTAAAAAACTATTCATATTTTTTAAAACGTCCAAATTTATTTCGTTTAAGCAGCATTCTCCTTTTAACAGGAAAGAATCATTCCGTCTGAACATTTACGATATACATATAATATCCGAATGATATGGTGAAGGGCGGAGGCTATGGTGAAAACGAGTATTATTATGCTGACTTATAATCAATTAGCGTTAACAAAACAATGCTTGGAGAGCATATGGAAGCATACGAATAATGACTGTATAGAAATAATTGTTGTAGATAACGGTTCTCATGACGGTACACGTGACTACCTCAAACAGATATCTTCAATTAGGACGATTTTTAATAAAACAAACGAAGGCTTCGCGAAAGCCTGCAATCAGGGCCTTGAAGCTGCTTCAGGGGACAGCATTCTATTTTTAAACAATGATACTATTGTCACAAATCAATGGCTGGAGCCGATGATCAAGCTGCTTTATCAGGATGACAAAATCGGCATGGTCGGACCCGTAAGCAATTATGTCAGCGGGTTACAGCAAGTCCCCGTTGACTACACAAACGTTGAAGGAATTGAAGACTTTTCCCGCCTTTACTGTTTGCAGCAAAGAGGCAAGTCAAGAGCTGTATTGCGGCTGGTCGGATTTTGCCTACTTGTCAAAAAGGAGGTGTTGGATGAAGTCGGGGGTTTTGATGAACGTTATGAAGGCGGTTCATTTGAAGATGATGATTTATGCCTCCGCGTACTGCAAGCGGGATATCAGCTGAAAATCGCTCTTGATTCGTTTGTCCACCATCACGGTCACGCTACGTTTACAGGGAATCCGGATTTAAGCATCAGTCGATTGTACGAAGAAAACCGGCAACGATTCATCGATAAATGGAAGGTGGATGTGACAGCATTCTTTGATTCCCAGCCTCAGCTGACAGCGCTTGTGCCCGCGGAAGCCAGCTCTATCTTACATATCGGCTGCGGAGCGGGAGCTGCGGGGGCAGAGCTTTTAAACCGGCAAACTTGTACATTGTATGGAATTGAAGAGGACGCGTTGTTACAGACCGTTGCAAGCGCCTATTATGAACAAGTCATTTCAGCTGACTTGACACGTGACCCCCCCTACCCGGAGGCTTTTTTCGATGTCATTTTGATCGGTGACCTTTTGAACTGCTCGATGAATCCTAGGCTTACGATTGAGACTCTTGCCGTTTATCTAAAGCCTTCAGGCTCGTTGATTTGCTGCATCCCGAATATAGCTTATGCAGATACACTTTTCTCTTTATTATGCGGAACATCGACGTACACACATTTCATTACACCTCGAAACGTAAACACGCTATTTCCTGAATATCTTTATAACATAAAATCCACTACCTCCCATTCCACCAAAACTAAAACGAACATAATGCTCTTTTTACAAGAACTTCAATTCCTTGCCGGGCAATTTGGTTTGTCTTTGGATCACTTGTCAAAACATGCTCATATTGATTACATGTTTGTCCACGCCATAAAGAAAAAACAGAATGAAACGGAGGTGGCCATGTGATTTCTATTAGTTTATGTATGATCGTGAAAAATGAAGAAGCCGTTATCGGCCGCTGCTTAGATTCTATACGAGGAATAGCTGATGAGATTAACATTGTTGATACCGGATCAGTTGACCAGACAAAAGACATCGTTTCCCGTTATACAGACCGGATTTTTGATTTTGAATGGATTGACGATTTTGCAGCAGCCCGAAATTTTTCGTTTCAGCAGGCCACGGCCGACTATATTTTATGGCTTGATGCCGACGACGTGTTTACCGAGAAAGATCAAAAGCTGTTATTGGATTTAAAAAGAACGCTTGATCCGCAGATTGACGCGGTCTCAATGAAATACCATTTGGCGTTTGATGAAGAAAACAACGTCACATCCAGCTTAAGAAGATACCGGCTTGTAAAACGGGAAAAGGGCTTTAAATGGATTGGCGCGGTCCATGAATATTTGGAAGTATACGGAAACCTCCACCACAGTGAAGCTGCAGTTTCTCACATGCCGCTTAGCCATGACGCAGACCGAAACTTGCGGATTTATGAAAACATGGCCTCTTCGGGAAAGGATTTTTCGCCAAGAGATTTATTTTATTATGCGAACGAGTTATGTGATCATGGGAAAATAGAAAAAGCAATTGAATACTATTTGCGTTTTTTGAAAACAAAACAGGGATGGGTCGAGGATAATATCAGAGCATGTAATAAATTAGCAGACTGCTATCATTCATTAGGACTGAAGGAAAAAGAATTAAACTGGGTGCTCCACACGCTCATCTACGGACCGCCCAGAGCGGAAACATGCTGCAGGCTGGGGTTCTCTTTTTTAGAAAGAAATGATTTTCAAAGCGCAGTCTATTGGTATGAAAAAGCAATTGAAAATAAAGGTTCAGAAAGCCTGGCTTTTCAAAACCGCGCCTGTGCCACCTGGCTGCCTCACTTACAATTAGCCGTCTGCTACGACAAGCTTGGCCAGCATCAGCTTGCTTATCAGCATAATGAATCAGCTTTACAATACCGCCCTCATGATCCAAAAATACTAGCCAACAAAAAATACTTTGAAGATATCCTGCAGCAGCAGGCTGGCTCCGGAGGTGAACATCATGGAAATCAATAAAAGGTCACTTGCCGATTCTATGAAAGAGTATCAGCTTAAAGATAAAGAGTATTACAAAGGCATCAACTGGCAGTTATTTGATCTGGTAGAACCGCTTGCAAAAACCATTCTTGAAGTCGGCTGCGCTGAAGGCCTGTTTGGCGCAGCTGTTAAGGAAAAAACGAATTGCTCCTATTACGGGATCGAATCATACCCGCCAGCTGCCGAAAAAGCAGCTCATCACATTGACAAAGTAATAACGGGAGACATTGAAACACTGAAGCTCCCTTTCCAAAAAAACACATTTGATCACATCATCTTCGGCGATGTTTTGGAGCACTTAAAAGACCCGTGGACAATTTTAGTTAATATCAAGCCTTACGTAAAAGAAACTGGGAGCATTTTGGCAAGCATTCCGAATATCGGGCATATCTCGATTTTTGAAAGTCTGCTGTCCGGCAAATGGACGTATACACAGGCCGGGCTGCTCGATAAAACACACTTCCGTTTTTTTACCTTGCAAGAAATGAAGAAGATGTTTCATGAAACGGGTTACAAGGTCAGCCACATCGAATCTATTTCCTATACGACTCACTATTATGAAAAAATGATCAGCAAACTGGCTCACATCAAAGCAAACATGGGGATTCACCATGCAAGCTTTGAGGAGGAAGCCAGAGCCTATCAATATGTCATAAAGGCACAAAAAAGATGAAACAGCACGTAAATGAAAACTCTATTTGCTTCATTACATGTGTCAATGATGACACCCTTTATGATCTCTGTTTGAGACATATCCAGTCCCTTTCAGTGCCGCCGCATATGAAGGTTGAGTTAATCGATATACGAAAGGCTGATAGTATGGCCTCCGGCTATCAGGCGGCAATGCAGGACTCAGACGCAAAATATAAAGTGTATGTACATCAGGATACATTTATCATTAATCGTTCCTTTATTTATGATATCCTTTATGTCTTTCAGCAGAATGATGAGCTTGGCATGATAGGCGTCATAGGAGCTGAAGAAGTGCCGCAAAGCGGGATTTGGTGGGAGGCTTCTAAAAAAGCGGGAAAAGTCATTGAATACCGCAGTACGTATAGCTATTTGTCGTTTGATGAGATCAATGAAACCGTGAAAACAGTTCAAGCATTAGACGGTTTATTGCTGGCCACTCAGTACGATCTCCCGTGGCAAAAAGAGATATTTGACGGCTGGCATTTATATGACACTTCTCAATGCTTTGAGTTCAGGAAAAAGGGGTATTTGGTCGGCATCCCTTATCAGAAAGAGCCGTGGGTCATACATGCATGCGGCAATGAGTTTGACCAAATTGAGTATTCTCATTATCTCGAAGTGTTTGTTAGAGAATATCTTTCTTAACGATCATATATAGACAGATTATATTCCAAAAAACCTGTCTCATCAGGGAAGAGACAGGTTTTTTCATCACCTTTTCTGAATTTAAAGCGATGGGAAGCGAATAGTGTTTATTTCTAAATTAATCGCACTAGCTGAACTTACATTGCTGGCATTCATAAATATGATTCTGATTTCATAAGTGGTCGTTCCTGTCACGACAGCTGTATTCACATTTGTAGAAGCTACCGGGAACCTAGAAGTTAGAGCTGCGTTAATATTCCTCTGGACAGTTCGAGTATCAATCAATACCCCATTCCGATACATCCTGATCTGAAACGTAAAATTTGAGTTGGCAGTAGTCACTACATCTACAGATATCGAAAAATCGACTTTAATATTTTCACCATTGTTGGTTGGCACATTTAAAGTACCTACAGTTGTTTCAGTATTATTAATAGCTAGAGCAACTGGCCCCTCCACTGTTGTGTAGTTGAGCTGAGATCCGCTTCCAGTCGGTCCTGTTGGTCCCGTTGATCCGGTTGGTCCGGTTGGTCCTGTTGCTCCGGTTGATCCTGTTGATCCTGTTGCACCTGTTACTCCTGTGGCTCCGGTTGCTCCCGTTGCTCCCGTTGATCCCGTTGCTCCGGTTGATCCCGTTGCTCCGGTTGCTCCCGTTGATCCGGTTGATCCTGTTGATCCTGTTACTCCTGTGGCTCCGGTTGCTCCCGTTGCTCCCGTTGATCCCGTTGCTCCCGTCGCACCAGTTGCTCCCGTTGGACCTGTTGGTCCTGTAGCTCCAGTTTCCCCGGTTGCACCAGTTACTCCAGTGGCTCCTGTTGATCCTGTTACTCCCGTTGCACCAGTTACTCCAGTGGCTCCTGTTGATCCAGTTGGACCTGTTGGACCTGTTGGTCCCGTTGCGCCAGTTTCCCCGGTTGCACCAGTTACTCCCGTTGCTCCGGTTGCACCAGTTGTTCCCGTTGCTCCTGTTGCTCCAGTTGGACCTGTTGGTCCTGTAGCTCCCGTTGCACCAGTTACTCCAGTGGCTCCTGTTGATCCTGTTGATCCTGTTTCTCCCGTTGCTCCAGTTGGACCTGTTGATCCCGTTACGCCAGTTGCTCCGGTTGCACCAGTTGTTCCCGTTGCTCCTGTTGATCCTGTTTCTCCCGTTGCTCCTGTTGGTCCTGTAGCTCCTGTTTCCCCGGTTGCACCAGTTACTCCAGTGGCTCCTGTTGATCCTGTTGATCCCGTTGCTCCTGTTGATCCTGTTGCTCCAGTTGCTCCAGTTGCACCAGTGGCTCCAGTTACTCCCGTTACTCCCGTTGCGCCAGTTTCCCCGGTTGCAC